>JAJBUA010000104.1 GCA_020860565.1 Clostridiales bacterium
ATACGATGTGGTATTTACACATCCATTTTGTGTGAGCCAAATCATAATTCTTTTTCGCCATAAAATCACCTTTCCTTTCTTGCAATAGTGCCTGAACAACTCTATTGTAGCGGAAAGGTGATTTTTTGTATAACGATTTGACTCCACCCGCATAGCAGTAGGTGGTTTTTTGTTTCAGGCATTTCCATTTTTCGGAACACGAAAAACTCCAATGCCTTCAACAGGCTAAAGCCCATAAAAAAATAAATGCGTCCGGAAGCGGTTCGCTTCCTTTCGCATTTAATGTACTATTTGGCGAATAATAAAATTTTTGATTTTTCCTTGTGTCCTGCTGCCAAATATGGTATAGTAAGAGCAGAAAAGGGAAAGCCAGAGAAGCGGCCTACCCTCAAAAATAACAATGCTTAATGCTTTACAGCATCAGCCGTCACTATTGCAGTAGTGGCGGCTATTTCTTTCCCCTGAAAATTTGATAGCACAGACCAACAAGGGTGACAACAAATATTCCAGTTTGGATTAAATCCGAATATGTAACATTCATTGGCAATCCCTCCTTTCTTTCGTCTGGAGGGTAGCCCCTCCGAAAAGGAGGGTAAGCCGCCTTGGCTCTCTGGTTTCCCATGACCATATTTTACCATGTCGCCGCAGATTCTTCAATCACCATTATTAACCGTTTTTCGCTTTGTGGTAGCCCCGTGCTTCGATTTTACGCACGGAAGCAAGGAAATTATCGCGGTCGGTTAAGAAACGCTTTAAATCGCGTTTCCCGTAACCTGTCAATATAATCAATACACATAGCTCAAATCCCCCTCCTCGTAAATTTCGCTCTTGAGAATTGACATCAGTACCGGCTTCATGTTCTCCTGAATGATCTCAAGGACAGTGGCCGGATCGGTGCCGCCGTCAAGCTCAATGGAGCCGCTTCCGGCGATCTCAACGACCGCACGGAACGTCTGATAAAAAACCGGGAGGAAAAAAGGCGCTTGGATCAATATACGATTTTCCAGATTGACAAGGCGCTGGAATCATACCGGCAGGAATGCGAAGAAACTGACAACGAGGAATTTAAACGGAGATACAGGGAATTGAAGCGGTATCACATCCCCTTTCCAATACAGCAGCCTTATCCAGAATGATTCGGCCTCGTCAGATACGGCAATCGGATTCAATGGAATTATATAATACGCTCTGCGAATTTGTGGATGCGTTGAGGAAAAAGAACGGTCTGCCGACTTCAAAGGAAATGTAAAAAGCACCGGCAGCAGGAGGCTTTAATTACTCCTGTCCGGTGCCTGTTTTTTTATAGCTTTCTATCTAAAATGGGTTAAAATTGGGTTAATCTCGAAATATTTTGCCTCAAAAAATGCCCGAAAACATTGTAAAATCAACGATTCTATTTCTCCAGGCTCTTCATCGTCGGGAACAAGATTACATCCCGAATCGCCGGCGAATCCGTCAGCAGCATCACCAGACGGTCAATGCCATACCCAATGCCGCCTGTCGGAGGCATGCCGATCTCCAGCGCGTTCAGGAAATCCTCGTCCGTATGGTTTGCCTCTTCATTACCGGCAGCAAACTGCTTCTCCTGCTCCTCAAAGCGGGAACGCTGATCAATCGGATCGTTCAGTTCGGAATAAGCATTGCACATCTCGCGCGCGTAGATGAAGAGTTCGAAACGCTCCACCTGCTCCGGCTTATCCGGTTTTCTCTTGGTTAACGGTGAGATCTCAACCGGATGATCCATAATAAAGGTCGGCTGGATCAGGTGTTCCTCGACAAATTCCTCAAAGAAGAGGTTGATGATGTCGCCGCGGACATGGCGGTCCTCGTAGTGAAGTTCTTTCTCATCCGCCAGCTTTTTGGCTTCCTCGGTTGTCGTGATCTCATCAAAGTCGATCCCGGTATATTTTTTAATCGCGTCGATCATCGTCATACGTTCAAACGGCTTGCCCAGATCGATTTCCACACCCGAATACGTAATTTTATCTGTCCCGCAGACTTCACGCGCCACATAGCGGTAGAGATTCTCCGTCAGATCCATCATCCCGTAATAATCGGTATACGCCTGATAAAGCTCCATCAGCGTAAACTCCGGATTGTGCCGCGTATCCAGCCCTTCATTGCGGAATACCCTGCCGATCTCATAAACGCGCTCCAGACCGCCGACAATCAGACGCTTCAGATACAGTTCCAGAGAAATGCGCAGCTTCACATCTTCATCCAGCGCATTATAGTGAGTCTCAAACGGCCGCGCCGCAGCACCGCCGGCATTGGACACCAGCATCGGCGTTTCCACTTCCATGAAGCCCTCACCATCCAGATAACGGCGGATCGCGCTGATGATTTTCGATCTCATAATGAAGGTCTTCTTGACATCCTCATTCATGATCAGATCCGTATATCTCTGGCGATAACGGAGATCCGTATTGGTCAGGCCATGATATTTCTCCGGCAGGATCTGCAGACTCTTGGAAAGAAGAACCAGAGATTTTGCGTGAACAGAGATCTCGCCCATCTTTGTCGTAAATACGTATCCCTTCACACCGACGATATCCCCGATGTCCATCTTCTTAAAATCTTTATAGGATTCCTCGCCCAGATCATCCCGCGCTACATAGCACTGAATGTTGCCGTCCCGGTCCTGGATATTGCAGAAGGACGCCTTGCCCATCACTCGTTTGGACATCATACGCCCGGCGATGGATACTTCCTTTCCCTCATACTCGTCATAATGATCCTTGATCGCCTGGCTGTGGGTATCCTGATCATACTTTGTGATTCTGAACGGATCCTTGCCGGCCGCCTGAAGCTCCGCGAGTTTTTCCCTGCGGACCTTCAGCAGCTGGTTAATATCCGGCTGCTGCTGTTGTTTCTTTTGATTCTGCTGCTCTGCCATCCCTCTGCTCCTCGTTGTCTGTATACTTAATTTTCCTGATTGCTTTATACTCTCTGGATTTCCAGAACCTTATACTGGATAATCCCGTCCAGAGTCTCCACATCTACAATCTCGCCGACTTTCCTGCCGATCAGGGCACGGCCCACCGGGGACTCGTTGGAAATCTTATTCTGGAGACTGTTGGCCTCTGTGGAACCGACCAGATTGAATTCCATCTCTTCCTCATATTCCATATCGTAAACACGAACCATGCACCCGATATTGATCTTGTCCAGATCGATCTCGTCCTCCACGACGACTTCCGCGTTTTTCAGGAGCTTTTCCAGTTCCTCGATCCGCAGCTCGATATCACGCTGCTCATCCTTTGCCGCATCGTACTCCGCGTTTTCTGAAAGATCTCCCTGTTCTCTTGCTTCTTTGATCTTCTGCGCGATCTCACGCCGGCGGTTTACCTTCAGATCCTGCAGTTCATCCTCATACTGTTTTAAGCCTGCGTAAGTCAAAATATGTTTCTTTTCTGCCATCATTTTTCTCCTTATCCAGAGGATCCCATCATTTCTGACCCAATTATCCTAACATTATATGTCAAGAATCATACCCTGTCAAGCCACACAGACACCGCAATCATGCAGGTTGCACACTCCTTCTGTTGTGCCGTTTACGCTCTCTCTGTTTCATGCACTGCACACTTTCCCATACTATACCCTGCGCGACACCCCTGATCCCGGTCTCAGTGCACTATCTCACAACACGCTCCATCCGGATAAGCGGCACCAGCAGTTCTTCCAGTTCCTGATAGGTTTCCACAGAACCGGAATCCCTGCGGATCGACGCCGCTCCGCGAATCCCCGCCGTATACCATGCGACATGCTTGCGCATCTCCCGGACCGCGGTCTTTTCTCCCTTCAACTCCACGAGCATCCGCGCATGGCGCAGAATCATCTCTCTGATCTCACGCACATCCGGTTTCGATATCTTCTCCCCGTTTTTCAGAAATGCCGCGATCTCGCGGAAAATCCACGGATTGCCCTGGGCGCCCCGGGCGACCATCACTCCGTCGCACCCGGTCTCTTCCATCATCCTGGCGGCATCCTCCGCCTCGAAGATATCCCCGTTGCCGATCACCGGTATCGTTACCGCTTCTTTTACCTGCCGGATGATATCCCAGTCCGCCCTGCCGCTGTAATACTGAGCCCGTGTCCGGCCATGCACCGCAATCGCGGCTACACCACAGCTCTCCGCGATCTTTGCGATCTCCACCGCATTGATATGATCATCATCAAAGCCCTTGCGGATCTTTACCGTCACCGGTTTCCTCACGCTCTTTACCAGAGAAGTCATTATCTGAGCGGCCAGCTGCGGATCCTTCATTAACCCCGAGCCCTCGCCGTTGCCGACGACCTTGGGCACCGGACATCCCATATTAAAATCAATGATATCAAAGGGTTCTTCCTCGATCCGGTGTGCCATCGCTCCCAGAATCTCCGGATCCGAACCAAAGAGCTGCACGGCCACCGGATGCTCATCCTCTCCGGTCTTCATCAGATCCCAGGTCTTGCGATTGGAAAACCAGATCGCCTTGGCGCTGACCATCTCCGTACAGGTCATACCACAGCCCATTTCCCGGCAAAGGAGGCGAAAAGGCAGATCCGTAACGCCCGCCATCGGAGCCAGAAATACCGGCGTCCCGACCTCAACGTCTCCGATCCGGAGTTTTTTCAAAGTCATTCCTGTCATCCCACTCACTCTTCATCTTCCTGATTCGACGCTTCAATCTCCTCCAGCGTCATTCCCAGCGCCACGGTCTTATAATAGAGCTCCAGCGACAGCAGCAGTTCTTCCCGTTCTCTCCGGATCTGGCGAATCTTTAAGTCCGCGCCGATCTCATCATGATATCCGTCATATTCCGAAGTCGTATGTTTGAGCAGCAGATTACCCCGCTCATTAAATTCCAGCGTCAGGATACCGCCGCACTCCTCGGTAAACCAGACGCAGAGGATCTGCAGCTCATCCTGCACTTCCTGCGGGATATTGGCGAACATCTCATTAAAATAATATTTCCGGTTGTAGCTGTTAGAACCACAGAGAACTACATTTTCTTCATCCTGAGTATCTGTGGTTTCCCAGTCATTTTCTCGTCCCAAATCGATTCTCCTTTTGCGTGATTTCGCGCAGAATGCCCGGCAGACGCCTTTCGCGGTGCCGGGCTTTCTGACCAATTTATTATACACTGACGTAGATACTACACTAGTCCGTGCGGGAGAATCATATCTGGAGAGGACATTTTTCACGTCGGCACTTAACGAACCGGATGCTTTTCCGGTGAGTTTAGTACCGCTACGTGAAAACCTAAGTGCAAACGGTCCTCGGAAGATATGATTCTCCCGCACGGACGGACGGTATGTCAAAATATCCCCCGATATTGTCGCTCTACCGCACCAGCAATTTCGAGATCTCATACTGCTCTTCCGAAATATCCTTCTTCATCTGCAGAGCTTCCTGAATGTCGAAGTCTACGAACTCGCCGTGTTTGTACGCTACCAGACGATTGCTCTTCCCGTCGAGCAGAAGCTGAACTGCGCGCGCCCCCATGATCGACGCGAACATGCGGTCGCGGCAGGTCGGTGAACCTCCGCGCTGCATATGGCCGAGAATGGTTGCGCGTGTCTCGATGCCGGTCGCTGCTTCTACACGGCGCGCCATTGACGTTGAATGTCCGATACCCTCCGCATTGATGATGATGCAGTGCTTCTTGCCCTTCTTGCGGCACTCCAGTACACGGTTGACAACTTCCTGCTCATTGCCGTTCCACCGCTCCGGGAGAAGGATTTCTTCTGCTCCGTTCGCGATGCCGCACCAGAGAGCGATATATCCCGCGTTGCGTCCCATTACTTCAATAATACTGCACCGTTCATGGGAAGCCGAAGTATCTACGACCTTATCGATCGCCTGCATCGCAGTATTGATCGCGGTGTCAAAGCCGATCGTATAATCGGTACAGGCTATATCCAGATCGATCGTGCCCGGCACGCCGATCGTGTTGATCCCCAGTTCTGCCAGTTTGCCGGCTCCGCGGAAGGAACCGTCTCCTCCGATCACTACCATGCCGTCAATATTATGCTTATGGCAGATATCAGCGCCTTTTTTCTGTCCCTCCGGCGTCACAAATTCCTCGCACCTCGCAGTATTCAATACAGTGCCTCCGCGGTATATAATGCCGGACACAGAAGCGCTGTCCATATCTATGATCTCCTCCTGGAGAAGTCCGGCGTATCCACGCATCACGCCCTTCACCTTCAGGCCCTTATGACAGGCAGTTCGGACCACCGCACGAATCGCCGCATTCATACCCGGAGCATCGCCGCCGCTGGTCAGTACGCCGATTGTCTTCACTTCTTTTGCCATGAGTTATCCTCCTCTCCAAAATTCGGTATTAGTTTAAATCATTTTCTGCCGCTTTTCAATCCTTTTTCTATAAGTTTAACATTTCCCGTTCCCAGTTTTTTCTCAAGCTTTTCCAGCAAATCCGCATCAGCGGATACTCTCCGGCTGTCCGGGAGGACCTTTTTGCCCCGTTCTTTCGCCAGCCAGATGACCACCGTATCCTCGCCTCTGAAACCGCCCAGAAGGTCCATGATCTCCCTCTGCTGCCGGTCATAAGACGGTTTGTCGGCGAACTGCAGCCACAGCTCCTTTGGCACCGCGTCGAAGGGAATGACCCTGTCCAGAATCACTTTTCCTGCCGCAGCACCGTCATCCATCGCCACCCGTCCCTGGATAAACACCCGGTTTTCCTCCGCATAAAGTTCCCGGTGATCTTCGTAATGATTGGGAAATACCAGCACCTCAACACTGCCCAGCGGATCCTCCAGCGTGACAATCGCCATCATCTTTCCGTTCCGCGTGATTTTCTGCACCCGCTCTGCGATGATACCGCCGACCGTCACGTAATCATTTTCATTAAGTATCGCCTTTCCAGTTTCATCGTCGACAATAAAATCCGTTGTCTTCGCCGTAACACTTTTCTTCCACACGTCCAGATATTCATCCATCGGGTGTCCGCTGACGTAGATGCCGAGAACCTCCTTTTCAAACGCAAGAAGCTCCGCCTTTGGATACTCCTGCACATCCGGCATCGAGATCTGATACTGCTTTTTATCCTCCTCCATCGCAAAATCAAAGAGCGTCATCTGCCCTTCCAGCCCGTTTTTGCGCTTTTTACTCTTCTCTTCCAGCAGATCATCCGCAATCGCCAGCTTCTGGCGGCGGTTGCCCGGCAAACTGTCCATCGCACCGGATTTGACAAAGTTTTCCAGTGTGCGCCGGTTCACTTCCCTGCCCGTCATACGCTCCACAAAATCATCCATGGTGACATACAGGCCGCCTCGCTCCCGCTCCTCAATAATCGTTTCCACCACACTGCGTCCCACACTCTTAATCGCAGACAGTCCATAGCGAATCGCGTTTCCGGATACAGAGAATCCGCTCTCGCCCTCGTTGATATCCGGCGGCAGGATCTCGATTCCCATCTGGCGGCAGGTAAGGATGTACTCGGAGATCTTTGAGGTATTGTCCATCACGGAAGTCATCAGCGCCGCCATAAATTCTTTCGGATAATAATATTTCAGAAATGCCGTCTGATAAGCAACCACCGCGTAGCAGGCCGCGTGCGATTTGTTAAACGCATACTTCGCAAAGTCGATCATCTCATCGTAGATCTGATTGGCGGTCCGCTCATCGATACCATTTTTCAGGCAGCCCGCCACGCCTTCCTCTTCATTTCCGTATACGAAATTTTTGCGTTCCTTCTCCATCACGGACGTCTTTTTCTTAGACATTGCGCGGCGCACCAGGTCGCTTCGCCCCATCGTGTATCCGGCAAGATCACGCACGATCTGCATGACCTGCTCCTGATAAACGATACATCCATAAGTCGGACCAAGGATCGGCTCCAGCTGCGGACAATCATAAGTAACGGCATTCTGGTCATTTTTCCCTTTCAGATATTTGGGAATAAAATCCATCGGACCCGGACGATACAGGGAAATCCCGGCGATCACGTCCTCCAGATTCTGCGGTTTCAGTTCTTTCATGAAGGATTTCATGCCCGCACTTTCCAGCTGGAAGACCCCCTCGCATTTCCCGGTACCAATCGAGTCAAAGACGGCCTTATCCTGATAATCCAGATCCTCGATCGCCACATGCACCCCGGTATCCTTCTCGATCAGACGCACCGCGTCGCGGATCACCGTCAGGGTACGCAGTCCCAGGAAATCCATCTTCAGCAGGCCGAGCTCCTCCAGTGTCGTCATCGTATACTGCGTCGTGATCGTACCGTCCTGCGCACGCGACAACGGCACAAATTCATCCATCGCCTTCTGGCCGATCACCACGCCGGCCGCATGCATCGACGTATGCCGCGGCAGCCCCTCCAGCCGCCTCGACATATCGATCAGATAACGGACCTCCTCGTCCTCCTGATACGCCTTTTTCAGATCCGGGCTCTGTTTGAGCGCCTTATCCAGAGTCATACCCAGATCTCCCGGAATCATCTTGGCAATCTGGTCGCAGCGCGCATAAGGCATATCCAGCACACGCCCCACGTCGCGCACCACCGCCTTAGCCGCCATCGTACCAAAGGTCACAATCTGAACCACATTGTCCTTACCATATTTGCGGACAACATAATCAATGACCTCCTGACGCCGTTCAAAGCAGAAGTCCACGTCGATATCCGGCATCGACACCCGCTCCGGATTGAGGAATCTCTCAAACAGGAGCTGATAGCGGATCGGATCAATATTGGTAATCTCCAGCGTATAGGCCACAACACTGCCCGCCGCCGAACCGCGCCCCGGACCCACCATGATGCCATTCGACCGCGCAAAATGAATAAAATCCCAGACGATCAGGAAATAATCCACATATCCCATCGTTTTGATCACGTTTAATTCATAATTCAGCCGCTCCCTGAGCGTACCATCATCATCCGGATACCGCTTTGCCATACCCTCGTCACAGAGATGATTCAGATACGTCCACGAATCATACCCCTCCGGCACGTCAAACTTAGGCAGCTTGGTCACACCGAACTCGATCTCTACCTCACACCGGTCTGCGATTTTCTGCGTATTTTCAATCGCCTCCGGTGCGTAAGGAAAGAGCCGGCGCATCTCCTCCTCCGATTTGCAGTAATACTGCCCGCCCTCATAACGCAGCCGTTTCTCATCCGAGACCCGCTTGCCCGTCTGAATACACAGCAGGATATCATGCGCCTGAGCGTCATCTGCCAGTATATAACGAATATCATTCGTCG
Source organism: Clostridiales bacterium (assembly GCA_020860565.1). Lineage (GTDB taxonomy): Bacteria > Bacillota > Clostridia > Lachnospirales > Lachnospiraceae > Brotaphodocola. The sequence goes on from JAJBUA010000104.1 coordinate 9,213, forward strand.
CAACAAGCCCGATCCCCAGCTCCCGGCTCATCCGCAGCAGAGCCTGATTAACATCCCTCTGCGCCGGGATCCCATGATCCTGCAGCTCCAGAAAGAAATTCCCCTTACCGAAGATTCCCTCATATCTGCGCGCAGCTTCTACCGCCTCCTCATACATCCCCCGCTCCAGATTACGCGGAATCTCCCCGGCCAGACACGCGCTCATCGCGATAATCCCCTCATGATAACGCTCCAGAATCTCAAGATCCACACGGGGCCGGTAATAATAACCCTCCACAAACCCTTTGGACACAATCTTCATCAGATTGGCATATCCCTGATTATTCTCCGCCAGCAGGATCAGATGGTAATAGCGATCCTCACCCGCCCCCGCTTCCCGGTCAAACCGCGAACCCGGAGCCACATAGACCTCACAGCCGATAATCGGCTTAATTCCCACTTCCCGGCATGCACGGTAAAAATCAATCACTCCGTACATGACACCATGATCCGTGATGGCCATGCTGTCCATCCCCAGTTCCTTCGCCCGCGCCGCCAGCTCTTTAATTTTGCAGGAACCGTCCAGCAGACTATATTCCGTGTGGACGTGCAGATGTGTAAACGCCAAAATCCTCTCCCTCTTTCTTTCCCGTTCCCTGTCGTAAAACTACATTAATATCCGAACTCAATATCTCAAAGTATATCATACGCTCGACTGCATCCGCAACCCAAAAAAGGCAGGTCCCCCACTCTCCGGAAAACCTGCCCATGAAATGACACCTCTTTAATTCTCGCCCCTCAGGTACTTCTCGATCCCCGCCATCGCCGTCTCCTCATCCGGCCCATCCGCGCTGATCGTAATCTCATCTCCCGTATCCATCGCAATCGTCATCATACCCATGATGCTCTTCGCGTTCACCCGCTTATTACCGATATCCACATAGATACTGCTCTCAAACTGGCTTGCGATCTGAACCAGCACCGCGATCGGTCTGGCCTCAAGGCCGGATGCAAGGCCGATTTTGATCTGTTTTTTCGTCATAATTTTCCTCCTCAATTCTAACTGTCCGCCGTCTTTACTTCTCTGGTTTTTTCTCCCGAAGACGGTCCGCAATTACCCCCAGCTTACGCAGGCGGTGATTGACCCCGGATTTCCCCACCGGTGGATTCAGCGCGTCTCCCAATTCTTTCAGCGTCGCCTCCGGATATTGGAGTCTCAGCTGCGCAATCTCCCGGAGATTATCCGGCAGACTGCCAATGCCGACGGTATCCTCGATATACCGGATATCCTCCATCTGTCTGACAGCGGCAGATACCGTCTTGTTGATATTTGCGGTTTCACAGTTCACCTTACGGTTCACACTTCCCCGCATCTCCTTCAGGATCCGGATATTTTCCAGCTGCATCAATGACGTCGGCGCTTCCATCACATTCAGGATATCGACAATCTGATCTCCTTCTTTGATGTAGACAACGTCATATTTTTTCCGGTGCACGATACGCGGCTCCAGATCAAAGGACAGCATCAGATCCCGGATCTGCTCAGCCTTGTCCCTCGACAGACATGCGATCTCAAAATGATAAAACCGCTTCGGGTCACTGATCGACCCTGCCGCCAGAAACGCGCCCCGCAGAAATGCCCGTTTGCAGCACAGGTTCTGTGTCACAACGTTCTGCACCGGCGCCAGCGCTTCCGGTCCGCTTTTATCCGGATCCGGCAGCTTGCACGACTGCAGGACCCTCTCAGCATCCCGGCCGTCCGGTATCCCGACCGCATACATGCGATTCTGATGGTTGCCGGGACTCTGCCGGATGGAAATATCCACCTCAATATTAAAGGTTTTTCTTAATAAAGTAAAGTATTTTCTTGCCACCGACAGATTTTCTGTCTGCACCTTAAATCCGGTTCCGTCTTCCCCCCAGCTCTGCAGGCGGCCGCACAGACTGATAATGGCTGCAGTCTCCGCGATCCGGCAATGACGCGCCGGGCTGATCTTTCCCGACAATTCTTCTTTTACATCGGATGAAAAAGACATCTCATACCTCTGTCTGAATCCTTAAATTTCCTCTCCGGAGCCAAATGTACCCAGAAGTTTTACTTCCATCTCCAACGTGACACCGAACTTCTCCTTCACATTCTGCTGCACCTGCCTGCACAGCCGGTAAATATCTGCCGCGGACGCTCCGCCCCGGTTAATCACAAAGCCGCAGTGTTTTTCCGATACCTGTGCTCCGCCGATGCAAAATCCGCGCAGCCCGGCGTCCTGAATCAATTTCCCGGCGAAGTATCCCTCCGGCCGTTTAAACGTACTCCCGGCGCTCGCATATTCCAGCGGCTGTTTTGCCTTTCTCAGCGCCGCCAGCTCCTCCATTTTCTGAGCAATCACATCCGGATCACTCCGCATAAGCTTCATCCCGGCGCCAAGTACCACGTAGCCGTTTCGAGAAATGCAGCTTGTGCGGTAACCCAGCTCCAGTTTTTCCACGGAGAGCGTCTTTTCCTCCCCCTCCGGCGTCAGTACAACCACTTCTGTCAGGATCGCTTTCATTTCAGAGCCATAGGCGCCGGCGTTCATAACAACCGCTCCTCCCACGGTACCCGGGATCCCGGAAGCAAACTCCAGCCCGGCCAGTCCCGCTCTCTGCGCCTGCCGGGACACTCCGGCAAGCATCGCAGCCGCTCCCGCCCGGATCCCGTCGCCCCGGACAGTCGTCTCTGACCAGCCTCTCTTTAATGAAATCATCACTCCCCGAACTCCCCGGTCCGCAATCAGCAGATTACTGCCGTTTCCCAGAATCTCACAGGGTACGTTCTCTTTGCGGCAGAGTTCCCGCACAGCCGCCAGCTCTGAGACATCGGCCGGCTCCACATAATAATCCGCCGGGCCTCCCACCCGGAACGTCGTATGGACGTCCATCGGTTCCTCCCGGCGGATCTGTTCAGCCGGCAAAATCTGAAACAGCTTTTCTGAAAAACTACTCATCCCCTCAACACAGCCTTTCCAAAATTTGCCTGGACACGATTATAAAGTTCCTGAGCCGCATTATACCCCATCTTCTTCTGCCGGTGATTGATCGTCGCCGACTCCACGATAACCGCCACGTTACGGCCGGGACGGATCGGAACACTGTAGCAGACGACCTTATTGCCCAGAAATTCCATGTAATGATCTTCCAGACCGAGACGGTCGTATTCACGCTCTTTATTCCACTCTTCCAGCCGGATCACCATATCGATCTGCTGGGTATCCTTTACACTCTCCACACCAAATAGGGCCTTGGCGTCGATAATACCAATTCCGCGAAGCTCGATAAAATGCTTCGTGATATCCGGTGCACTCCCGATCAGCGTGTCTTCACTGATCCTGCGAATCTCCACGACATCATCGGTAACCAGACGATGACCTCTGCGAATCAGTTCGAGGGCAGCCTCACTTTTGCCGATCCCGCTCTCGCCCATCATCATCACGCCCTCGCCGTAAACGTCAACCAGAACTCCGTGAACACTGATCATCGGCGCAAGCTGTGCTGATATCCAGGTGATGATCTTCGCCATCATCCCACAGGTGCTCTCATCCGTCACCAGCAGGGGCACCTGATAGCGCCGGCACATATTCTGCATGATGTCGTCCGGTATATTGCCCCGGCAGTAAATCAGGCAGGGAATCTCACAGGACAAAAGCTTTGCGTAGATCTCCACCTTGGAATTCGGCTCCATATTCATCATATAAGCGTATTCTACGGAACCGATCAGCTGCACACGGTCATGGTCAAAATGGTCAAAAAAGCCGGTGAGCTGCAGTGCCGGCCGGTTCACATCCGCACACTCCAGCACAATCTTATCCGTATCGATTTCCGGCGCCATATTACGCAGGTTCATTTTCTGAATCAATTCTGTTATCGTAACCCCGTACATTACAAAGACCGCTCCTTTTCCAACATTCACACTAAACATAGTACCATAAATCCACCGGAATGTCATCCCTGGATTTCAATTCTCCCTGCGGCCGGACATGGATGAATCTTCCGTTTTTCCGCTCACTGGTTCCACACTCTGCTGCTGATTTCCCTTCTCATCAGGGTTCTCACGGAAGAAATGGTATACACTCTCCGCCGCGCTCCGGTTCATGCCGGGGATCCGGCTCAGTTCCTCCACATCCGCCGCACGAATCTCTTCCAGAGAGCGATAGGTCCGCATCAGCGACTTCCTGCGCGCAACTCCGATCCCCGGGATATCATCCAGCACAGAATGCACCTGATCTTTTCCCCGCAGACTGCGGTGATATTCTATCGCAAACCGATGCGCCTCATCCTGAATCCGCGTCACCAGACGGAATCCTTCCGAGTGACGGTCGATCGGGATCTCAACATTCTGATAATAGATTCCCCTTGTGCGGTGATAATCATCCTTCACCATGCCGCAGACCGGGATCTCCAGTCCCAGTTTGCCAAGCACCTCCAGCGCGATATTGACCTGTCCGCGCCCTCCGTCCATCAGGATCAGATCCGGAAACCGCGAAAAGCGCCCCATCTCCTCGGCAATCCCCTGGTCACGCATCTTTTCCTGTTCCTCCAGACCATGAGAAAACCGCCGCAGCAGTACTTCGCGCATCGACGCGTAATCATTGGGTCCCACCACGGTCCGGATCCGAAACTTGCGGTAGTCGCTCCGCTTCGGACGTCCGTCCTCATACACAACCATCGATCCCACAGACTCATATCCGGAAATATTGGAAATATCATACGCCTCCATCCGGCGCACCCGTTCCAGTCCCAGCCATTCGCCGACCTGCTTCATGGCGCCGATCGTACGCAGTTCCTCCCTGCGGATATTTTCCGTATCCTGTGACAACACAAGGTGCGCATTCTTTTCTGCCAGCTCAACCAGCTTTTCCTTCTGTCCCGCCTTCGGCACGAAGATCCGGATCCTGCGGCCCCTGCGTGAACTCAGCCACTGCACGATCAGTTCCTCATCCTCCGGCTTTTCCTGAAGCCACAGCTCTCTGGGCAGATAGGGCGTCCCCGCGTAAAACTGCTTGATAAAACTCCCCAGAATCTGCGGGCGGCTCTCCTCCGCTCCGACTGTCACATGGAAATGCTCCCGTCCGATCAGTTTTCCCTCCCGCACAAAAAATACCTGCACGACCGCATCCCGGTCCGCGCGCGCCATCGCGATGATATCCCGGTCTTCCCCGTCGCTGCTTGTGATTTTCTGCTTCTGGGCCACCTTTTTGACATTTTCCAGCAGATCCCGGTACTCGATCGCCTTCTCATAATCCATCCGTTCCGAAGCTTCCAGCATCTTCGTCTCAAGATCCTTTAACAGTTTATCATAATGTCCGTTTAAAAATTCCAGCGCCTGACTGACATTTTCCGCATACTTTTCCCGGCTGACCAGTCCCTGGCACGGCGCGTCGCACTGATGAATATGATAATCCAGGCAGGGACGCTCCTTGCCGGTATCCCGCGGAAGACTGCGGCTGCAGGTGCGGATCCGGTAGATCCTGTGGATCAGGTTAATCGTCTCTTTCACCGCGCCCGCGCTGGTATACGGGCCGAAATAGCGGTTTTTGTCCTTTTTCATCGTCCGGGAAAAAAGAACCCTCGGGAACTCCTCCGACACTGTTACCTTGATATAGGGATAAGCCTTATCATCCTTCAGCATCGTATTATACCGGGGTCGATGTTCTTTGATCAGATTGCATTCCAGAACCAGCGCCTCCAGCTCCGAATCCGTAATGATATATTCAAAACGGGCGATCCGCGAAACCATCTGACGGATCTTGCTGCTCTTGTCACGGCTGCTCTGAAAGTACTGGCGAACGCGGTTTTTCAGGCTGATCGCCTTTCCAATATAAATAATCTCATCTTTTGCGTCATGCATCAGATAAACTCCCGGCTGTGCGGGAAGTTTTTTTAACTCTTCTTCCAGATCAAACATGGCTATCCCCTCAGACGGCTGCCGTCGTAATGCTCCTGCAGCGAAAGATTTTTCCGGATCTGCGCGATCTGCGACCAGATCTCTCCCGGATGCACATGGATATCAAGCGCCACACAGATACTGTCGATATCCGACTGAGAAGCGCTCTTTTCCAGCCGCTGCAAACATTCCATACGCGAAGCATAATCATCCGCATCCAGAAATGCCAGCAGATCCGGATTGGGTTCCGGAGCCCGCTCTGTCTTTCCGACAAAATCATCCCTGCGCACGGATTCCCCGTTCTCAGCAAACGCTGTACCATCTGTTCTGCCGGCAGTCTTCCACGTACCCATATCATCATTTGTGCCATGGGCCGGATATACCCGTTCAAAACGATACCGCTGCGATACCTCCGGATATTTCTCATGATCCACCTCACCCACAAATAAGTCATATGGACGCACATAGATCTGAAAATTTCCGTAGAGCGCCTGATAAACCACCATCGGTTCCCCCGTCTCCGAGTGAATGGCCACCGCGATCACCTGATAATATCGATTCTTAAAATGCCGGTAAAATTCTCCCGGATGTACTTCGCGCTGTCTCATAACCGTCTCCTCAATTGAGTTAATTGAGCAGGGATGATTTCCCTGCTCACTGTCATTTCACGATTCTATTATAATCGGATATCCGATATTATTCAATCTTTTTGTCCTTCCACATGGAACTGACACAGTTTCATGAGGCAGATGTCTCAGGGGCTGACTCTGATGTTTTCTCTGTCATACCCTCCGTTTCGCCCGCCTCTGGTTCTTCAGCAGCACCCTGCTCCGCTGCTTCCGTCTCCTCCGCCCATGTTGTCTCCGGCAAAGCAGCGCGGGACTCGGCGATCTCATGGCTCTCCGCTTCTGCCTCCTCCGGCGAGCGGAGACCTTCCCATGCATATTTACAGGAAGCATCCCACAGCATCCACTCGTCATACCCGGCATCATAAACCGCCTGGATCTGCTCCCGGATCTCCTCTGCCCCATACTCCCGGTACTCCGGCAGCCATGACGCCGTGAAATCCTGCAGCCACGGACGCACTTCGGCAATCGGCTCTCCTCCGGCACCCGCAAAATACAGCTCCCTGCGGGAGTCATTCAGCGCAGCAGTAATCGTCTCATACGGACAGAGATCCGGCTGATCGATGCCATAATAACCACTCCCATAGTGAGACGGATAGATCATCGGGCTGATCGCATCCAGATGCTTCGCCAGCTCTCCGTAAATCTGCCCGACCGAATCCGCATTCACATCATTATTGATAATGGCGCCGAAAACATCGGCCGACGCATAGAGTCCCTCGGCCTTAAGATTCTCATACAGATAATCCATACATTCCAGGATAATATCCGTACGGGAACGCCCCCGGATGTCTTCCTCGTCAAACACCACATCCTGCATCCCCTTCTCCGTACAGAAACGCACATAATCAAACTGAATCTCATCAAAGCCCAGCCTCTTTGCCTGTCTCCCGATCTCTACCAGATAATCCCAGGCCTCCTCACAATACGGATTGATCCACGAATTGCCGTCACGGTCACGGAACACCGTCCCGTCAGCCAGCTTCACACACCAGTCCGGGCGCACATCGCCCAGCCATGCGTCACGAAAAGCCGGCAGCCGTCCGATCACATAGATCTCATGTTCATGAAGTTTTTGCGTTAATTCCTGTACCTGGGGAATGTATTTTTTGATCGATCCGATCTCCTGAATCATCGCCGAATCCATCTCGCAGACAATACGGCCATAATCGTCCTTGATGTCAATGACAACCGTATTACACTCGGTCTCATCCATCTTCGCGATCAGCTCGTCCATCATCGATGTGGTTCCGGCCACATAGGCAGAAATATAGACTCCTTTAACCTTAACAGGCTCCCTTCGGGGCGCCCCCTCCTGCGGCAGCTCCTCCGTCTGCAGCTCCGTCTCCGCTGCTGCTTCCTCTTCGCTTTCCTCCGGCGAATTCTCCGCAGCCGCCACCGTCTCTCCGCGCTCCACCACGATCGGCTCCGGCGAAGTCGGCATATTTTCCAGCCGCCCGGTCCCACCACAGCCAGCCAACATCCAGACCAGCGAAAAGAGACACAAAAGCAGCCCCTGATGCATCTTATTCATGGTTCTCTTCCTTTTCCGTAAGTATGGCCCATTTTCAATCAAATGATACAAACATCTGATTCATAACCACAGACCCGTATTTATCATCCGATTATACCATACAGAACCATAAAAAGCAAAAGAAAATGGGTTTTCTCCCCACTTTTGGCATAAAAAACAAAGGATAGACAGCATCTCATATACCATCTATCCCCCATCCGGATTATATTTCCCATATATCAAAACCGATCACACAATTTACAACACATTATATTTTATATGCCAATAAAGTAGTCCCTGAGAGAAAAGAATATCCGCAGAGGACATTTTTCACGTCGGCACTTAGTGAGCCGGATGCTATTCCGGCGAACTTATGCCTTAGCATCCATATGACGTGCCAGTGACACGTCATATGGAGTACCGCTACGTGAAAACCTGAGCGCAAGCGGTCCTCGGAGGATATCTTTTCTCTCAGGGACGAACGATTCACCATCAAAATTGCTCCCGGCACTTGGAAATATAATCCGCTGCCCCCTTCTTATCCCTCTCAATCTGCTCCTTCAGCGCCTCCAGCGATTCAAACTTCCTCTCCGGCCGCGCAAAATGAAGCAGCTGCACCTCAATATTCTTCCCATACAGCAGATGATCTTCCTCCAGTTCAAACAGGTAAGTCTCCACCCCTACCGGCGCGTCACACTCCACCGTAGGTTTTTTCCCGATATTCGTCACTCCGTTATAATACTTCCCATCCGCGCAGACACGGGAAACATAAACACCAAACGGCGGAAGCTGTTTCTGCGGCGGCGGCAGGATATTGGCCGTCGGGAAGCCAAGCCGCGGTCCCCCGATATGGTTTCCATGTACGACAACCCCGTGAATCGCGTAGGGCTCTCCCAGAAGTTCATTGGCCTTCTCAATATTCCCCCGTGCCAGCTCTTCACGGATGTAAGTGCTGCTGATATCCCGATGGTCATCCTGTTCTTTCTCGATGATGATGGCCTGATAACCATATTTCGGCGCCAGACGCTGTAAAAGTTCCGCGTTTCCCGCTCTCTGATAACCGAAACCACAGTCTGTCCCTGCCACAATGGCCTTGGCATTCATCTGTCCGACCAGGATCCGCCCGACAAACTCTTCCGCGGATATATGAGACACTTCTTCATCAAAGGGATATTCCACCAGGTAGTCCATTCCCATCTTTTCCATGTTATTGCGGCGTTCCTGATTGGTTGTAATGACCGCATGCTTCTCTCCGGCCACGACTTTGGACGGCATCATATCAAAGGAAAATACCGCCGCCTGATACCCCAGTTCTTCCCGCAGCTTCAGCATGATACGCAAAAGCTTCTGGTGTCCCTTGTGCCTTCCGTCAAATTTCCCGATGGTCACCGACGTCGGCTCATCGATCTGAAATTGTCTTGTCCCTGCAATGATTTCCATTCACAGTCTCCTCAATAAACGGATCTGTCCGCTAACGCGGAACTCCGAAGATTTTCTGCGGCTGATAGCGTTTCTTTTCCCGGTCATATCCGTAGATCCCGATAAAGCGGCCCTCGCTGTCGTAAACCCGCGCTCTCTCATACTCCTGTGCACACGCCGGAATCCGGCTCTCCCTGTCGGCCGCAGCACCGTCAACGTCCGCTTCCGACCGGATCGCACTGTTCTGATTCTCCTGCGCTGTAAACGCAGCGTTCACATGTTCCGGCAAAAAGGGATTTCCGTTATGCAGCAGCTTGTCCCCCGCTGTCCCCGCAACCGCCGTAAGCGAAGGCAGATCCTCAAATACGGTATCCAGGCTCAGAACTCTCGTCTCCAGTTCTCCGGCATCCCGCAGCGCTTCGACCTCGTCCAGCTTCAGACTGTCCTCGATCCGAAAACGGCCTGTCCTGATCCGAACCAGATGCTCCATGCATGCCCCGCAGCCAAGCTGCCGTCCGATATCATGGCAGAGCGTACGGATATAGGTTCCCTTAGAGCAGGTCACCGTCATCGTCACCCGCGGGAGAGCCATATCCTCCACACAGATGTCCAGAATCTGCACCTCTTTCGCTTCCCGCTCCACCTCTTTGCCGGCGCGCGCCAGCTCATATAATTTCCGGCCGTTAACCTTGCGAGCCGAATACATCGGCGGGATCTGCCGGTAAGGGCCCACAAAACTCCTGACAGCAGAGAGAACCTGCTCCTGCGTCACATCGTCTGTGACGTGCGTTTCCAGCACCGTGCCGGACACGTCCTGAGTGTCTGTCACGATGCCCAGCAGCATCACGGTACGATAGGTTTTGCTCTGATCTGCCATCATATCGCTCAGCCGGGTCGCTCTGCCGATACATACCGGCAGAACGCCCTCAGCATCCGGATCGAGAGTTCCGGTATGGCCGATTTTACGGATCCGCAGGATTCCTCTCATCCTGGCGACAACATCATGTGAGGTCCAGCCTTTTTCCTTATAAACGTTGATGATCCCGTCCATCAGTGCTCCTGTTCCCAGTCATTCAGCTGCTGCTCGATATGTAATGTCAGATTATTTACCACATCATGTACGCTCCCGCCCATCGAACAGCCGGCCGCGCGCACATGGCCGCCGCCACCAAAGTATGCCGCGATCTTCGCGACATCAACCTTTTCACCCGAGCGCATACTCACCTTGTAGTAATGATCCGAGACCTCATACATAAAGATCGCACATTCTACTCCGGCTGTAATCTGCAACTGCTCTACAATTCCTTCAAAATCGCTTCCCGTCACACCATAAAAGGCAATATCTTTCTCCCGGATCACACTGAAAATACACTTTCCGTCCAGAAGCGTGATGCTTTCCAGCAGGGCGCGCCCAAGGATCTGATTCTGAATATAAGTTTTCTGGTAAAAGCTCTCATTGATAATCCGGTTAAAATTGATTCCTTTATCCATCAGCATCCCGGCAGTCTCCATGGTCCGGCCGGAGGTATTGCTGTTTTTAAACACATTGGTATCGTGAAGAATCCCCGTATAGAGACACTCCGCGACCGCTTTACTGATCCGGTCTTTCTCCATAAACCGGCACAGGTGCTCGCAGGTCGAACTGATATCCGCGAGGATCTCATTTTTCTCACAGTAACCGATATTCGTCACATGATGATCCACACAGAGACTGTGCCGCGCGTGATCCAGATAAGGGACAAAATTGCCAAGACGCTCCTTATCGCTGGCATCCAGGCAGATACAGAGATCATAGATCTTCCCGGTTCCCGCATTCTGGCTGATCGTCTCAAATCCCTTCAGATAGGAAAACTTCACCGGAGGTTCCTCCAGATAGACCTGGATCTCTCTTTCCGGAACCTCTTGTTTCAAATAGTTATAGACTGCCAGGCAGGCGCCTACGCAGTCGCCGTCAGGACGTACATGCCCCAGGATCGCGATCGTCTTCGCCGCTTCGGCCATCCGTGTCAGTATGCTCATCCGAAACACCTCCCCTGTTAACCCTATCAATCAGATGCGACATGTTTACACCATATTCTATGGACTGGTCCAATATGAACTGAATCTCCGGAGTATTGCGCAGATTGACTCTGTGAGCAAGTTCACGGCGGATATATCCTGTCGCACTCTTCAGACCTGCCAGCACATCTGCCGCCGTATCCCTGTCTCCCAAAACGCTGATATAAGCCTTGCAATACTTCAGATCCGTCGTCACCTCTGCGGATACCACTGAAATCATTTTATCCTGTATCCGGGGATCTTTGATTCCGCTGCGGAGGATCTCGCTCATCTCGCGCTGAACCTCCATATTGATTCTGGTATTTTTAATACTGTTTTTACGCATTCTCAAAATTCCTTTCTGCCGGCGGATATCTCTTTTCGCGTTCCCTGATCCATATCTGCGGGGCTGCCGTCCGGGCAGTCACTCCCGCAGAATACGCAGGGATTCCCGGCGCAGTCTACTGGCGCGGTACCTCCACCATAATATAGGCTTCGACCATATCGTCTTCCTGAAGGTCGTTGAACTTTTCAAATACCAGACCGCACTCATAGCCGGTCGCCACTTCCTTGACATCATCCTTGAAACGCTTCAGAGACGCCAGCGCACCCTCAAAGAGCTGTTCGCCGTCACGGGTTACGCGACAGGTACATCCTCGCTGGATCTTGCCGTCCATCACATAGGAACCGGCAATCGTGCCGACACTGGATGCCTTGAAGATCTGGCGGACAATGGCATGGCCGATCACCTTTTCCTCATAAACCGGCTCCAGCATGCCCTTCATGGCCGCTTCTACATCCTCAATCGCCTGATAAATGACGCGGTACAGGCGCATATCTACTTTCTCCTGATCCGCAATCGACTTCGCGGTTGCGTCCGGGCGCACGTTAAATCCGATAATAATCGCGTTGGAAGCCGCTGCCAGCGTCACGTCAGACTCATTGATCGCTCCGACGCCGCCGTGGATCACCTTAACCACAACTTCGTCATTGGAAAGCTTCAGCAGGCTGCTGCGAACGGCTTCCACAGAACCCTGTACATCAGCCTTGACAACGATCGGAAGCTCCTTGACGTTGCCTGCCTTGATCTGGTCAAACAGATCATCCAGCGACATCTTCATCTTGGTGTCTTCCAGCATCCGGTTCTTGCTTTCTGCGATAAAGGTCTCCGCATAGCTTCTTGTATCTTTCTCATTTTCCATTGCGATGAGGACATCGCCCGCTCCCGGCACACCGTTTAAGCCAAGTACCTCAACCGGCATGGACGGACCCGCTTCTTTGACACGGCGGCCCTTATCGTCCATCATCGCCCGCACCTTGCCGTAGCACGGTCCCGCGGTGACATTATCTCCGATATGCAGAGTACCCTTCTGCACCAGAACTCTCGCCACCGGACCCTTGCCCTTATCCAGCTCTGCCTCGATGACCAGACCACGAGCCATGCGGTTCGGGTTCGCCTTGAGTTCTTTGACCTCCGCAGTCAGCAGGATCATCTCCAGCAGCTCCGGGATGCCCTCATGCGTATGTGCAGATACCGGGACGAAGATCGTATTGCCACCCCAGTCCTCCGGCACAAGCTCGTATTCCATTAATTCCTGTTTTACTTTTTCAATATTTGCGGACGGCTTATCGATCTTGTTGATTGCTACAATGATATCGACGTTTGCTGCTTTCGCATGGTTAATCGCCTCGATCGTCTGCGGCATCACACCGTCGTCGGCGGCTACTACCAGAATTGCGATATCCGTTGACTGTGCGCCGCGCATACGCATCGCGGTAAACGCCTCATGGCCCGGCGTATCCAGGAATGTGATCTGCTGGCCGTTGATTTCTACCGTATATGCTCCGATGTGCTGAGTAATTCCGCCTGCTTCACGCGCCGTTACATTGGTGGAACGGATCGCGTCCAGCAGAGACGTCTTGCCATGGTCGACATGACCCATAACACAGACCACCGGCGGTCTCGGAATCATATCTTCCTCATTTTCCTCATTTTCTTTCAGAAGCTCCGCGATTACATCAACCTTTTCCTCTTTCTCACAGAGAATATCGTATTCAACCGCGATCTCTTCCGCCTTCTCATAGCTCAGTTCAGAGTTCATCGTCACGATCTCGCCCTGTAAAAAGAGCTTTTTAATGATCACAGACGGCTGCATCTTCATCTTCTCCGCAAGATCCTTGATCGTAATCATCTCCGGCACCGTAATCACCTTTACGGTATCCTCCGCTTTCTTCTCTGCCGTTTTCTGCGGCATGATAAACGGATGTCTGGATACCTTACCGCTCTTGCTTCTCGGCCCGTCATCATTGACATTCTTACGATCAAAACGATCATTCTTGCGTGTGTTTTTATTCACCTGACGGCTGCTGGTCGGCTTGGTCTGCAGAGGTGTATCAAAGCTCTTGGCTCCGGAATCTCTGCCTCCCGGACGTCCCTGTCCGCCCGGACGGGAACCTGCGAATCCGCCCGGACGACTCTGCCCGCCACGGCTTCCCTGATAACCGCCGGTGCGGTTCTGGCCCTGACCGTCACGGCCCTGATAGCCGACCGGATGTCTCTGACCGTCTCTTGTTCCCTGATAACCGCCGGTACGGTTCTGGCTCTGACCGTCGCGGTTCCCATAACCGCCGGTACGGTTCTGACCCTGACCGTCACGGCTCTGATAACCGCCTGTACGTCTCTGACCGTCTCTTGTTCCCTGTCCATCACGACTCTGATAGCCGCCGGTACGGTTCTGACCGTCTCTTCCCTGATAACTGCCCGTACGATTCTGACCATCACGGCTCTGATAATTGCCCGAACGTCTCTGACCGTCTCTCGTTCCCTGTCCGTCACGGTTCGCATAACTGCCCGTACGGTTCTGACCGTCACGATTTCCCTGTGCGCCGCCGGAACGTCTCTGGCCGTCACGTCCGCCCGCATTATTATCCTGACGTCTCAGTTCCTGAACACCGCTGCGGCCCGTCTGATCCTGCGGCGCTTCCGTTCTTGCCACTGCCGGGCTCTTGGCTGCTTCTGCCGGCACCGACTGTGTCTTCGCTGCCATTCCTTCCGCCGTCTGCGTTCTTGCTGCCGGTTTCTCCGCGCCCTCCGCGGTCTGCAATCTCGCCGCCGGTTTCTCCGCGCTTCCTGCTGCCTGTGCTCTGGCTGCCGTTCTTTCTGCGCTCCCCGCCGCCTGCGGTTTTGCCGCCGGTCTCTCCACAGCTCCCTCAGTCTGCGGCTTCACCGCCGGTTTCTCTATGCTTCCCGCCGCCTGCGGTCTCACCGCCGGTCTCTCTGTACTTCCCGCTGTCTGCGGACGGCCCGATGCCGGTCTTGCCTGATTCTGCGGTCTCGGACGCGCCGGTCTCTGCTGGGAATTCTGTGGGCGATATACCGCGATCACTTTCTTTTTCGGAGCATCTGCCGCAGCCGCCCTCACCTGCTCCGGCTCTTTGGAGGTAAGCGATTTCTTTACCATCCGCACCTGCTCGTCACTCACATTTGACAGATGTGTTTTCACATCCTGATTCATTTTTCTCAGCAAATCTATGATTTCCCTGCTGCTTTTTCCTAATTCTTTCGCAAGCTCACTTACTCTCACACTCACTACCTCCGTTCCATATGGCATAGACTCTCGGAATCTCAACCCCGCATAAAACGCGGCTTTTTGAGACTCCATTT
>JAJBUA010000004.1 GCA_020860565.1 Clostridiales bacterium
CCTGTTTCAAGGCTTTGCGAAGAATCGAGAGGTATTTAGCTGTCAAACTTCCGTGACAAAATTTTACTGGCGCAGAACGAGATTAATTGACATCATTTTCAGAATGAGGTATAGTTAGAGTAGTTTTTAAAATTCACTACGGGGGTGTTTATTATGTATCAGGATGATTATAAGCGCTGGCTTGCAGCCGATCTTGAGGACGCTGACCTGAAACCGGAGCTTGCTCGCATCGAGGGCAATGATGAGGAGATTAAAGATCGTTTCGCGGTAGCGCTGAAATTCGGCACGGCAGGACTCCGCGGGGTGCTTGGAGCGGGAACGAACCGGATGAATATCTATGTGGTCCGTCAGGCGACGCAGGGACTTGCCAACTGGGTCAAGACTCAGGGCGGCAATCAGACCGTGGCGATCAGCTATGACAGCCGTTTGAAGAGTGACGTATTCGCCAAGACAGCGGCGGGCGTGCTTGCGGCAAACGGAATCAAGGTGCGGATTTATGACGCGCTGATGCCGGTTCCGGCGCTTTCCTTTGCGACCCGTTATTATCAGTGCAACGCGGGTATTATGGTGACGGCGTCCCACAACCCGGCAAAGTATAATGGTTATAAAGCATACGGCCCGGATGGCTGCCAGATGACAGACGACGCAGCGGCGATTGTTTACGCAGAGATCCAGAAGACCGATGTTCTTGACGGCGCAAAGTACATATCCTTTGCCGAGGGCGTTGAGAACGGCCTGATTCGTTTTGTAGGAGACGACTGCAAGAAAGCACTGTATGACGCGATCGAGTCGCGCCAGGTTCGTCCGGGTCTGTGCAAGACCGCTGGACTTAAGCTGGTTTACAGTCCGCTTAACGGTTCCGGTCTGGTTCCGGTTACCCATGTATTAAATGACATGGGAATTACGGATGTGACGATCGTGCCGGAGCAGGAGTATCCGAACGGATATTTCACCACCTGCAGCTATCCGAACCCGGAGATCTATGCGGCTCTGGAGCTTGGCTTAAAGCTTGCCGAGGAAGTTGGCGCAGATCTGATGCTCGCCACCGACCCGGATGCAGACCGTGTGGGCATCGCCATGAAGTGTCCGGACGGCTCTTATGAGCTGGTAAGCGGTAATGAGATGGGCGTCCTGCTGCTGGATTATATCTGTGCAGGCCGTATCGAGAAAGGCACGATGCCGAAGAACCCGGTAGCGGTCAAATCCATTGTTTCCACACCGCTGGCAGACGCGGTTGCGGCTCACTATGGCGTAGAGATGCGTAATGTTCTGACCGGCTTTAAGTGGATCGGCGATCAGATCGCAAGCCTGGAAGCGGCGGGAGAGGTTGACCGTTTCATCTTCGGATTTGAGGAGAGCTACGGATATCTGGCTGGCCCGTATGTACGCGACAAAGACGCGATCATCGGTTCCATGCTGATCTGTGAGATGGCTGCTTATTATCGCAGCATCGGCAGTTCGATCAAACAGCGTCTGGAAGAGATTTACGCAGAGTATGGCCGCTATCTGAATAAGGTAGACAGCTTTGAGTTCCCGGGTCTGACCGGTATGGACAAGATGTCCGGGATCATGCAGGGACTGCGCGATAACCCGCCGACAGAATTCGCGGGCAATAAGGTTGTCAAGGTTACCGACTATAAGAAGTCCGAGGAGACCGGTCTTCCGGCAGCAAACGTCCTGATCTATGGCCTGGAAGACGGAGCGACCGTTGTCGTCCGCCCGTCCGGCACTGAGCCGAAGATCAAGACCTACTTCACCACACTCGGCAAAAATCTGGCAGAGGCACAGGCAGAGAAGGATAAGCTGGCAGAGGCGATGAAGCCGATATTGGCGTAAGATTTTGTCTGGTTAAAAAAGGCGGTATCTGGTTTTTAAAATCAGGTATCGCCTTTTCCTGCTCTTAATAGAGCAGGAGGATTTATCAGATCAGATGTCACGCCGGCATATCCACAATAATCGGCTCATGATGAACCGCGGGCAAAAACTTTTCAAGTACATCGGCGGTGCGCATTTTCAGGCTGGAGGTGTTGACACAGGGATGGCAGCCGAGAGTTTCACTTTCGATCACTGGCCGGTCGATCAGAAGCTGCACATGATTTTCCGTGTCATTCATCAAGCCCATGATCGATACCGATCCCGGGTGGATATGCAGATACTCCTCCATATGCTCCTCATCCGCAAAAGAAAGTCTGGCGGTATGAATCTGTCCGGACAGATCCTTGGTCTTAAAAGGCTTGTCACCCGGCATCATCAGCAGATAAAAATTCGTTTTCTGACGATTGCAGAGAAAAAGATTTTTACAGATAATCGTATCCAGTACACGGTCGATCTCACGACATGCCTCCATCGTATCCGCATGATCATGGTCCGTACGCTCATATTCAATGCCAAGCTTGTCCAGCAGATCATAAACCGCAATTTCCCGCTCCATGCGCCCGGTCGTATCCGCCGGGCGGCCCTTCATTAATTCTATCATAATCACACCTCGTTCTTAATATTTAAAACTGATAATAATGTTGTATGCCAATTATAGTAGTCCCTGAGCGGAAATCATATCCGCAGAGGACATTTTTCACGTCGGCACTTAACGAACCGGATGTTTTTCCGGTGAGTTTAGTATCGCTGCGTAAAAACTTAAGCGCAAGCGGTCCTCGGAGGATATGATTTCCGCTCAGGGACGACCGCTTCGCCAATATCTTCTCAACGCAAAATAGTGTAACAGCATTTGAAAAAAAGTGCAACAGGAAAACCGGCAGAAAAATAGCCGGAAGAAAACCTCGCCGCTTGCGTGCAGAGATAAAGTGTGCTAAAATCACAGAGAATCAGAGATAGACCGATGGTTGATAAAGAAAGGATTCCCGAAATATGAGTATATCTTATCAGAGTACCAGAGGCGGAGAAAAAAATCTGTCCGCCTCGATGGCGATTCTAAAAGGACTGGCAGATGACGGCGGCCTGTTTATGCCGGATTCCATTCCGGAGCTGGATGTCCCGGTAGAAAAGCTTGCCGACATGAGCTATCAGGAGGTAGCTTATGAGGTGATGAAGCTGTTTTTGACAGATTTTACAGAGGAAGAGTTAAAATACTGCATCACGCATGCTTACGACAGCAAATTTGACACCGAAGAGATCGCTCCGCTGGTAAAGGCTGACGGCGCGTATTACCTGGAGCTTTTCCATGGCAGCACCATCGCTTTTAAGGACATGGCGCTGTCCATTCTCCCATATCTGATGACAACTTCCGCGAAGAAGAATCATGTGGAAAATGAGATCGTCATCCTGACAGCGACCTCCGGTGATACCGGGAAAGCGGCCATGGCAGGCTTTGCGGATGTGCCGGGAACGCGCATCATTGTCTTTTATCCAAAGGGCGGCGTGAGCCGGATCCAGGAGCTGCAGATGGTGACTCAGAAGGGTGATAATACCGCGGTAGTAGCGATTCATGGCAATTTTGACGATGCCCAGACCGGAGTAAAGAAAATCTTTGGCGATCGTGAGTTTGGCAAAAAACTGGATGAAAAAGGATTTCAGTTGTCGTCCGCCAATTCGATCAATATCGGCCGCCTGGTTCCGCAGGTGGTATATTATGTCTATGCCTATGTAAAACTGGTGAAAAACGGCGAGATCAAGAACGGCGAGTCGATCAATATCACGGTGCCGACCGGTAATTTTGGCAACATTCTTGCCGCGTATTTCGCAAAGCAGATGGGAATTCCGGTGAAGACCCTGATCTGCGCGTCAAATGACAATAAGGTGCTGTACGATTTCTTCCAGACAGGCGTTTACAACCGCAACCGGGAGTTTATCCTGACCTCGTCCCCGTCGATGGATATTCTGATCTCCAGCAATCTGGAACGGCTGATTTATCTGAGCGCCGGCTGTGACGCCCATAAAAATCAGTCCCTGATGGCGAAACTCTCTGAAGAGGGCGTTTATGAGGTTACGGATGCCATGCGGGAGGAGATGGGAGACTTTATCGGCGGTTACGCGGATGAAAAGGCCAATGCGGAGGGGATCAGGGAGCTTTATGATCAGACCGGCTATGTGATCGATACGCATACCGGTGTAGCTTCGCGCGTTTACCGGGATTACGTGAAGGAAACCGGCGATCATACTCCGACGGTAATTGCGTCCACAGCGAGCCCGTTCAAATTTGCCCACAGCGTGATGGAGGCGATTTTCGGCGATCAGTCCGGCAAGGATGAATTTGCGATTATCGACGAGCTGAGCCGGGTGGCAAATGTCCCAGTGCCGGCGGCGGTTGAGGAGATTCGCAATGCGCAGATCCGGCATAAGAGAGAATGCGACGCGGAGACGATGGAGAGCACGGTTGCGGAGATTCTGGGATTATAATCGAAAACTCTGAAATATATTCACGTTAAATTTAAAAGTTTCCCTATTCAAAATCCTGGAAATGTATTATAATTAGACCAATGTATCTAAATAAATATTCAAACGGAGGTATTTTGAAATGTTAGTATCTGCTACAGAAATGCTGCAGAAAGCAGTAGAAGGCCATTATGCTGTCGGCCAGTTCAATATCAACAACCTTGAGTGGACAAAATCGATTCTGCAGACAGCTCAGGAACTGAATTCTCCGGTTATCCTGGGTGTATCCGAGGGTGCAGGCAAATATATGACCGGTTTTAAGACCGTAGCCGCGATGGTATCGGCGATGATCGATGAGATGAAGATTACCGTTCCGGTTGCTCTGCATCTGGATCACGGCACCTATGATGGCTGCTACAAGTGCATCAAGGCTGGTTTCTCTTCCATCATGTTTGACGGATCTCATTATCCGATTGATGAGAATGTTGAGAAGACCAAAGAACTGGTTAAGGTTGCTCACGCGATGGGTCTTTCGATTGAGGCAGAGGTTGGCGCGATCGGCGGCGAGGAAGATGGCGTAGTTGGTATGGGCGAGTGTGCTGATCCGAATGAGTGCAAGATGATCGCGGATCTGGGTATCGATTTCCTGGCAGCAGGCATCGGCAATATCCATGGCAAATATCCGGCAAACTGGCAGGGACTGAGCTTTGAGACGCTGGCTGCGATCAAAGAGAAGACCGGCGATATGCCGCTTGTTCTTCATGGCGGTACCGGCATCCCGGCTGACATGATCAAGAAAGCGATTGATCTGGGCGTGGCAAAGATTAATGTAAATACCGAGTGCCAGCTTTCCTTCGCAGCAGCTACCCGCACTTATATTGAGGCAGGCAAGGATAATCAGGGCAAGGGCTATGATCCTCGTAAGCTGCTGGCTCCGGGCGCAGAAGCAATCAAGGCTACCGTTAAGGAAAAGATGGAGCTGTTCGGTTCCGTAGGAAAGGCCTGAAAAGAGACTGACTGAATATTTTTAAGGAATTTTAGAAAAAGTGCTTGCATTTTTTGCATGAATGGTTTATCTTATTAGAGAACAAAGGCGTTCTTTCTTGAAAAAAGAAAGAACGCCTTTTCCATTTATTTTGCGGGAAACGTAGAAAACAACAGAATAAATGAGAAAATTCAGAAGAAACAAAAACCGACACGGCTTAATGACAGAAATGCATTGAAAAATCACTTGACGGAGCGAGGGAAACCTTAGATAATTAAGTGATGCGTCGCGGTCGGCGCGATGAGGAGAATCCGAAAAAGAGGGAGGAAATTCTATGAGCGATGTTTTAAATGTAGCAGAGATTTTCGGTAATAACGTTTTTAATGAAAAGGTCATGAGAGAGCGTCTGCCGAAAGACGTATTTAAAAAGATGAAAAAGACGATGGAGGACGGTGCAGAACTGGATCCGTCAATCGCCGGTGCTGTCGCGCATGCGATGAAGGAGTGGGCGATTGAGAGAGGTGCTACGCACTATACACACTGGTTTCAGCCGCTGACCGGCGTAACCGCAGAAAAGCACGATTCCTTTATCTCTACGCCAAATTCTGAAGGCAAGGTGATTATGGAATTTTCCGGCAAAGAGCTGATCAAGGGCGAACCGGATGCTTCCTCATTCCCGTCAGGCGGTCTGCGTGCGACCTTTGAGGCGAGAGGTTATACCGCCTGGGACTGCACTTCACCGGCATTTCTGAGAGAGGATGCCTGCGGTGTGACACTTTGCATCCCGACTGCGTTCTGCTCCTATAAGGGCGAGGCGCTGGATCAGAAGACTCCGCTGCTGCGCTCGATGCAGGCAATCGATACTCAGGCGATGCGTTTGCTGAGACTGTTTGGCAATACGACTTCCAAGAGAGTGGTTCCGTCTGTAGGACCGGAGCAGGAATATTTCCTTGTAGACCGCGAGAAATATTTACAGAGAAAGGATCTGATCTATACCGGACGTACGCTGTTTGGCGCGATGCCGCCGAAGGGCCAGGAGCTGGAGGATCATTATTTCGGTGCGATCCGTGAGCGGATCGGCGCCTATATGAAGGATCTGAATGTCGAGCTGTGGAAGCTTGGCGTGACCGCAAAGACCCAGCACAATGAGGTTGCTCCGGCTCAGCATGAGCTGGCGCCGATTTATGACGAGGCGAATCTGGCGGTTGACCATAACCAGATGGTGATGGAGACCATGAAAAAGGTTGCGAGCCGTCATGGTATGACCTGCCTGCTGCATGAGAAGCCGTTCGCAGGCGTCAATGGTTCCGGTAAGCATAACAACTGGTCGCTGACTACGGATGACGGTATCAACCTGCTCAATCCGGGCGATACGCCTCACCAGAACATGCAGTTCCTGCTGGTGCTGGCCTGCATCCTGAAGGCAGTTGATGTGCATGCGGATCTGCTTCGCGAGTCCGCAGCGGATGTCGGCAACGATCATCGTCTGGGCGCAAACGAAGCTCCGCCAGCCATCATCTCGATCTTCCTCGGCGATCAGTTGGAGGACGTGGTAGACCAGCTCTGCAGCGCGGGCGAGGCAACTCACTCGCTCAAGGGCGGTACCTTAAAGACCGGCGTAGCTACCCTGCCGGATCTGGATCGTGACGCTACTGACCGTAACCGTACTTCACCGTTCGCGTTTACCGGTAATAAGTTTGAGTTCCGTATGGTAGGTTCTTCCGATTCGATCGCTCCGGCTAACGTGGTGCTGAATACCATCATCGCGGAAGCATTTAAGGATGCGGTAGATGAGCTGGAGAAGGCGGATAACTTTGAAACCACGCTTCACAGCATGATCAAGAAGATGCTGATGGAGCACAGAAGGATCATCTTCAACGGCAACGGTTATTCCGATGAGTGGGTGGCTGAGGCTGAGAGAAGAGGCCTGCCGCATATCCGCTCGATGGTAGACGCGATCCCGGTTATCACTACGGAAAAGGCGATCAACCTGTATGAGAAGTTCGGCGTCTTCACCAAGGAAGAACTTTTCTCCCGTGCGGAAGTTGAGTATGAGAATTACGCAAAGTGTATCAATATCGAGGCCAAGACGATGATTGATATGGCCGGCAAGCAGATCATCCCGGCTGTGATCAAATATACGACAGAGCTGGCTGGTTCGCTCAATTCGGTAAAGACGGCCTGCCCGGAGGCAGATGTCAGCGTGCAGAGCGAGCTTTTGATTGAGACTTCGGCGCTTCTGTCCGATATGAAGGTGGCGCTGGCTGCCCTGACTGATATTACAGAGAAATGCGTCGCGATGGAAGACGGAGCGGCAAAGGCTCATGCATACCATGATGAGGTGATGCCGGCGATGGCGGCGCTGCGTGCACCGGCGGATAAGCTGGAAATGATCGTTGATAAAGACCTGTGGCCGTTCCCGAGCTACGGTGATCTGATCTTTGAGGTGTAATCGGGGACAAAAATGGATATGGGAATGGTAAAAAGATAAAATTTCAGGGGAATGCCGATTGCGGCGTTCCCCTGATGTTGTTATAATATAAATTATAGGAAGTTGCGTTAGCAACTAATAATAGTTATACTCCGATAGAATATCAGGATGAAATCAAATATGGAGAAATATAAGAATATGATCAAAGAGCAAAAAAGCAGAAAAAAGAAAGAAACATTGGGAATGCAGATTGAGGGAGAGTTGATTGATTATATTCGTAATACTCCGGTTGAAATTGGCACAAAGATTCCCAACGAATTTATGTTGGCAGAGATGTTTGATGTGGGCCGTGGTACGGTACGGGAAGCGGTTAAGGGACTGGTGACGAAGGGGATTCTTGAGGTCCGTCAGGGGGATGGAACCTATGTGCGCAGTTACCGTTCTCTGGAACAGGATCCGTTGGGTTTATCACGTCTGAATGATAAATACAGACTTGCGCTGGATTTATTTGATGTACGTCTGATGTTGGAACCTGAGATTGCGGCAAGAGCCGCAGATCATGCGAATGAAGAGGATATGAAACAGTTGGTTGAACTCTGCGATACTGTGGAACAACTTTATCTGGCAGGTGAGGATCATATTGAGAAAGATATAGAATTTCATACCTGCATAGCTCAGTGCAGTAAAAACAAAGTCGTAGAAACTTTGATTCCAATTATAAATTCAGCAGTGATGACGTTTGCGAATCTGACGAAGCGCACGTTGAAAGATGAAACCATTCAGACTCATCGGGCGATTACAAATGCCATTCTGACAGGTGATTCAGTTGGAGCGAGGTGTGCGATGATTATGCATTTGACCTATAATCGTCAAATGATTCTGAAAATGTGGCATGAGAGAGAGGATAGATTGGATTCCCAGCGATAAAACGTATGACGATTTCGGGCGGAACCTCAAACTAAATGGAAAAAGGATTGTACAGATTGCATAAAAAAGGAGCTGAAAATTCTTTTTTATGCATCTTTTTTTGAGCAAAAAGGAGAAAAAAGAAAAAAACATACGATGAATATTGAAAAAATAAGCAATATTTCGTATAATGATGGCACAAACATAATACGTATTATAAATTCAAAAAGAATGAAGCCATAACAGAAAGGGGGTTCAATTGGAATGACAGCGTCATCATTAAAAATACGTTGGTTCAATGATGCTTGCTATGAGATTCATTTGCCGAATGGAAAGGGGATTTTGATTGATCCGTTCATTGAGAGAAGTGAATTTCGGCTGGCAGGCAGAGAATGTGTAGAAGCGGCAGATTACGTGCTGGTATCACATACTCATTTCGACCATGTGATGGAGATTCCGTATTTTCGAGAGCGGTTTGATTGTGAGATTTTGGCACCGAAAATCAGTGGGATAGAACTGGCTAGGCAATACAATGTTCCGGGGGCAAAGATTTGTCTGTGTTCTCCTGGTGACGAGATTCAGACAGATGATTTTCGTGTGGAATGTTATCGTTCACGCCATACCAATCTGGGGATGATGGACTGTCCGTTAAACTGGAAGGATAATCTGAAAAGAGATGGACTGCCGGCAGAACTGGAGATGCTGAGCCTTTTAGGAAGCTATGAATATCTGAATTACAAGATTACATTTCCCTGGAATCAGCGTTTGTTGATTTGGGGAGGCGGAGCCACCGAGGATGCGATTGCTCAGGCCAGACAGTATGAACCGGATATTTCAATCGCACAGCTTCCGAGAGAGACACCGCAACAAATAGCAAGGTTGTATGCGGCTATCGGCGGACGTTATATTCTGCCACATCATCATGAATATTTTCTGGTTCGTGGAGAGGAAGGCAGAAAAGTGATTGAGGATACGATTGCTGAGACAAATCGATTGGCGCCATATACAACTGTGCTTCTTCCGGAAAAGGGAGTCTGGTATCAATTTGATATGGAAGCAAAGAAAGTTTGAAAATCATATTAAGTAAAATAAAAAAGGGAGAATAGAAAAATGAAGAGAATGAATTTAGTAAAATTGGCAGTTCTGGCAGCAACAATGGGCGTTTTGACGGCATGTGGAAGTCAGTCGGGCAGTACCGCAAGCACAACTGTAGCAACCGAAGCAGCGGGTGCAGCGGAAAGTAAGGAAAATGAAGAAAGCAGCGAGAGCGCTGAGAGTGTGGCGTGGCCTACCGGCACCGTTAAATGGGTGGTCGCAGCGAATGCTGGCGGAGGCACCGATGGTATGGCACGTGTAATGACGAATTATCTGCAAACGGCAACAGGCGAAGCTATGACAGTTGTGAATGATTCAACCGGAAATGGCACCGTTGCTTATGAGACAGTTCGTAATGCGGCGGCAGATGGCGCGACTTTGTTGTTTTATCATTCGACATTGCCGATTCAGTATTATCAGGGAATTTATGATAAAGACCCTTCGGATCCTGAGAATTTTACGGTAATTGCCAATGTGGTGAACCAGGGAAATGGAGATGTACTCTGCGTACCGTCGGACGCTCCTTATGATACATTGGAAGACCTGGTTGCTTATTGCGAGGCAAATCCGGGAACAGTAACTTTCGGTAATCAGAACGGAGGATTTGGACAGCTGGAAGCGTTGCTGTTTGAAGATCGTGCGGGGATTGATATTAATTTTGTAGATGCAGGCGGACAGGCCGACTCGATTGTCGCGCTGCTTGGAGGAAATATCGATTGTACATTGATTAGTCTGGACGCTGCCTTACAGTATGAGGAAGCCGGTGATATGAAGTTGCTGGGCATTTGCAATGAAGAGCGTGCAAAGGACGCACCGGATCTGCCGACCATGAAAGAACAGGGATATGATGTGGTATTCAAATCCGATATGTATGTTTTTGGACCGGCAAACATGGATTCTGCGCTGGTTGAGTCAATCAATGCAGTTCTTCAGGGCGCGGCTGAAGATGCGGAAGTCGCAGAAAGTCTTGCGAATTTTAATACTGGTTATGAGGCAATGAGCGTTGAAGAATCCAGACAGGCATGGAGTGATGTTTGCGCTACAATAAAAGAAATGTGTGAGCTGGCGGGTTATGATGTGAGCAGCAAATAATAACCATGTGATATCGAAAAGTCTCAGGAAATACAACAATGTTTCGGAGTGAAGAAAATGAAAAAGGACAGATTAATCGGAGTGATCTCCCTGATCATGTGTCTGGTCGTGTTTATCGCGGCCAGACAACTCAAAATACCTGATAGCAGTTCAGCGACCGGAGAACCTGGTCCGCGAATGTTCCCTTATATTGCCGCCGGTCTGTTTTTCTTAAGTGGAATTGGCCTTATCCTGCAGCGGCAGGAGGAAGATGAGGTGTTTCTGAACGGAAAGCAATGGATCAATTTAGGGAAATTACTTCTGGTAATCATTGCTTATGCATTAGGATTATATTTTGTGGGATTTGTGATTGCATCCCCTGTTATGCTGTTTATTGCCATGACTATGATGGCGGGAGAAAAGAAGGTGCCCCTGTGGGTCAGAATCGTATATTGTATTCTGATTACAGGAATTATATGGCTGCTGTTTGTACGTATATTTAAGACAGTTTTGCCATCAGGGCTGTTGTTTTAAAGGCATTATCGAAAAAGGAGATCAAAAATTTTATGCTACAGTATTTTGCTGAGGCGATGACCTCACTTTTGACGCCGGGCTGTCTGGCACTGGTATTTGCGGGAATTATGCTTGGCGTAGTATTTGGAGCAATTCCGGGACTTGGCGGCGGTTTGCTGACTGTTCTGGTCCTGCCGATGACATATAAAATGGGACCGGTGATAGCGATTGCGTTTTTGTGTGCAATTTATGTTGGCGGTACATCAGGATCCTTTATCGGTTCCGTTCTGATGGGAATTCCGGGGGATGTGGCATCGATTTCCACGTGTTTTGATGGTTATCAGTTTACAAAAAAAGGAGATCCGGTGCGCGCATTATCGGCCTGTACAGTTGCCAATTTTATCGGCACAGTTCCGGCGATGATAGTAGCAATGATTGCCTGCCCGGTTATCGCGTCAATTGCAGTCAAACTTGGGCCTTGGGAGTTTTTCGCTCTGGGGATGTGTGCACTTGCTATGATAGTTTCCCTTTCAAAAGGTAAATTGTTCAAAGGGCTCATGTCTACCGGATTAGGAATTCTGATCAAATGTATCGGAATGGCGCCGGTATGCGGTACGTCACGTTTTACATTTGGCAGTTATTATCTTTCCGGAGGCGTTAGCCTGAGCTGTATGATGCTGGGTGTGTTTGCCACCGCTACCGTATTGGTAGAATATGCCCGTGGCGACAAAGCGACGCTTGGAAGCAATATTAAAGTAAGCCGTTTTCGCTGGCCGGGAAAAGATCTGTTAAATAATGTCGGGAATATTATTCGTTCTTGGGTAATTGGTCTGGTGATCGGATTTCTGCCTGGCATGGGAAGCGGTCTTTCTAACGTGGTCGCATATGCTCAGGCCAAGAGTAGTTCGAAACATGCGGATGAATTCGGAAAAGGATGTATTGATGGTGTCATTGCACCAGAAGTCGCCAATAACGCTTCGGTCGGAGGCGCATTGATTCCGTTTATCGCTTTGGGGATTCCCGGCGATGGCTCGACAGCGCTGCTGCTGGGTGCTTTAACGGTACAGGGGGTAGTGACCGGACCGCTGATGATCCGTAATTATCCGGCTGTGGTATACATGATTTATCTGGCTTGTATTTTTTCGGCTATATGTGTACTGATATTTGAAATGATTGGCATGCCTATTTTCCCGGCTATGTTGAAAATTCCGTATCATTTTCTGTATCCGTGCATTCTGTTGCTGATTCTTGTTGGCGCGTATACGTCAAGCAGCAATATGTTTTCCGTGGTTTGCTGTATCGGTATGGGATTTGTCGGACTTTTTATGAGCTGGGCGGATCTTCCGACGACTCCATTCATGTTGTCGTTTGTACTGGGTGAGTTACTGGAAACGAATATGCGCCGCGCATTGAGTTATTCCGCAAATGGCTGGGTTAGTTTCCTTACCCGTCCGGTTTCCTGTGTTTTACTTGTGATTGCTTTTCTGATGATCGTTGTACCGATAGTGAGAATGATTTTTGCGGCAATGAAAAATACAGATTAATAAATGGGAAAAAACAAGAGGACATACGGATAAGTATTTGGAAAGAAATATAATATTTGAAGAAACAGGTGGTAGAACAATGTTAACAAGTCAAAAAATGAGGACATTAGCGCCGGAACTGGATCCATTGCGAATCGGTACAGGATGGAGACCGGAGGATTTGTCCAAACCACAGATCATCGTGGAAAGCACGGCTGGTGACAGCCATCCAGGAAGCGGTCACCTGAATATTCTGGTGAATGAGGTCTGCAAAGGAGTGGCAGAGGCGGGAGGCCATGGCGCCCGGTACTATTGCACCGATATCTGTGACGGAGAAAGCCAGGGAACGGATGGCATTAATTATAGTCTGGCAAGTCGAGAGATGATCGCCAATATGATCGAGATTCACGCGCAGGCAACTCCGTTTGACGCAGGCGTTTTTCTGGCAAGCTGCGATAAAGGAATGCCGGGCAATCTGATGGGTATGATGCGCGTCAATATTCCGTCAGTTATGGTCTGCGGCGGGACAATGAACGCGGGACCTGAGATGCTTACGCTGGAGCAGCTGGGGATGTACAGCGCAAAGTTTGAGCGGGGAGAAATCGGCCAGGAGAGATTGGAATGGGCTAAGCAGAACGCATGTCCGAGCTGCGGCGCGTGTTCTTTTATCGGCACGGCGTCAACCATGCAGATCATGGCTGAGACGTTAGGGCTTGCGTTGCCTGGAAGCGCATTGATGCCGGCGACAAGTCCGGATTTGCTGGAGTATGCCAGACAGGCCGGACGGCGTGCGGTGGAAATAGCTGGAGATGAGGAAATGACGCCAGCAAAAATTGTCACGTTGGAAAGTTTTGAAAATGCGATTTTAATACACGCGGCGATTTCCGGCAGTACGAATTGTCTGTTGCATCTGCCGGCAATTGCTCATGAACTGGGAATTGAAATTACTGGCGAGACTTTTGATCGTCTGCACCGTGGAGCGCATTACCTGCTTGATTTGCGTCCGGCAGGGCGCTGGCCGGCAGAATGCTTTTATTATGCGGGTGGTGTTCCGGCGATCATGGAAGAGATCCGGGATCAGCTGCATCTTGATGTCATGACGGTGACCGGAAAAACAATTCGCGAAAATCTGGATGAACTAAAGAAAAATGGATATTATGAACGCTGCGCGAAGGGGTTGGACGAATTTAACCGGCGCTATGGCTGCCATCTGGAGCGGCAGGATATCATCCGGCCTTACGATGAGCCAATCGGGACAAATGGCAGCATCGCCGTCCTGAAGGGGAATCTGGCGCCGGAGGGAGCCGTTATCAAACATACGGCCTGTCCGAAAGAAATGTATCAGGCGGTTCTTCGCGCCCGTCCATTCGACAGTGAAGAAGAGTGCCTGGCCGCCGTACTTCGCCATGAGGTAAAGAAAGGAGACGCCGTCTTTATCCGTTATGAAGGACCAAAGGGAAGCGGAATGCCGGAGATGTTTTACACTTCGGAAGCAATCAGCTCCGATGAAGAACTTGGCCGCAGTATTGCATTGATTACCGACGGCAGGTTCTCCGGCGCATCGACGGGACCGGTGATCGGACATTGCAGTCCGGAAGCAGTGGACGGCGGACCGATCGCATTAGTGGAACTGGATGATCTGATTGAAATCGATGTATTTGCGCGGAAATTAAACATCATCGGAGTTCAGGGAGAACGCCGTTCGCCGGAAGAGATTGACACAATTCTGGAAGAACGTCGGAAAAAATGGAAGCCACGGGCAAGTAAATATACACGCGGAGTATTAAGACTGTTCAGCCAGCTGGCAGCCAGTCCGATGAAGGGCGCATATCTGGATTATGATGTATAATGTTACAATTGTGTTGCTTTATCAGTGAGGAGCTGATAATGCTATAAAAAGGAAATAGAGCTAGGGAGAATAAAGTGTGTAGGTTATCAATATCAAAAACCTGTACACTTTATTTTTAATATATAGTTATAATATAAGCGGATACTTACACAGATCGGTTGCAATTGAAAGCTGTTTCAGGTAAACTTAGCAGCGAACGCATAATATTACTTATCAGAAGTTGCGTTAGTCTTGTCCATTGATTATGGAGTTCTGCGTTGGCAGGCTTCTATAATATGTGCGACGGCGGAAGGAGATAGAGATATGCTGCAGATATTATATGAAGATAAAGACCTGATCGTGGTATGGAAACCGGTTGGGATGGAATCGCAGTCGGCCAGAGGTTTTGGCGCAGATATGGTAAGCGAGATCCGCAAGCATCTGGCGGGATCGTTATCCACTAATTCCTCCACAAAACCATCCACACCAGGTCAGGCGCCCTATGTGGGAGTTATCCACCGTCTGGACAGGCCGGTAAGCGGAATATTGGTATATGCAAAGACAAAAAAGGCCGCTGCTGCGCTAAGTAAGCAGGTTTCTGAGCGGCAGATGGACAAAAAATACCTGGCTGTGGTTTGTGGAAAAGTGGATAAATCGGTGGATAACCTTGTGGATTTTCTGGTAAAAGATGGGGATAATAATTGTTCCCGGATTGTGGATAAGACCGTTTCCGGTGCAAAACGTGCGGAACTGTCATGGAGGGCAGTGGCGTCCGTGACAGATGATGTCTATGGAGAACTGACGCTGATGGAGATCGAGCTGAAAACCGGCCGTCATCATCAGATCCGGGTACAGATGGCGGGGCATGGGATGCCGCTGTGGGGTGACCGAAAATATAATCCGCATTGTCAGGGCGGCGATGTGGCGCTGGCGGCATATCATCTGAGCTTCCGTCATCCGGTGAGCGGCAGGGCTATGATTTTTGAAAAGATACCGGAAACTGAGATTTTCAAAAAATTCAATATTACATCCGGCTGATAATATTTTAAGGCC
The DNA here is from genome assembly GCA_020860565.1 of Clostridiales bacterium. Classification (GTDB taxonomy): domain Bacteria; phylum Bacillota; class Clostridia; order Lachnospirales; family Lachnospiraceae; genus Brotaphodocola. The sequence continues at coordinate 15,735 of JAJBUA010000004.1, forward strand.
AATAAAGTAGTCTCTGCAATTATATCCAGCTGTTTTTTTTGCCTGTATCTGGCGAAGTCAGAAACGCATACTTCCGGGCGGCATGGACAAAATAGAGGTTGTACAAAAGAAGTACAAATCAGAAATGGGTGAGTCCATGGGTAAGCCGGATAAGAAACTGAAGAAAACTTTCATTTATATGGGAGTCACGGGGGCAGTATACGGAGGATTCCGCTTTCTGCTGCCACTCGTGATTCCTTTCTTGATTGCCTGGGGGATTGCGGTGCTGCTGCGTCCGTCGGCGGCGTGGATATCCGATCATCTGCGGGTTCGTATTACAATTCACCAAAAACAGCGGTCATTTGGTGTGGCAGTCGGAGCAGCGGGAGCGGCAGAATTTCTGATGATCCTTACAGCGGTACTGATCGTATTTTATTGTGGAATCCGGAAATGTGCGGAGGAGGCAGTGGCACTTAGCACGCAGATACCGTTATGGCTTGACAGTCTGGATACGGTCATTACCGGATGGTGCCGTTGGGCGGAGGATTGTTTTCAGCTGCGGCATGGACTTCTGGTTTATCTGGTCAGGGAAATGCTGAGAGGACTGTGGGAGAGTGTAAAAGAAGGAACGATGCCTTTTGTGATGGCAAACTCGATGACGGTTTTCCGGTGGGGAGCAGGCTTTTTAATCTTTGTTGCTTTGAACATAATTGCAGTCGGGCTTTCCCTGCAGGAGATGGATCAGTGGAACTGCCGTATGAAGACTTCGGTTTATTGTGAAGAAATTGCACGGATTCGCAGATGCCTGAGCCGGGTGATCAATGCCGGTTTCAAGACGCAGGTGATCCTGCTGATGCTGATCTCAGGAATCTGCATGGCAGCATTCTGGTTGATGAAGAATCCCTATTATATTCTGGCCGGCCTTGGGACAGGCATTCTCGATGCACTTCCGATCCTTGGGGCAGGCGCTGTGCTGATTCCCTGGATGTTGATTTGCTTTTTATGCCATCAGTGGCGAAAAGGCATGTTCCTTTTCCTGTTATATCTGGTATGTTATTTTTCAAGACAGATTCTGGAACCGCGGTTAATGGGAAAGCAGATCGGGATTACGCCGCTCGAAGAGCTGATCGCGATGTTTGTCGGGCTGCGCCTGTTTGGGATACTGTGTATATTGATCGGGCCGATGGGATTATTGCTGATACGAGAACTGGTAAAGGGAGAGGAATCATGACTTATAATAAAAAATTTTCTGAATTTTGTGCTTTTAAGACATGAGATATGGTAAAATGAACACATATTAAAACTGATATTTCTTATATGCGGGATGGGGTGATAGCTGGGATGGATATTGTTGATTTAAGAAAAATAACCGAAGGAAAAAACCTGACAGAGACAGAAACGGATGTGCTCCGTTATATTATTGCCCATATGGATGATGTGCTGAAAATGGGTGTCAGGGGAGTAGCAAAGGAAAATTTCACATCGACATCCACGATCATGCGATTGACGAGAAAACTTGGATTCGACGGATTTATAGATATGTATTACAGGCTTCTGCCGTTAACAGGGGAAAAAGCAGAAACGGCGGCGACAAGCATGGAGTTTATAAACAGTTTTTGTTCCAATTCGCTGCTACAATACAATTCTTATGACGACATAAGGGGATTTGCCAGAAAACTCCGTGGCATCGGAGATGGTTATGTATTTTTATACGCGACCGGATTTTCCGCGATTCCCATGGAATACCTTACAAAGAAACTGCTGGTATTGGGGATTCGCTGTATCGCCTCAAATGGAATGGATTCGATAGGAGTATTTGAAAATAACCTGCGGCAGATGAAGCTGTTGATTGTAATATCAAGATCCGGAGAAACACAATGGGTAGTTAATCGGGTAAAAATAGCCAGAGAAAATGGGGTTGATACCGTTTCTTTTACAAATGAGGTCGATAATCGCGTCAATACTCTGGCGGATATGAAGTTTCGCATTGAGGACAGCAATAAGCTGGATGACCGAAATATGATGGCAAATACGTTTTTTCCTAACGTGATGATGCTGATGGAACTGTTGATTTATGAATATCATAAAGTCCTTCTGGAAGATGAAGAGGAAACCTGTTACCAACCTGAGTAACAGGTTTTCTTTGGCTTTAAAACCATATACAAAGAAAAAAACGATGGTTATAATAAAACCATCAACTTCACGTGGAGGAAATACCGGTCGGGCGGGCGCAGGCTCACCGGAAAAAGAAAATGGAGAAAAGAACATGAAAGACAAAATAATAGATCAATTGCAGCGATTTTCAAAAGCAATGTTTGTCCCTGTATTGATTTTGCCCATTGCCGGTATTCTGATAGCGGTAGGAAACCTGTTTACCAACGCGCGGCTCCTTGCGGTTTTGCCATTTCTGAATAATCCCATTACTACGGGGTTTGGCACATTACTGTCGGGTTCGCTGGTATCAATTTTAAATAATCTGGGTCTGATCTTCTGCGTGGGACTTGCGGTAGGGTTGGCCAATAAGAAAAAAGCGGAATCCGGTTTCACAGCGTTGTTGGGCTTTTTAGTTTTCATCAACGCCATGAATAAATTCATGGGGCTGACAGGTATTCTGGTTAGCGCGGATTCCCTGCAGGGTACCGGACAGGCGCTTGTGCTTGGAATTCAGATCTTGGATATGGGTGTGTTCCTTGGCATTATTCTGGGTATTGTGACCGCTATGGTACATAATCGGTTTAGTGATACGGAATTTAAAAATGCGTTTCAGATTTATGGTGGAACCCGTTTTTCGTTTATTGTATTAATTCCGGTAGTAGTACTTCTTGCCGTAATGCTGACTTATGTCTGGCCGTTTGTGCAGGCAGGGATTTCGGCCATGGGAAGCTTTATTAACCGTACGGGCAATTTCGGTCTCTTTATTTATGGCGCTTTGGAACGTCTGCTGATTCCGACAGGTCTGCATCATCTGGTATATACGCCGTTTTTGTATACTTCTTTGGGCGGTGTGGCGACTGTGGGAGGACAGATTCTGGAAGGTTCCAGAAATATTTACTATGCCGAGATGGCAGATCCGTCTGTAGCTGTGCTGTCTCAGTCGGTGATCTGGGATGCAAGAGGCATTTCTAAAATGTTTGGTTTGATCGGAGCTTGTCTTGCGATGTATCACACTGCCAGACCGGAAAACCGTAATAAGATTAAAGCGATCTTGATTCCGGCGGCAGTAACGTCTTTTATTGCGGGGGTGACGGAGCCGATCGAGTTTTCCTTTATGTTTGTGGCTCCGATTCTGTTTGTGGTGCATGCATGCCTGAGCGGTCTCAGTATGGTTGTGCTGAATCTTCTCAATGTTCGTGCAATCGGTCCAAATGGGTTTATCGATTTCCTGCTTTATAATGTGCCGCTTGGCATTGCCAAAACCGGATGGCCCGTGTATATCGCCGTAGGGCTATTGTTCTTCGTAATTTATTATATTGTATTTCGTATTCTGATCAGCAGACTGGATTTGAAAACACTGGGGCGTGAAAGTGAGGGTATGGAGATGAAGTTGCATACCAAAGCGGAATATAATGAAAAAATTTCTGCTGAAAAAACTCTGAAGGCTGAAAAAAGGATCGATGCGGCGCTGATCGTCAGTGCTCTGGGCGGTGCAGACAATATCAAAAAAGTGGATAACTGTTATACACGTCTGCGGCTGATTCTGGAAGATCCGGAATTGGTGGATGAGACAGTTCTTAAGCAGGATACAGGGGCGAACGCCGTGATCAGAAAAGGAAAAAATGTGCAGGTTGTTTACGGGCTGCAGGTTACAGCAGTAAGAAAAGCAGTGGATGCTGAACTTGGCCTGAGTGAAGAGAAATAAGAATGAGGAGGAATTACCGGATGTTAAAGAAATTTGCGGTGATAATTGCTGGAGGTGGGAGTACTTATACACCCGGCATTGTAAAAATGATGCTGGAGCATCAGAAGGATTTTCCTTTGAAATCCATTACACTTTATGATAATGATGAAGAACGCCAATCGGTGATCGGAGAAGCGTTGGCAGTTCTGATGCGGGAGGAAGCGCCGGATATCGAGTTCTCCTACACTACGGATCCCAGAGAAGCCTTTTCGAACAAAGATTTTTGTATGGCACATATCCGCGTAGGAAAATATGCGATGAGAAGGCTGGACGAGAGAATTCCGCTGAAATACGGAGTCGTAGGACAGGAGACGTGCGGACCGGGTGGAATTGCCTATGGGATGCGAAGCATCACGGGGATGCTGGAAATTATTGATTATATGACGACTTATTCACCAAAGTGCTGGATGTTAAATTATTCCAATCCGGCGGCGATCGTAGCGGAAGCGTGCAGGGTTCTTCGTCCGGAAGCCCGTGTGATCAATATCTGTGATATGCCGGTTGGAACCCGTCGAAGAATGGCTTATATTGTAGGAAAAGAGTATGACGATCTTGATGTCCGTTATTTTGGACTGAATCATTTTGGCTGGTGGACGAGTGTGAAGGATATGGTTACAGGAGAGGATTATATGCCAAAGCTTCGGGAATATGTATCTCAAAATGGGTACCTGACCCAAAAGGCGATTGAGACTCAGCATATGGATGCAAGCTGGCAGGAGACGCACAGAAAAGCGAAGGATTTGTTGGCGCTGGATCCCCAATTTCTGCCCAATACCTATCTGAAATATTATTTATATCCCGACTATGTAGTAGAACATTCGGATCCGGAGTATACAAGGGCGGATGAAGTGATAGATGGACGGGAGAAAGAGGTGTTTGGCGCTGCAAGAGAGATTATACGCAAACAGACTGCTACGGGTGGAGAGTTTACAGTGGACAATCATGCGTCATTTATTGTATCATTGGCGAGGGCGATCGCGTATAACACCCATGAAATCATGCTTTGTATTGTAGAAAATAAAGGAGCGATCAGCAATTTTGATTCAGACGCTATGGTTGAAGTACCCTGTGTGGTTGGATCGGATGGACCGGAGGCTCTTTGTCAGGGCGAGATTCCCACCTTTGAACGGGGAATGATGCAGGAGCAGCTGGCAGTAGAGAAGCTGGTAGTAGAGGCATATGTAGAGAAAAGTTATTTGAAGTTGTGGCAGGCTCTCACATTGTCTAAAACTGTGCCAAGTGCCTCTGTAGCAAAAAAAATTCTGGATGAACTGATAGAAGCAAATAAAGAATATTGGCCGGAGTTAAAGTAAGATGGGATTATTTAGCAGATTATTTAATAAAAAAGAGGATGTGGCTGTCAACAGGAAAGAAAAAGTTGTCTGCAGCCCGTTGGACGGTGAAGTGATTCCTCTGAGTGAGGTGGGAGATCCTGTCTTTGCCGGGGGAATGATGGGGCAGGGCGTTGGGATCCTGCCAACGTCGGGAAAATTGTTTGCCCCGGTAGATGGAGAGATCGCGGCCGTATTTCCTACAGGGCATGCGTTGGGAATACGGACTGATAACGGTATGGAGCTGATGCTTCACATTGGGATCGATACGGTCGAACTGGATGGAAAAGGGTTCAAAGCCCATATAAAAGAAGGTGACCAGATCCGAACCGGAGACCTGCTGGTAGAATTTGATATTGAAGAGATCGTATCTGCGGGATACAAAGTTACTACTATGGTACTGGTATCGAACGCTAAGGAGATGGGAGAAATGAAGGTGCTGGCATCCGGTCACATAGCTGTATCGGAAAAATTGTTTGCATTTCGGGTATAAAGACAGGTGGTCGGTAACAAGGATTCCTAATCAAGGTGCAGGCGCTCACGGAAAAACGAATTCGGTGAGCGTCTTTTCCTGTGGAGCTTTGACGCATATAATCCTTGCTAGCGAGATGAGCCATATTTTCAGAAGGGCGGTATAGAATATGAAGTATTTAAAAAGTCAGGAAATGCGTAAACTTGCTCCGGAGGTGGATCCCCTCCGGCTGGGAACCGGCTGGAAGCCGGAGGATCTGTCCAAACCTCAGATTTTTATTGAGAGCACCTATGGAGACAGCCATCCGGGCAGCGGTCATCTGAATAACTTGGTAGAGGAAGTCCGGAAAGGTATCTATGAGGCCGGGGGTTACGGCGCGCGATATTATTGCACAGATATTTGCGACGGTGAGAGTCAGGGGACGGACGGCATCAATTTCAGCCTGGCGAGCCGCGAGATGATCGCGAATATGATCGAGATTCAGGAGAATGCGACGCCGTTTGATGCAGGAGTCTATCTGGCGAGCTGCGACAAGGGGATGCCGGGGAATCTGATGGGGTTGTGCCGTGTGGATATCCCGTCGGTGGTGGTACCCGGCGGTACGATGAACGCGGGACCGGACATGCTGACGCTGGAGCAGCTTGGTATGTACAGTGCGGGTTTTGAGAGAGGCGAGATCAGTGAAGAAAAGCTGGACTGGGCAAAGCAGAATGCCTGCCCGAGCTGCGGGGCGTGTTCCTTTATTGGCACAGCTTCGACGATGCAGATTATGGCGGAAGCACTGGGACTGGCGTTGCCGGGGAGTGCGTTGATGCCAGCGACCAGTCCGGATCTGTTAGCGTTTGCCAGAGAAGCGGGACGGCAGGCGGTGAAGCTGGCTCAGATGGAACACATGCGACCGAGTGATATCGTGACGATGGAAAGCTTCGAGAACGCGATCATGGTGCATGCGGCGATATCAGGGAGCACTAACTGCCTGCTGCATCTGCCGGCGATCGCCCATGAGCTGGGGATTGAGATTACCGGTGACACGTTTGACCGTCTGCACCGTAATGCGCGATATCTTCTGGATTTGCGACCGGCAGGAAGATGGCCGGCTGAGTGCTTTTATTATGCAGGTGGTGTTCCGGCGATTATGGAAGAGATCAGGGAATGCTTGCATCTGGATGTAATGACAGTAACCGGTAAGACTCTGGGAGAGAATCTGGCGGAGCTTAAGGAAAATGGTTTTTATGAGCGGTGTGACAAATGGCTTCAGGACTTTAACCATCGCTACGGCGTGTCGCTGACGAGAGAAGATATCATTCGTCATTATGATAAACCGATGGGGACAGATGGAAGTATTGCAGTGCTGAGAGGAAATCTGGCTCCGGAAGGCGCGGTCATCAAACATACGGCCTGTCCAAAGGAGATGATCCAGGCAGTACTTCGCGCGAGACCTTTTGACAGCGAGGAGGAGTGTCTGGACGCGGTGCTGAAACATAAAGTAGAGAAAGGCGATGCAGTATTTATCCGCTATGAGGGACCAAAAGCAAGCGGTATGCCGGAAATGTTCTATACCTCAGAAGCGATCAGCAGTGATAAGGAACTGGGGCGTAGCATTGCTCTAATTACGGACGGCCGTTTCTCCGGTGCGTCTACCGGACCAGTGATTGGTCATTGTAGCCCGGAGGCCGCTGAAGGAGGACCGATCGCATTGGTAGAAGAAGGCGATCTGATCGAGATCGACGTTCTGGGGAGAAAGCTCAATATCATCGGCGTCCGGGGAGAAAAAAAGACCGCGGAGGAGATTGATGAGATTCTGGGTGAGCGCAGGAAAAACTGGAAGCCAAGAGAGCGGAGATATCAAAAAGGGGTTCTGCGTTTGTTCAGTGAACATGCGGCAAGTCCGATGAAAGGCGCGTATCTGGAATATTAAGGTTTGAAAAGTACTCGATAAAAATATAGTATCGGGTGCTTTTCTTTTTATTTGCTATCTGATATGCTGTTTCCTGAGACAGATTTTGGAACTATGTATGAGAGAACGGCAGATCAATATGATCGAACGTTGGGAGCAGATATCGTAACGAATGATCCGTACGATAAAAGATGGGAGTGAGGAAGAAAAAATGAGCGAGATAAGCAAAGAGATTCGTCAGCGTCTGTTAGCGCTTCAGGACCTGCAGTATCGGGATTTTCACAGCAGGCTGATGCCGACCGTCGCAAAAGAGAAGGTCATTGGCGTGCGGACACCAGAACTGCGCCGGCTGGCAAAAGAACTGTCCGGGAGAGAGGAGATTGAAGAGTTTCTGAATGATCTGCCGCACAATTATTATGAGGAAAATAATCTGCATGGCTTTCTGATCATGCAGGAGCACGGCTACACACGCTGCATCGAGAAACTCGAAACATTTCTGCCCTATATCAATAACTGGGCAACCTGCGATCTGCTCAGGCCAAAAGTATTTCAGAAAAACCTGCCGGAACTCATCCAGAAGATTCCAGACTGGCTGGAGTCCGGGCATCCCTATATGATCCGTTTCGGGATAGAGATGCTCATGGTTCATTATCTGGACGAGGCATTTACTCCGGAATATCCGAAGTGGGTGGCCGGTTTTTGTCGACAGGAAAATTCTCAGCCGACTTCTGAAAACGATTTCTTTAAGGATACCAATAACATAGTCCCTGGGCGGAAAGAATATCCGCAGAGGACATTTTTCACGTCGGCACTTAACGAACCGGATGTTTTTCCGGTGAGTTTAGTACCGTTACGTGAAAACCTAAGCGCAAGCGGTCCTCGGAGGATATTCTTTCCGCCCAGAGACGGACGTTTTG
>JAJBUA010000109.1 GCA_020860565.1 Clostridiales bacterium
TCCGCAGAGGACATTTTTCACGTCGGCACTTAGCGAGCATGCTTTTGCGAGCTTAGTACCGCTACGTGAAAACCAGAGCGCAAGCGGTCCTCGGAGGATATTCTTTTCTCTCAGGGACGGACGGATCACCAGTAAAGTGCTCCAAATGCCCACACAGGGTGTTGCAAGCAAAACTAAAAAATGATAAACTAATCCTATTATCGAACGGGAGAGAATGATTTATGTCAGTTGACCAGAGCAAAATCCGTAACTTTTGTATTATCGCACACATCGATCACGGCAAATCAACGCTGGCGGACCGCATCATCGAGATGACGGGGCTTTTAACGAGCAGAGAGATGCAGGATCAGGTTCTGGATAATATGGACCTGGAGAGAGAACGCGGTATCACGATCAAGTCGCAGGCCGTCCGCACAGTGTATAAGGCTAAGGACGGAAACGAATATATCTTTAATCTGATCGATACTCCTGGACATGTAGATTTTAACTACGAAGTTTCACGCAGCCTGGCCGCCTGCGACGGCGCGATTCTGGTGGTCGACGCGGCGCAGGGGATCGAAGCGCAGACGCTGGCAAATGTCTATCTGGCGCTGGATCATGATCTGGACGTGTTCCCGGTGATCAATAAGATCGATCTGGCGAGCGCAGAACCGGACCGGGTAGCAAATGAGATCGAGGATGTGATCGGGATTGAGGCGCAGGATGCGCCGCGTATCTCGGCAAAGACCGGACTGAATGTCGAAGACGTGCTGGAGGCGATTGTAGAGAAGATACCGGCCCCGGAGGGCGATCCGGACGCGCCGCTGCAGGCAATGATCTTTGACTCGCTTTATGATTCTTACCGCGGCGTAATCGTTTTCTGCCGCATCCGTCAGGGGACGGTCCGCAAGGGGATGCGGATCCGTATGATGGCGACCGGAGCCGAGGAAGAGGTCGTAGAGGTCGGGTATTTTGGCGCGGGGCAGTTCATCCCCTGTGAGGAGCTCAGCGCCGGTATGGTCGGCTATCTGACGGCGAGTATTAAAGACGTCAGGAGCACCACGGTGGGCGATACGGTCACAGATGCGGAAAATCCCTGTGTAGAGCCGCTTCCCGGCTATAAGAAGGTAACGTCCATGGTTTACTGCGGCCTTTATCCGGCGGACGGAGCCAAGTACAACGACCTGCGCGACGCGTTGGAAAAGCTGCAGCTCAATGACGCTTCCCTCTTCTTTGAGCCGGAGACATCTGTCGCCCTGGGATTTGGTTTCCGCTGCGGCTTTCTGGGACTGCTTCATCTGGAAATCATTCAGGAACGCCTGGAGAGGGAGTATCAGCTGGATCTGGTGACGACGGCGCCGGGCGTAGTTTACCGCGTACACAAGACCAATGGCGAAATGATCGAGCTGACCAATCCGTCCAATCTGCCGGATCCGTCGGAGATCGATTATATGGAGGAGCCGATCGTGGAGGCGGAGATCATGGTGACGACTGAGTTTGTCGGTTCGATCATGACGCTCTGTCAGGAGCGCAGAGGGGTCTATAACGGCATGGAGTATATCGAGGAAACCAGGGCGCTGTTAAAATATGACCTGCCGTTAAATGAGATTATTTACGATTTCTTTGATGCGTTAAAATCCCGCTCCCGCGGTTATGCGTCCTTTGACTATGACCTGAAGGGCTACCAGCGTTCCGAACTGGTCAAGCTGGATATCCTGATTAACCGGGAGGCGGTAGACGCGCTGTCCTTTATCGTCCACGCGGATTCCGCTTACGAGCGCGGCCGGAAGATGTGCGAGCGGCTGAAGGAAGAGATCCCGCGGCATTTATTTGAGATCCCGATTCAGGCGGCGGTCGGCGGCCGGATTATTGCCAGAGAGACGGTAAAGGCGATGAGAAAGGATGTCCTGGCGAAGTGCTATGGCGGCGACATTACCCGTAAGAAGAAACTGCTGGAAAAACAGAAGGAAGGAAAGAAGCGCATGCGGCAGGTTGGCAATGTAGAGATCCCGCAGAAAGCGTTTATGAGTGTGCTGAAACTTGATGAAGGATAACGGACTGGAATTATACATTCACATTCCTTTCTGCGCACAAAAGTGCCTGTACTGTGATTTTCTGTCTTTCCGCGCACCGGTTAAGACCTATCAGGAGTATACCCGGCAGCTGGTGACAGAGATCCGGACGCAGGGAACCTGTTTTGCAGACCGCCGTGTGACAAGCATTTTTGTGGGAGGCGGTACGCCGTCGATCCTGCCGGCTGAACTGATGAGAGAGATCCTGACGGCGGTGAGAGAAGCGTTTGCGGTGGAGCCGGACGCGGAGATCACTTTGGAGGCGAATCCCGGTACACTGACGCCGGACCGTGTGTCCCTTTACCGGGAGCAGGGCGTCAACCGCTTAAGCCTGGGGCTGCAGTCGGCAGATGACCGGGAGTTAAGGCGTCTGGGAAGAATCCATTCGTTTGATGAATTCTTAAAGAGCTATCAGGCGGCGCGTCTGGCCGGCTTTGACAATATCAACGTCGATCTGATGTCAGCATTACCGGGACAGACGGTTGCGTCGTGGAGAAATACGCTGCGCAAGGTGCTGATGCTGCGGCCGGAGCATATCTCCGCTTACAGTCTGATTATTGAGGAAGGAACGCCCTTTTATGATCATTACGGCGGGAAGGCATCGCCGGTACCGGGTGACGGGTGGCTGCCGCTGCCGGATGAGGATACCGATCGGGAAATTTATCACCTGACAAAGACTATGCTCGCGGAGCACGGCTACAGCCGTTATGAGATCTCCAATTACGCAAGGCCGGGCAGGGAGTGCCGTCATAATGTCGGATACTGGACGGGGGTGGATTATCTGGGTCTGGGTCTGGGGGCATCCTCTTATATCGGTGGTTACCGCTATCACAATACGGAGAACATGCAGGAATATATGAGCCTGGATCTGGAAATTCCGGGCGAGGCGGCCAGGGAGATCGAAGAGATGACTCTCAATGACCGGATGGAGGAGTTTATGTTTCTCGGCCTGCGTATGACGAAGGGCGTCTCCGGCAGTGAATTCCTGGAGCGTTTTGGGGAAAATATGTGGAATGTTTATGCTGAGGTGCTGCCGAAGCTGCTGGATCAGGGGCTGATCGAAATGGAGGCTCCTTATGTGAGACTGACGGATTACGGAACTGATGTGAGTAATGTCGTTTTCCGGGAAATGCTGTTGGATTGACAGAAAGAATGGGGGAACAAAAGATGCAGGGAAAGTTACGTATTACCTTTAACGCGCCGGTGGTGCTGTCCTTTGTACTGGCCTGCGCGGTGGTTACGCTGCTGGGAGTGGTGACATCAGGCATGACGACGCAGATGTTTTTTATGACGTATCATTCTTCGCTTAGCAGCCCGATGACGTATGTGCGGTTTTTTACTCATGTGCTCGGACATGAGGGGTGGAGTCATTTTATCGGCAATGCCTCTTATCTGCTGCTGCTTGGTCCGATGTTGGAGGAAAAATACGGGTCGAGAAATCTGCTGGTGATTATGGCAATCACAGCGCTTGTTACGGGAGTGGTTAATTATGTATTCTTCTGGAATGTCGGCCTGTACGGGGCGAGCGGTATCGTATTTGCCTTTATCCTGCTTGCATCCTTTACCGGTTTCCGCGAGGGTGAGATTCCGCTGACCTTTCTGCTGGTTGCTGTCATTTTTATCGGGCAGCAGCTGTATGAAGGAGTGGTGCTGGATGATAATATCTCCAATATGGCGCATATTGTGGGCGGTATCGTGGGAGCAGTGCTGGGGTATTGCCTGAATAAAAGATAGAAGAGAATAAAAATCAATGAAAAAGGACACGCGGCGCCGGAAATCAGTGACTGCGTGTCCTTAGCATTATACCAAATGAAATTTAATTCCGGCGGAATTTCTCTGCCTGAGCCTCGATCATCTCGCGGTCCTCAAAGTAATTGATGCGCATGGAACGCTTGACGTCGGCCAGCGTCTGAGCCGCGACCTTTTCGGCCTTTTTGCTGCCTTCTTCCAGGATACGGTAAACGGCCGGGATATCCTTTTCGAATTCTTTCCGTCTCTGGCGGATGGGTTCCAGCTCACTCTGGAGAACGTTAACCAGAAACTTCTTGACCTTGACATCTCCCAGACCGCCGCGGCGATAGTGGGCCTTCAGCTCGTCAAGGTTTTTATATTCCGGCAGGAATTCCGCAAAATGCTCGTCTCTGCTGAATGCGTCGAGATAAATAAATACCGGGTTGCCGTCAACCTCGCCCGGATCCTGGACGCGCAGATGGTTGGGATCGGTAAACATCGACATGACCTTCTTGCGGACGTCTTCCGCGGTATCGGACAGATAGATACAGTTGTTGAGCGATTTGCTCATCTTGGCCTTGCCGTCGATGCCGGGAAGCCGCAGGCAGGCTTTATTGTCCGGCAGCAGGATCTCCGGCTCCACGAGGGTTTCGCCGTAGACGGAGTTAAACTTGCGCACGATCTCGCGGGTCTGTTCGATCATCGGTTCCTGATCTTCGCCGACCGGCACGGTGGTAGCTTTAAAAGCTGTGATATCCGATGCCTGGCTGATCGGATAGGTGAAAAATCCGACCGGAATGCTGGATTCAAAATTGCGCATCTGGATCTCCGACTTTACGGTAGGATTGCGCTGGAGGCGCGACACCGTCACCAGGTTCATATAATAAAAGGTCAGTTCCGTCAGTTCCGGAACCTGCGACTGGATGAAAAGAGTCGATTTGGCGGGATCCAGTCCGCACGACAGGTAATCCAGGGCAACTTCTATGATGTTTTCACGAACCTTTTCGGGATGGTCGGCATTGTCAGTCAGCGCCTGGGCATCCGCGATCATAATATAAATTTCATCAAATTCACCGGAATTCTGCAACTCTACCCGGCGCTTCAGGGATCCGACATAGTGACCGACATGAAGGCGTCCGGTCGGACGGTCGCCGGTTAAAATAATTTTTTTCATTGAAAAACCTCCAGATAAATAATTCCACAGTATTTCCAGTATAGCATAAAAAATGTCAGATTGCTACTGAATACAAAAAATCCGAGAAACAAAAGTTTGACGAAATATGCGGGCATGGAGTATAATGATTGCGTGCATCCAGAGATGCAGACGATAAAAAGTTACAATTTATGATGGAGGTTTGGGATGAAAGACACCCCAATAACATTTGTGACGGTGGGTTCGGGCTGGCGGTCCCTTTTTTACTGGAGAGTCGCACAGGCGTATCCGTCGCTTTTCCGGATGGAGGCGATGCTTTGCCGCACAGAGGAAAAAGCGGAGACGATGCGGCGTCAGTATGGGATTCCGGCGGTTGCCTCAGCCGCGGAGTGTGAGGAGAGGAAACCGGATTTTGTGGTGATCGCGGTCAGTAAAGACGCGATTGCACAGACAGGCGAGGAGTGGCTTGAGAAGGGATTTGCGGTTTTGCTGGAAACGCCGGCTGCCATGGAGGAAAAGGATTGTAAAAGGCTCTGGCAGTGGCGCAGAAAATATGGCGCCCGCATTCAGGTGGCGGAACAGTATTTCGCTTATCCGACTCATTCGGCGGCGATTGCCGCAGTGAGGCACGGCTATCTGGGAGAACCTTATGCGATTGATATTTCAACTGCGCATGATTATCATGCGGCGAGCCTGATCCGACGTTACCTGAAGTTAGGGATGGAGCCGGTCGCCATCACGGCGAAAGAGTATCATTTCCCGGTAGAGGAGACGGATTCACGTGCCGGCGCTGTGACGGACGGGACGGTGAAAACGCGCAGAAGAGTCCGCGCGGATTTTACCTTTGCCTGTAAAGACGGCGGGCGGAAATATGCGTTTTATGACTTTGACGGAGTGCAGTATCACAGCAGGATCCGCGGACGTCATGTGTGCGTGCGCGGACAGCGGGGGGAACTCTTTGATGATGTTCTTTCCTATGTAGATGAATCTCATGTGCCGCATCAGCTTCGGCAGGAAGCAGAGCGGGATCCTTACAGCGGAGAGATCCGGCGGGTGAGATTTTGTGAGACCGGTGAGAAGACGGCAGCCGGCGGTATTTTTTATGAAAATCCGTTTGTGCGGCTGGGACAGGCGGTTGTGCTTCCGGAGGATGAGACTGCCGTCGGGACAATCCTTCTGGGCATGAGCCGTTATCTGGAGGATGGTACAGAGGTTTATCCGCTGGCGGAAGCACTTCATGACGCTTATCTGCGGATTCTGATGGAACGTGCCATCGAGGACGGGGCAGAAGTACATTCCGAAGTGATGCCGTGGGTCGGATAAGGACATTGCGGAAGAAGGATGAGAATGGCAGAAGAGACGATAAAGAAGAAATGGGCTCTTGAGGTGATCAGACGGCTGCGGGAGGAGTATCCGGACGCGGATTGTACGCTGGATTATGATCAGGCATGGAAGCTCCTGGTGAGTGTGCGGCTTGCGGCGCAGTGCACGGACGCGAGAGTGAACATTGTTGTGGAAAAACTCTATGAGAAATATCCGGATGTGGACGCGCTTGCCGCGGCATCGCCGGAAGAGATCGAAGAGATCGTCCGTCCATGCGGACTGGGGCACAGCAAGGCGCGCGATATCAGCGCATGCATGCGTATCCTCCGCGATCAGTATCAGGGGAAGGTGCCGGAGAATTTTGACGAGCTGCTGGCGCTGCCGGGCGTAGGCCGCAAAAGCGCGAACCTGATCATGGGAGATGTATTTGGCAAACCGGCGATTGTTACCGATACCCATTGTATCCGGATTACGAATCGGATCGGACTGGTTGAGGGAACGAAAGATCCGAAAAAAGTGGAGATGGCGCTCTGGAAAATCATACCGCCGGAGGAGGGCAGCAGCTTCTGCCACCGGCTGGTGTATCATGGGCGAGAGGTCTGTACGGCCAGGACAACCCCGTTCTGTGACCGCTGCTGCCTGAAAGATATCTGTGAAAAGAACGATGTAAAGAGAAAATGAAGGTACCGATGGAATATGAATGTATCCGTTCGGACAGAAAGACGCTGGCGATTCAGCTGACATCGGACGGAAAAGTACTGGTGCGTGCGCCGAGACGCTGCAGCAAAGCGCTGATCGAAAGTTTTCTGGAAGAAAAGAAGGGATGGATCCTGCAAAAGCAGCAGGAGCTTCGCCAGAGACAGGAACGGATTGTGCAGGAGCGCAGCAGCCGGTTTGCACTGACAGAGGAAGAAGCAGGAAAGGCCAGAAAGCTGGCAGCGGCAGTATTTGAAAGAAAGACAGCGCTTTATGCGGCTCTGATGCATGTGAGTTATGGCCGGATCTCGATCCGTGACCAGAAAACCCGCTGGGGCAGCTGTACGGCGGTGGGAAATCTGAATTACAACTGGAGACTGATTCTGGCGCCGGAAGAAGTGCAGGATTATGTGGTTGTACATGAGCTGGCACATCGGCTGGAGATGAATCATTCTCCCCGCTTCTGGGCAGTGGTGGAGACGGTTCTTCCCGATTACCGGCTCCGCAGAAAATGGCTGAAGGAGCATGGAGAGAGCCTGATGCCGCGGGAATAAAGGTGGTAGAGATGAAGATACGGGTCGTGGCTGTGGATAATGATCCGGAACTGCTGGACAAGATCAGCGACAGTCTGAAAAGTATAGAAGAGGTAGAACTGACCGCCCGGTTTGAGGAGGCTGTGGCGGAGGTAGACTATGTCCGGGACAACCCGACGGACATGGTATTTACCGATATCGTCATGCCGGATATCAGCGGGATCCGGCTGGCAAAGGAGATACAAAAGCAGAAAGAACCGCCGGCGGTGGTGCTTCTTTCGAGTATTCCCGGATTTTCGCTGGAGGCGTGGAAAATTCAGGCATACGGATTTATCGAGAAACCATACACCCGGGCGCAGTTAAAGCAGATGGTGGAACGGTATCGCAGAGAAAAGGAGACGAGGATATGAGCAAAATGTGGATCAGTGATTCCGTGAGATATGTCGGTGTGGAGGATACGACGCTGGATCTGTTTGAGAGCCAGTATCCGGTACCGAACGGAGTGACTTATAATTCTTATGTGATTCTGGATGAAAAGATTGCGGTTATGGATACCGTGGATGACCGCGCGACGGAGCAGTGGTTTGATAATCTGCAGGCAGAGCTTGCCGGCCGTCCGGTGGATTATCTGGTGGTGTCCCATATGGAGCCGGACCATGCCGCCAATATCAAACGTTTTGCGGAAATGTATCCGGAGGCAAAGATTGTAGGCAATGCCAAGACCTTTGGTATGATCGGGCAGTTCTTTGATCTGGATCTGGCGGGACGTCAGGTGACGGTGAAAGAAGGCGATACGCTTTCGCTGGGCAGTCACACGCTGCAGTTTGTGATGGCGCCGATGGTTCATTGGCCGGAAGTGATGGTTACTTATGAGTCGAGCGAGAAAATCCTCTTTTCGGCCGATGGTTTCGGGCGTTTTGGTACGCTTGATTATGACGGCGAATGGACTGATGAGGCAGCGCGGTATTATCTGAATATCGTCGGCAAGTACGGAACTCAGGTACAGGCTTTATTAAAGAAAGCGGCGGCTCTGGATATCGCGATGATCTGTCCGCTGCATGGCGCGGTTTTAAAGGATAATCTGGGATATTATATCGGCCTGTATCAGACCTGGAGCAGTTATGCGGCGGAGAAGCACGGCGTGCTGGTAGCCTATGCGTCCATTCACGGACATACGGCTGCTGCGGCAAAAGAGATGGGACGGCTGCTGACGGAAGCCGGTGAAGAGGCGGAGGTTATCGATCTCTCCCGTACCGATGTGTCCGACGCGGTGCGGAAGGCATTTTATTATGACCGGGTGATTCTCGCCTGCGCGACGTATGACGGAGGCATCTTCCCCTGCATGGAGGAATTTCTCTCCCATCTGAAGTCCAAGAATTATCAGAAGCGCAAATTCGGCCTGATTGAGAACGGCTCCTGGGCGCCGATGGCGGCGAAGATTATGCGTCAGACGCTTGAGAGTATGAAGGAAATTGAGATCGCAGAGCCGGTGGTGACGATCCGCTCCGCAATGAACGCGGCGTCAGCGGCGAAGATGCAGGAGCTGGCCGCGGCGATGCGGTAATCCGGCTTGTTACAGCCCCTCCAGATTAAATGGAGGGGTATATTCTTCTTTCGCGCTGCTTTTCTTCTGCATAAATCCCGTGTCAAGTCCCAGGGCAAGAGCCGCATCGACGACCTTTTCATATTCGTAGGTGGTGATCCGGCGATTTAATTCAGGATAGAGCGGATCGGTATGATAAGGCGTGTACTGACTCATCAGACTGATGAGATATTGATTCTTCGGCAGGTGTTCCTGTATCCAGGCAAGGAGACGTATGGAATCCTTATAATGGCCGGGAAGTACAAGATGGCGGATGATTACGCCGCGGGTCATGATCGGAACGCCGTCATCCGGCGACGGCTGAAAGGCCGGAGCGCCAGTCTGGCGGATCATCTGTGCGATGGCCTCTGACGCAGTTGCGAAATAATGCGGCGCACCGGAAAAAGCGTCTGAGAGTCCCGGATCATAATATTTCAGATCGGGAAGCCAGATGTCGACATAATCCTGCAGCGCACGTACGGTTTCCGCGCGTTCATATCCGCCGCAGTTATAAACGACTGGGATGTGAAGCCGGCTGCGGACGAGATCGAGCGCCGGCAGGATCAGAGGCAGATATTGCGTGGCTGTGACCAGATTGATATTGTGCGCGCCTTCATCCTGAAGGCGCAGGAAAATATCAGACAGTTCGGAAACGGAAAGGGATTTGCCAAAGCCGTCCTGACTGATGGACTGGTTCTGGCAGAAGCGGCAGCGCAGCGTACAGCCGCTGAAGAAGACGGCGCCGCTGCCTTTGGTGCCGCTGATACACGGCTCCTCCCAGTGGTGCAGAGCGGCGCGTGCCGCGGTCAGCACTGTGCCGCAGCCGCAATAACCGGGAGTCTGATATCGGTTGACGCCGCATTTTCTGGGGCAGAGTTCACAGTGTGTGAAAAGTTCGGTAGTGATAGAAAAAGATTCCTGCATGGGATACCTCTTATATTGATTCATCTGATAATTTATTGTGAAAAAATATTTGCCATTTACGACAGCAAACGCCGGAAAGCCGGCTGTAACAATATCATAACAGACCGGAATCTCAAGCTGAGTATAAGAGATTTTCTGATCCCGGTCAACCAGGAATCTGACAGGAAAAGGAACTTGAAAATCCGGATGGTCTGTTGTATAATGACTTCAGGAAAACAAAATAAAAAAGATTCCTGGGATGTTCGACAACCTTACTAATTTTGATCCTACATTTCTGACTTAGGGATTCCAATATTTGTGAGTGGATGTCAGGCCTCCTTCTGAGTGGAAGGCAGAAGCTCACGTGAGGTTGCCCACCTGGCTTTTGCTAGGCGTCAATAAGTAAGAACGGCATTTTGGGAGTTACAAAAGAAGAAAGCAGCGAGCAATCGCTGCTTTTTACTTATGGAAATCTATACTGTTTTGTGATAGGATAGGTCATGCGGGTCAATGATTATCGGGCAGGAGGCGGCTTTTGCCTCATACTCGCTGCGCCGGGCGCGTCCAGCGTCAGCTGGAATACTTCCTTACGCGCCCGTGTGCATATAATAAAAGGAGCGATGATATCGTATGACTTTGAAAGAACTAAAGACAGGAAAAAGTGCCGTTATTCAGACGGTTGGCGGCGAGGGTGCGCTCAGGCAGCATATTCTCGATATGGGCCTGATCCCCGGCGTGGAGGTTACGCTGGTGAAGTTTGCACCGATGGGAGATCCGATGGAGCTGCGGATCCACAGTTATGAGCTGACGCTGCGGCTGGCAGACGCGGAGAAGATAGAGATCAGGGAGATTTCCGAGATGCCGGAGGAAGAGCGCCGGAGCCGGAAAAGGGAGATGAAACATCCCGGACTTGGTGAGGGCGGAAAATATCACAGCAAGGCGGACGAGAATCCGCTGCCGGAGGGAACAGTACTGACCTTTGCGCTGGCAGGAAATCAGAACTGCGGCAAAACTACGCTGTTCAATCAGCTGACCGGCGCCAATCAGCATGTCGGCAACTTCCCGGGAGTTACGGTTGACCGCAAAGACGGAGTGATCCGTGGGCATGAGGATACGCTTGTGACGGATCTGCCGGGGATCTATTCCATGTAGCCGTATTCCGGCGAAGAGCTGGTAACGAGAAATTTTGTGCTGAATGAGCGTCCGCATGGCATCATCAATATTGCAGACGCCACGAATATCGAACGCAATCTTTACCTGACGATGCAGCTCATGGAGCTGGATACGCCGATGGTTCTGGCACTGAATATGATGGACGAGGTGAGGGAAAACGGCGGTTCCATCCGGATCAATGAGATGGAGGAAATGCTGGGCATCCCGGTAGTGCCGATCTCGGCGGCGAAAAATGAGGGAATCGATGAGCTGGTCTCACATCTGCTGCATGTGGCGAAATATCAGGAACGTCCCAGACGATATGATTTCTGTGATAAAAATGATCACGGCGGGGCTGTTCACAGGGCGCTGCATGGGATCATGCATCTGATTGAGGATCATGCACAGAAGGCAGGCATCCCGGTCCGTTTTGCGGCGACAAAGGTGGCAGAGGGAGATCCGCTGATACTGGATCAGCTGAAACTCGATGAAAATGAAAAAGAGATGGTGGAGCACATCCTGGTGCAGATGGAACAGGAGCGGGGACTGGATCGCACGGCGGCGATTGCCGATATGAGGTTTTCCTTTATCCAGAAGCTCTGCGCACAGACGGTGCAGAAGCCAAAGGAGAGCAAAGAGAGGAAGCGCAGCGAGAGGATTGACCGTATCCTGACGGGCAAGTATACGGCGATTCCCTGTTTTGTCGGCATTATGTTTCTGGTGTTTTATCTGACCTTTAACGTGATCGGGAGCTTTTTACAGGGGATTCTGGAGACGGGGATCGATGCTCTGGCAGGGCTTATTGACAATGCGCTGGTTGCCGCGGGCGTTCATCCGGTGCTGCGGGCTCTGATCAGCGACGGCATAATTGCGGGCGTGGGAAGCGTCTTAAGCTTCCTGCCGATCATCGTGTGCCTGTTCTTTTTCCTGTCGCTGTTAGAGGACAGCGGATATATCGCGCGTGTGGCATTCTTTATGGACAGTCTCCTGCGTAAAATCGGTCTTTCGGGACGGAGTATTGTCCCGATGCTGATCGGGTTTGGCTGTACGGTGCCGGCTGTGATGGCGACCAGGACGCTTCCCAGCGAAAGAGACCGGCGGATGACGGTACTGCTCACGCCGTTTATGAGCTGTACGGCAAAGCTGCCGATCTATATGTTTTTTGTCAATATTTTCTTTCCGCAGTACAGCGGCCTGATTGTGACCGGATTGTATTTTCTGGGAATTGTGGTGGGCATCCTTGTGGCCTTCCTCTATAAGAAAACCATATTCCGCGGGGAGGCGGTGCCGTTTGTGCTGGAGCTGCCCAATTATCGGCTTCCTTCTGCTAAAAATGTGCTGCAGCTGCTCTGGGAGAAAGCGAAGGATTTCCTGTATCGGGCCTTTACCATCATCCTGCTTGCCACGATTGCGATCTGGTTCCTGCAGACATTTGATCCGCGGCTGAATGTGGTCACAGACTCTCAGGACAGCATCCTGGCTGCGGCGGCCGGTTTGCTGACGCCGCTTTTTGCACCGCTCGGACTGGGTGACTGGCGTATCTGCACGTCGCTGATCAGCGGCTTTATGGCAAAGGAAAGTGTGGTTTCGACGATGGAGATCCTGTTTGCGGGCGAGGTTACCTCGCTGCTGACGCCGCTTACCGCGGCAACCATGCTGGTATTCAGTCTGCTCTACACTCCGTGTGTCGCGGCAATTGCCTCGATCCGACGGGAACTGGGCAGCCTGTGGGCTGTATATGTTGTCTTGGGACAATGCGTCATCGCGTGGGTGGCTGCGTGGGTGGTTCGGATGATTGGGTTAATTCTTTTCTGAGAGGATCCGTATGAAAAATATCTTTGGATATTGAAGTGAAATTCAGCTGACGACAGATAACAAAAAATCATGGGGCAACAGAAAAGCTGTCTCATGATTTTTTTGTTTTGGATAAAAACAAAAATAAAATCAAGCAGATAAAGGAGAAAAAACGATGGCAAAAAGATTTATCACAGAACAAAAAGTACAGGCATTCAAACAGTCATTGATTGACGGAGAAAAGAGCGAGGCGACAGTGAAAAAATATATGCATGATCTGGGCGTTTTCCAGAACTTTGCAGGACACCGCCGGGTAAATAAGGAACTCACGATCCGGTATAAGGGATTTTTAGAAAAATGTTATATGGTGAGCAGCGTCAACAGTATGCTCGCCGGGGTCAACGGATTTTTTAAGTACATGGGCTGGTATGATTGTGTGGTAAAAACGATTAAATCCCAGGAGGGGCTTTTCCGGAGAGAAGACCGGGAACTGAGCCGGGAAGAATACCAGCGTTTACTGGATGCGGCAAAGGCAGCGGGGAAGCCCCGGCTCTGGCACATCCTGCAGGTCCTCTGCTCCACGGGGATCCGGGTGAGCGAGCTGCGGTTTATTACGGTGGAGGCGGTTCTTGCCGGGTATGCGGATGTCATCCTCAAAGGCAAAAACCGGCGGATCGTCCTGCCGCAGAAGCTGGCTGCCTTATTAAAAGAATATATCAGGAAATATCATGTTGTAAAAGGGAGCGTCTTTGTGACACGCGGAGGCAACCCGATTGACCGGTGCAATCTTTACCATGAGATTAAAAAGCTGTGCAATGTGGCGGGCGTGGCAAGCAGCAAAGGATTTCCCCATAATTTCCGCCATCTGTTTGCCTGTATCTATTATGAGCAGGAGAAAAATCTGGCGAACCTGGCAGACGTGCTGGGCCATTCCAATATCAATACAACCCGTATTTATGTGCGTTGTGGGTGGAAGAAGCAGATCCGGATTCTGGATGCGATGGATCTGGTAGCAGCAGTCTAGAAACAGTCTGGAAAATAAAAAGACCACATAGTCTAAGTTATGTGGTGAAAAGCTATGAATATACCATTCGGACACGTAGACCGTTATTTACTCGAACTATGTGTAGTATAAAGTAAATTTACCAAAAGTTCAATACCCATTTTGGAAAATTTGCAATATCGGCCATGCAGGAACCAAAATCTACCCTTTTATTTACCTCATAACTTAGATTATGACGTGCAGACAAGCAGAACCGGATCATCGGATTAACAACACAAAAGTGTGCGCCTTTTATCGCAGGTTCCGGACGGAACTTCCGATAATTTATGAGGTGGAACGATTCCGGAATACCTGTCAGGAATCGGATGACAGATCGGTGCTCAATACAGCCAGAAATCCAGGGACAGGAACCTAAAATATGCAGAGGGAGGATGGATGAAGTATGGGAAACGACAATAAGAAAGGAAAACAGCGCGGGAAGAAATTTGTCTGGTTCGAGCGGATGCTGCGCCGGGAAGGCCGTAAGCTATGCGCCGTCGCCCTGTGCGCCAGCATGATTATCGGAAATATGGCATGGCCGGCGGCTGCGGCAAACGATACCAGCGGGGAGTATAGCTTTGAGCTGAGCCGTGCTTCTCTTTACGATGCGCTCCAGGTAGCGGTAAGTGAAGGGGAGACCGTTGAAACCGACCTGGAATTTATGGGCGAGTGGGCGGAAGACTATGCAGAACTCCTGGAAGCGGATGGAAGCCTTTATGAATTATCTCCAACGATAAAGAACAAAGACGAAGACCGGGATAAGGTACTGGATCTTCGCGTTTTCGCACGCATTGAAAATGACATTGAATTTGACAGTGCGTATGAAATCGACGGCTCCGAGGAAATCATCTTTCTTCTGGTGAATTCGTCAGAGGTGTATCAGAAGGCTGTGATCGCTGTAGATGAGCGGGAGAGCGATACCATCACTGTCCTTCCGGCGAGCGCGGTTGAAGTAGATACAGAAGAAGCTGTGACGGTAGATACGGTGAATCCTGTTACCACAACGACAACTATGTCCGGCGGCGGAGGCGGTGGTTCCCACAGCACAAATGATATAGTCATTGATAATACAGAAGAAAGCGAAGCTGCAGAGTATAAAGATTCGGAAGTAGAACTGTTGAATGATGAGGATCCGACAGGGACGACCGGAACTGAGTCGAATGAAACCGAAGCTGAGAATGAAACCGAAGCGCAGGAAGAAGACGATACCGAAGAGCAACTGGATGAGACATCAGGAGAGAGTACCGATCCGTCAGCCGAAGATACCAGGGGCAGTGATACAGATACGGAAGAAAAGAAGGACAATGCAGACGGGACTGGCACTGACACAGAGAATAGTTCTGGTAACGCTGCGTCAGAAAACTCTGGTGATAACGATACCCAAAGCGGCGAAGGCACTGGGACCGGAGATACTGGAAATGAAAATACCGGTAAGGACGAGACTAGCAGCAATGAATCGGAAAGTTCCGGAACTGAGAGCAGTGGAAACAGCGGGGAAGGAAACACTGGTGATAGCGGGATCACGGGAAACAGCGGAGAGACTGGTACCGATACCGGATCAGGGTCAGGAAGCGAGGAAAATGCTGCGGGTGATACAACCAGTGATTCCGGCGATTCTGGCAATACAGAAACTGACGGTTCGGTAGACACGGATAACTCCGGTGATGATTGGGGAGACAGTGATGTAACGGTCGGCTCTGCAATTTCCGTACATCCGACCTGGCGTTTGACTGCAGCAGCAACTTCATCCGATGCGGAACAGGATGTTGCAAGCCCTTCGGATGCGGATGATTATCTGGCGGGAACGATCTATAAAACGGTGCGGCTGGATGAAGATGGTGCGGTCGCATTCGTGACAACGGCCGGGGATATGGAACTGGATGATGAGATCTTTACTGTAGCTTCTGCATCAGATGCGACTAAGTTAAGCGCAAAGACGGAAAATGTCAGTGTTGTTGTAAGCGCGGACGAAGGAGTTTTGCCAGAAGGAGTCGAACTGGTAGTAACCGAGTTGAGTGAGGATGACGATGATACTGCGGATCAGTATCAGGAAGCAGTTGACGCATTAACGGACGGCGGCGTTGAGTACGATGATATGCTGGCGCTGGATATCAGTCTGATCGATGAGAACGGGGATGAGATCGAACCGGATGGAAACGTTGGAGTGACGATTTCGTTGAACAAAGAGATCCTTCCAGAAGAA
The DNA here is from genome assembly GCA_020860565.1 of Clostridiales bacterium. Lineage (GTDB taxonomy): Bacteria > Bacillota > Clostridia > Lachnospirales > Lachnospiraceae > Brotaphodocola. The sequence continues at coordinate 16,164 of JAJBUA010000109.1, forward strand.
GCAGATATAGACAGCCTTTCCGTCCTGCATCTTGCAGACACGGGATCGGGAGTCAACGCAGAATTGGTGGCAGATGCAGCTGATGAGACGGATGGTTCTGTTACAGAGGATGGAAATAAAATTCTGGCAGAATTTGAAGTGGAGAGCTTTTCGTACTTTGTAATTTCTTATAACAATACGAATCAAGTGTGCGTATATTTGTTTGATGAGAACGGAGATGAAATTCTTGGAAGTGGTCAATTAACAGCAGATACATTGGATACAGATCAGGATCCGGGAAATGTTGGAAACAGTTCAGGAAAATGGAATTATGATACCTGGATATCTTTAGAAGGCTTGGCCGGACTGTGGGGGGATGCCACAGAAGGCTATACTTATCAAGAGGCTCATCTGAATTCCTATGACGGTACACAAATATATTATGTGAGATATAATTTAAATACGGGAAATCAGGGTTACTGGGGGCAATCAGGTACAAAAGGATGGCGGTACAGCACGGATGAGACCCAGCCAGACAGTAGCAATACAACAGGAACCGGCGCACTATCAAGCAGCAATACCATATATCTTATATACACAAAGGATGTGGTGATAGTCCAGAGCGGTGCTTTGACCATTACAGATACTATCGCAACAGACGGATGTCTGAATGCGGTGCTTGATACTACACAGGTAGATGGTGATGTAAGCGGTTCGGAGTATAGCTATGTATGGTATCGGAGTTCGGACGGAAGTACATGGGAAGAGGTTGAACGGCTTAAAGTAACGGGTTCATCCTACAATATCTCAGAAGATGGGACTTCTCTTAATGTAGCACTGGATGGCGGCGCACAGATGTATTACAAAGTAGCGCTAATAAAGACAACAGAGACAGAAGGGGACGATGGGGAAACTACAGTGACAAAAGAAACAATCGTAGAATCCTCGGCGATGAAAGTCGACTATTATGATTCCCTTCAAAATGGAGACTTTGAGGAACCAGATGTAGATACAGTAAACCAGGGAGGAACGGGATTCCAATTCCCAGAAGGAACAACAGATCTTGTCTGGCAAACTACGGGATCCGACAACTTGATTGAGATCGTAAGTGAATCTTCAAACACTTATAACAGTTATAACTGTTCAACTGCTTATAAAAATAATCAATGGGCTGAATTAAATGCTGAGGCAGCAGGGGCTTTATATCAGGATGTTCTGACGGTGCCGGGCTCAACTTTGTACTGGGGGCTTGCACACCGGGCAAGGCAGAAAAGCGATACGATGTATCTGGTCATTGCCCCGGCCGATAAGGTACAGGACATCACTACTCAGGATCAGTTGAATGAATTAATTAAAAACATTCAGGATGGTGTCGAAGGTTATACTGCGGCAGATGGATTTTATTTGCAGGAAATTACGGATGATACAAGTGCTTGGATGACTTATACCGGCGAATATGATGTACCGGAGGGACAGTATTTAACAAGATTTTTCTTTGTAGCAGGAGATACAGGAAGTGATGACGCTACAGTCGGTAATTTTCTTGATGATGTGTACTTCAGCACAGAGCTTCCGGATCCGGATCCGGATACAGGAAACATCACAGTTATTAAAACAGTGCAGGGTCTTAGTGAAGATGATATAGCAAACTATAGCCTGAATGTAACATTGAGCAAAGACGGATCAGATGAACGCTCCTTCAGTACCTTTAATAATTTTGCAGTAGCCAATGTGGATGGCTCCTATTCACTGACTAGAAGCTTAACAAGTGTAGAAGCCGGCACTTATACACTGGAGGAAATTATAAAGAGTGTGTTAGCTGGAGAACTCTCTGCAAAATATGATGGCCCGGAGGTTAGCTTTACCGTGACTGTAGGTAATGGTAATGCTGAGACATCGACTGGCTCGACGAATAAATCCACATCAGTAACAATAGAAGACCAGAAAACAACTGTTGTTGAAATAACCAATACATATACAAGGAAAACCATTTCAGTAACGGTGAATAAGACAGTTGAAGGAAACATGGGAGATCGAAACAAGGAATTCCAGTTTACAGCAACAGTAACGGACGATGGTGACGATGTGACAAATGAGTTGAGCGGAACTTATCAGGACAATGGTTCGGATACTTATGTAATCAATACATCGGAAAGTATAGATGATGATGTTTCGACAAAAGAAGTAAACGAGGATGGTATCTTTACTTTGAGCAACGGGCAGTCAATCACATTCGAAATCCCATATGGTGCGGAATTCAAAGTTGCAGAAACAGATTATGCCGATGATGGATATACAACGACGATTGGTGGGAAGGAGAAAAATGAAGAGACCTTTGAAAGTGTAACAACGGAACAGGTAATTGAAGTTGTCAATAAAAAGGAAATCCAGTCTCCGACCGGTGTTTTTGATAATCGTCTTCCCTATGCATTGATGGTAATGGCTGCATTACTTGGCGGAGCAGGGATCATGATAGACCGGAAAAGAAAACTATTGATTAGCAAGTAGCAGGAGTTGTGTTAGCATGAGCGCCAGAAACATGGAGGACATTGCGGAAGTTTTTAAAACTTTAAAATTCAAAAAAGCCCTCCTTGGCGGGGTCAGTGAAAAGGACGTCTGGCGGCAGCTGGACAGGCTTCAGAAAGAATACCGTTCCGCATATGAATGCCAGGAAGAGCGCTTCGGCGCTCTCCTGAAGGAGCGGGAGGAAGAAATCCGCCGTTTAAAGGGTGGCGCCGATGGGTAAGAAGAAGGAATCTACTCCGCTCACTCCGGAGCAGGTCATCCGAAAAAGTCTCCACCGCCTGGCAGATGCCGAGGACATCCGGTCATTCTTTGTGCGGTTGGTGTGGATGGCGCTATTGCTGGGAATCCTGTTCGGAAAAGTGTTCGGGCTCACATCGGTAAAAAATAATGAGATGTCGCCCCGACTTAGTTCCGGTGACCTTCTCTTATATTACCGACTGGATGAGGAATATCGTTCTCAGGACATCATTATCTATGAAAGAAACAACCGGGAATATATCGGGCGAGTGATCGCAAAAGGCGGAGAGAGCGCGGAGGTGACGGAGGAAGAACGGGTAAAGGTCAACGGAAGCGTTCTGATCGAATCGGACATCTATTATTCCACACCGAGGTTTGAGGACGGGATCGAGTTCCCGGTCACGCTTGCGGAAGACGAATACTTTATCCTGTGCGATTACCGCGCAAACGCAATCGACAGCCGGGTCTTAGGCCCGATTAAGAAAAGTGAGATCAAAGGTAAGGTCATCAGCGCAATCAGGCGATCCAGCCTGTAAGCAAAAGGATCAAAAAAAGAGGGTATATTAGCGCGAGGGTATCCGCGTTGATATAGATATTACAAAACAAAAACAAAATAATCATCAAAAAGGAAAGCGAGGACAATGAGATGAGGAAGAAAAGACTGGTTAACGTTCTGACATCAGCAGCCTTAACAGCGGCACTGGTCATGAGCATGGGGATGACGGCGATGGCGGACACTGGAGTGACTAATGGTTCAGGAAGTGGCGATGTTAGTGTTGCGATTAAGAAAATCGTAGCAACAGATGGAAAAACTTATCAGCCAAATACAAATTTTGAATATGAGATAAGTTTAGGAGATGGGGGAACTTATACTGTAACAGATGCTAATGGTGATACGCAGAGTCTGAGTGTAAATGAAGGTTTAGTGGGCGGGTTGAGTTTAGCAGAATCAAATTTTGCGGATTATACCTATGATAATGATACAGATGGAGTAACCTTAGATGCTACTGGATCATACGAAAAATCATCAACTATAACAGTAAATGCAAGCGTGTTTGCTGGCGCGACACCTGGGATCTATCACTACACAGTGATTGAAAAATCTTCTGCAAATACTACTGGTTATGAAGATTATTCAGGAGTAACATATGATGATACAACTTATGATGTTTATGTGTATGTCTTAAATAATGGTGGAACTTCAAATTATATCGGATATGTTGTTGTTGCAAAAGAAAGTGTATCTGGTGATTCAGTGACTTACACGAAGTCTGATCTTACATTTACAAACGATTATGGAGCTGATAGCACAGATGATGGCTCAACTCACGATCTGACAATCGAGAAAGCATTGGCCGGTACTCTGCAGGATGCAACTGATCCTTTCACTGTGACCGTGGCTGTAAAAACAGGGGCAAGCGGAAATGGCCAGTACTATCAAATTATATTGGTGGATGGCGAAGGAAATACCGTAACCGGCACTGATGTCGCAGATTATGTTGTGGATGGTGGAAATGCTGTTTCGCTTACAATTAAAAAAGGTTATAAGATTACCATTAATGGTTTAACAGAGGATGCTGTTGTAACCGTGACCGAGACCAATACCAGTGGTTATACCGCATCCTATGACGTAACAAGTGCAGACGGTATGACTCAGGATGAATCTGACAGCACAATTCTTTCTGGCAGCATTACAAAGGATGAAGCAAAGGCAACTTTGACAAACACCAAGGACGCAACAACCCCGACCGGTATCATCCTGAACTTTGCTCCGTACATCCTACTGGTAGCATTCGCAGGTGTATTTGCGGTTCTGTTCCTTGGTAAGAAAAGAGAAGAGATATAGAAGTATAGAAAAGTAGTGAAGATAGGGGGAAGGGAGTTCGATGAAAAAATCGGCTCCCTATCCCGTAGAGAATATTGCAAATAAAAAAATAATTATTGTGTGTACTGTATTAAAAGAACAGGTACGATATGGAATCTAATAATCAGAAGAACTTTAAAGATCTGAAAACGATACATGAGGATGTATATAAAGAATTTGAAAAAGACCCAGCAACGCTAATAAGAAATCTAAAGAAAGAAATTAGCGATTATATTGGTAATGACAAAGATTTCCTTGAATTATGCAGATATAACTATTCGAACTTAACGAATCCAGAAATAGTTAGTCTGACAAGTGGATTAATTCTTTTCATCATTTCACTGATTCTTGGAAATATTAATGGCGGAATTGATTTGCTTGGTCTTATGGGTGTTGTGGTTCTTTTGTTTGCGGAGTTTGTATTAATTTTCGGGACTTTATCAGGTTATAACAGGAGAAAAATGATTTTATTCGTTCTGGAATTAATAGAACAGGAAATGGGAACAAAGTAAGAAAATTGTTTGGTGGTGTACAGGACATTTCAAATAGTTTGTTTTTATGTTTATAGTTTGAATAACCCACCCCAGAAAGGAGACTCCGTCCTATGGAGACAGCAGCCACAGCTGCCCGAGCCGGCAACCGGATCCTGAGCTTCTTTGCCACGATCCTGATCCTGTTGATGCTTCTCTACGGTGGGTATTCCCTCTGGGACAGCTATCAGATCAACCATGCGGCATTCTTATCGAATGACCTGCTAAAGTATAAGCCTGCCGGAGATGACGGGGAAAACTATTCGCTGGAAGAGCTGATGGCGATTAACCCGGATACCCGCGGCTGGCTCACGATCGATGACACCCACATCGATTACCCGGTCGTCCAGGGAAAGGACGACATGGAGTATGTCAATAAGGACATTTTCGGGGAGTTTGCTTTATCCGGCGCAATCTTCTTATCCTGCCTGAACAGCCCGGATTTTACGGACGGTTACAGCCTGATTTACGGCCACCATATGGACAGCGGCGGGATGTTCGGTGACGTGGTTGAGTTTGTGGATGCGGATTATTTCGAGAGCCACACAAGCGGCACTTTGTACCTGAGCGGTAGCACGTATCCGGTGGAATTGTTCGCCTGCATGGAAGTGGATGCCTATGACCGGCTGATTTATGCGCCGGGTGAGCGGTGTGACCTGGGAGAACTTCTGGAATACATCCGCGGTTCTGCCGCGCAGTACCGGGATATCGGTGTCAATAGATCGGACCGCATCATCGGGATGTCCACCTGTCTGGATGCGGTGACAAACGGGCGTATCGTCCTGTTCGGACGCCTGTGCGAGGGAGAGTAAAGGAATTATGCCCGGTTCGGGCTGGCAGCTGCCAAGGCGGCGCCATGAGCACAAAGGGGGTGCAATAGAAAATGATTCAGAAAATTAAAAAAGGGATTTTATCCACATTCATTCCGGCTGTGCTGGCGGCTTTCATGATCCCGACGATGGCGTTTGCCGCGGAGAATTGTACGGTGACAATCCCGGCAACGGTGAGTGTGAGTGGAAGCAGTATCCCGTCGGGCACGGTTTATACTCTTGTGATGGAGGCGGTGACGGAAGACGCCCCGATGCCGGAGGAGACTACGGTTTCGATTACCGGCGCCGGTACGGTGTCCTTTGGACCGATTACTTACACGGTCCCCGGGGATTATCAGTATAAGATCTACCAGAATTCGACGGCGGTGAACCGTTTCACCTATGACAGTTCGGAGTACACGGTGACGGTCCGCATTTTAAATGACGGCAACGGTTCGCTGGTATCAGAAGTGTGGGCGGTAAGCAGCGCGGATCCGACGACAAAACCGGATACCATTTCATTCGCCAACACCTACAGCAAAGCAAGCAGCGGCGGAAGCAGCCATTCCGGCGGCAGCAGCAGCGGAGGCAGTTCCAGCAGCGGTTCTACTGCGGGATCCGACTCCGGCCCCGGCGTTTCCACGTCGGACTCCGGCAGCTCGAGCGGCGATCCGGGTTCATCCGGGGAACTGACCCCGCTTGATCCGGGAGATCCTGGCATCTTATCCGCACTTCCGCAGACGGGTACGCTCTGGTGGATGGTGCCGATCCTGGTGTTCGCGGGCGTCCTGCTCCTGATGGTTGGCTTTAAGAGCCGGAGAAGGGAAGACTGATGAGCCGATTCAGTCTGGTTGGAAAGATATGTATGGGATTGGGGCTGCTGCTGATCGCAGCGGCCCTTTGCCTTGCAGGGTACAGCCAGTGGATGGAGATGCAGGCAGCAAAAAATGCACAGAATGCGCTGACGTCACTGGAAATGCTGATCCCGTCTGCGGGAGTCCATGCGGATGAGGATGCCTCCGGTCAGGAAACCGGGGAGATCGGAGCGGATACAGAAGAAGTTGTCACCGAAGTGACGGAAGAATCCGGTATGACAGTTGCCATGATCGACGGCATGGATTATATCGGTGTGGTCGAGATCCCATCCTTATCCCTCCGGCTTCCGGTATTAAGTTCATGGAGCGAGGAAAAACTAAAAGTAGCGCCCTGCCGGTATGAGGGGGCTGTTGATACACGGAACATCATCATTTCCGGGCACAGCTATAAACAGCATTTCCGTTATATCCGTAATCTGGTGATCGGGGACTCCGTGATCTTTACCGATATGGATGGGAACCGCTATGAGTATGAAGTATGTGGGACGGAAGTGATACCGGGGAATGGCGTAGAACAGATGAGCGCCGGGGACTGGGACCTTTCGTTATTTACCTGTACGTATAACGGAAGCGCGCGCCATACGGTGCGCTGCAGGCTGATGGAAGAACCAGGGCTGACGGAAACAGGACAGGAGAGGATTCTTAATGCGGAGTAATATCAGAAAACTTAGAAAAGATAAAAATCTGTCACAGGCCGAGTTGGGGAAGATTATCGGTGTTTCCCAGCAAATCATCAGCCGGATGGAGCGGGACCGGAACCGGATCGAGATCGACAATCTGCTCTCACTGGCAGATTATTTCCATGTATCCACGGACTATATCCTTGCCTATGATGAGGGTTCTGTCGCCGGTCTGGCTGACCGGAGCGCACGAAAGCGGGATTTGCTGGATGAGGATACGGAGCAGGAGATCCGGGCACTGGAGCAGAGGGTGTCGGTGGATCAGGAAGGATTGTTTGACCTGCTGGTTGGCCTGAAACGGTATCTGGCATAAGGATGAGAAAGTTAATACACGCCGGTTTCCCATGAGAGGGAGGCTGGCGTGATTTTTATTATGAGGCAGGGAGTTGAAAGGGGTGAAAGAGAATCCATTGCTATATTTTAAAATTTTAATTTTTAAAAACAGAATGAAAAAATCTTGCCCGGAGGTGGTGTTTGGGTTATGATGTAAGTGGTAATTCCAAACCACAGAGGAGGATTTGTTGATGGGACAGAAAGAC
>JAJBUA010000037.1 GCA_020860565.1 Clostridiales bacterium
CTCCCGTAAATCAAGGTTTAAGCAACAAAAAACGAGGTAGGTTTTGACACTACCTATGATTCATAGGAGGGAAAAGAAATGGGAGATCAGGCTGTAATCAATGTAAATGAGAAAAATGAAGCCGCAAAGCGTAAAAAACTGGTTTTTTCAGTGATCCAGTCAATTCTCGCTGTGATTGTACTGATTATTGTGGCATTTCCGATTTACTGGATGTTAGTTTCATCGGTAAAGTCACAGGAAGAGATCCTTCTGGCAGTTCCCACGATGTGGCCGAAGGAATTTCATTTTGAAAATTACCTCAATGTTTTAAACCGGGGCAATTTCAGCAAATATTACTTTAATACTGCCGTCATGACAGCCGGAATTCTGATTTCGCAGGTCGTGACCGGAGTGTTTGCGGCTTACGGTTTTTCGAAAGGAAAATTCCGCGGACAGAATATCTGTTTCATCATCGTGCTGGGCGCGCTGATGATCCCGCTGAAGGTTACATTTATACCGATTTATATCATGATGGCAAACTGGGGTCTGTCCGATACGTTTCTGGGATTGATCCTGCCGGAAGCAGTATCGCCGTATTATGTGTTCATGCTGCGTCAGACCTTTATGGCAATCGATGACAGTTATATTGACGCGGCACGTGTAGATGGTCTGGGGCGTGTGGGCATGATCACAAAGATTCTGATGCCGATGTGCCGGTCGACGATCTTTACCGTGACGCTGGTGACGTTTACGGAAGGCTGGAATAACTACTTCTGGCCGAAGATCATTGCAAAGGGAGAGACGCGCCGCGTGCTGACGGTAGGTCTGGCCTACCTGAAAAATACATTTGCAGGGAACGAGACGATGAATAACCATGAGATCATGGCGGGAGCCGTGCTGGCGGTGGTGCCGGTAATCGTGCTTTTCTTCATCTTCCAGAAATACATGCTGACAGGTTATTCGAAGGCTGCTATGAAATAAAGAATCCGCTTAATCGAAAACTGCGGATGGAGTTTCCGATAAGCGGCTGTATCAGAAATTGAACGCGCAGGTTTATCCGTTTTTGCGAATAAACCTGCGCGTAGGGAATTATGTCGCTAAAGCGACCGCGCTCGGCGCGAGAATGCGCTAAGGCGCATTCTTTGTTCTGCGCACGGGCGGATATGGAAATTTTGATGGTTTTATATGGACAGTTCCTTCCCGGTCAGCATCTGATAAGCCTGCAGATAGATAGCAATGGTTTTGTCCGTGACTTCCTGCGGAACCTGCGGCGGGATGCTGCCGTCGGCATTTTTATGAGCGGTCAGCCAGTTGCGGGCAAACTGCTTGTCAAAGGAGGGCTGGCCATGGCCCGGCTCATAGCTGTCTGCCGGCCAGAAGCGGGAGCTGTCCGGGGTGAGCATTTCGTCTGCCAGGACAACGTTGCCATCCTCATCCAGACCAAACTCAAACTTGGTGTCGGCAATGATGATACCGCGGTTCAGCGCGTAATCGGCACATTTTTTATAGAGGGCGATGGTGCAGTCACGAAGCGTTTCCGCATATTCTTTGCCCTTGCCCGGGAAACGTTTCTCCAGATAGTCGATGCACTGCTCAAAGGAAATATTTTCATCGTGATCGCCGATCTCGGCCTTAGTAGACGGGGTGAAGATCGGTTCCGGGAGCTTGTCGGCTTCCTTTAATCCCTCCGGCAGACGGATGCCGCAGACGGTACCGTTCTTCTGATAGCTTGCCCAGCCGCTGCCTGTGATGTAGCCGCGGACGATGCATTCAACCGGGAGCATGGTAAGCTTTTTGCACATCATACATTTTCCGGCAAATTCCGGCGTGCGGAAGTACTCCGGCATATCGTTGGTATCAACAGAAATCATATGGTTCGGCAGGATGTCTCTGGTAAAATCAAACCAGAAGCGTGACATCTGGGTCAGCACGGCGCCTTTGTTGGTTACGGTATTATTCAGAATGATATCAAAGCAGCTGATCCGGTCGGTCGCAACCATAATCAGACTGTCGCCATTGTCATAAATCTCGCGTACTTTTCCTTCTTTGATCGGTTTCATAATTATCTCCTTGCTTGTAATAGATGTTTGCAGGCATTACGAACGCCCTTTTTGCTCCAGCCGTATTATAACAAATTTATATCAGACAGACAAGAAGAAAAACGGCTTATTCTGGCCGTTTCTCAATCCATTTTCTATTCCTGGCCCAGCTGGTCCAATACCAGATTGACCGCTTCTGCAAATCCGTCTTTCAGATTTGATGAGACGACCTGGTGTGCGATTGCGCGCAGCATGGGAGCGGCATTGGCCGGTGCAAAGGACCAGTCAGGGAAGCATTCAAAGAGAGAGATATCGTTCATCCCGTCGCCGAGCACCATAACCTCATCCCGTTTCAGCCCCTTCATCTCTGCTACCTTCTGCAGAATCAGCCCTTTTTGTGCGTGGGCGTCCGTTACTTCGATATTGTCGTCAAACGATGAGAGGTAAGCAATACCGTCCATTTCCTTCAGTCGATGCTTTACAGCTGTGATTGCGCTGGTCTCCATATTAAAAGCTTCCACTTTGATGATCTCAAGATCACGGGTGATAAATTCATGGAAGTCCTCTACCGGAACCAGGTGATTGCATGGCATATAGGCGAGATTGCCGCCGGGCAGGTATTCGTCCATCGTCCGGTGGAAGCGCTGGATGCCCCGTTCAATAAATGCCTCCTTTGCAGCCTGCGGATCACAGCCGGTATAAAAACCGTCTGTCGTAAAGATCATATAGTATTGCCGGTACTGATTCAGGAGATCGATCACCCGGAGAAAAATGGATTTGTCCATATAACAGCTGAGGATCAGATTGCCGTCTGCATCTATATACTGAGAACCGTTTCCGAGGATTGCTTCACAATGCAGGCTGTATTTTTCCAATGTCGGAAGTACCGTGGTATAATCCCGGCCGGAGGCGATGGTAAAGGTAATGCCCTTATCCTGAAGACGCTGGATTGCTCTGCGGTTTGCCGGAGAGATCCGGGACAAATTGTCAAAGAGCGTTCCGTCCAGATCGGTTGCCACTAATCTGATCATACGAGTTCCTCCTGTCTGCCTGAAATGAGGTTGTGCAAATAATGCCGCGAAGATGATTACGACGATAGGCCATGCCACATTTACCAGCAAAGTACCTCATGACCGTCCTCCGTGACCAGCACCATGATTTCCCACTGCGCGGAAGGCCGGCCATCGTCAGTGAAGATTTCCCAGTCGTTATCCTCATGGGTGCAGACGTCTGCACGTCCCATATTGATCATCGGTTCGATGGTAAAGATCATGCCGGGGACCATCAGCATATCGGTTCCCCGTTTGGTGACATAACCGACCCAGGGATCCTCGTGAAATTCCAGACCTACCCCGTGACCGCCGATCTCACGTACCACAGAGTAGCCGTTCGCTCTGGCATGGTCATTGACCGCCTGCCCCATATCACCGAGGAAGCCCCACGGTTTTACCTCTTTAAGACCGAGTTCGACACACTCCTTTGTAACCTGAACGAGACGTTTCTTTTCCGGACTTACCTCGCCGATGCAGTACATACGGGAAGAGTCGGAAAAATATCCGTTTAAGATGGTGGAGCAGTCAATATTGACGATGTCACCGGATTTGAGGATGACGTTTTCGGATGGGAAGCCGTGGCATACCTGGTCGTTCACGGACGTACATACACTGTAGGGGTAGCCCTCATAGTGGAGCGGAGCCGGAATGCCGCCCATTCTGGTCGTGATATCATAGACCGTGCGGTCAATCTCCGCGGTAGTCATGCCTTCATGAATGTGCTCATCAAAATAGTCAAGGATCGCGATGTTAATCCTGCAGCTTTCCCGGATTTTTTCAATCTGTTCCGGATTTTTGATCATTTTATGATTGGGAACTTTGTGATGCTGTGCGCGGATCAGCGCGATCCTGGCGTCAAAATCCCAATGACATGCTTTGTATTTTTTTCCGCTTCCGCACCAGCACGGATCATTTCTGCCGATTTTCAATTTCATCGCTTCCTCCAAAAGTAGTTCATTTTTTCCAGAATTTACTATAGCACAAATCTTATGATTCTTAAATATGTAAAATGAGGAAAATCCCAGCAAAGAAATACAAAATTTTTCAGATATTGGGGAAATCTGTGTTATACTAATATCAACTGTCATTTGTCGATTATGGGAGCTTCGCAGCAGAAGCTTCCCGTATGTTTATGATAAAAATTATATTTTCAGGAGGATTTTACTGTGAAAGAATGTAGAGGACGGCCCCAAAATGGCGCACTTTAACAAACTGT
>JAJBUA010000047.1 GCA_020860565.1 Clostridiales bacterium
AAATGGAGTCTCAAAAAGCCGCGTTTTATGCGGGGTTGAGATTCCGAGAGTCTATTGTCATTGAGGCGGGGGATGACGCGCTGAACCGGACGCCGGAAATGCTGCCTGTGCTGAAGCAGGCGGGAGTGGTAGATTCGGGCGGCCAGGGCCTGATGCAGGTGGTAAAAGGTGCGCGCGACGGACTTCTGGGAAAAGATACGGAAAATATTTCCGGCGTTCCGGCAGCAAAGAAGCCGTCGTCGGTTGGAGATGCCGGAGTCTCGGCCGATATGCCGGAGCTTGAGACAGCAGATATCCGTTTTGGATACTGTACGGAATTTTTAATCCATCCGGAGCAGATGTTTGATGAGAAAGCGGAGGTGGGATTCCGGGATTATCTGGAGGGCATGGGAGACTGCGTCGTGGTGGTGTCCGATGAGGATCTGGTCAAGGTACATGTTCATACCAATGATCCGGGACTGGTGATCCAGAAAGCGCTCAGCCTGGGTCCGCTCTCAAAGATCAAGATTGACAATATGCGTGAGGAGCACGAGGAACGTCTGATCCGCAATGCGGAAAAAGTGGCCAGGAGCCAGAAACGTGTGATCCGGGAGCCGCGCAAGGCCTTTGGCTTTATCGCGGTGGCGGCTGGTGCGGGCATGGCGGAGATCTTTGCAGGACTCGGCGCAGACGAGGTGATTGAGGGCGGACAGACGATGAATCCGTCCACAGAGGATATCTTAAACGCCATCAGCCGGGTTAACGCCGATACGATATATGTGCTGCCGAATAATAAAAATATCATTCTGGCGGCGCAGCAGGCCGCATCGATGACGGAAGACCGGAAGGTTGTGGTTATCCCGTCCGCTACGATGCCTCAGGGCATTACAGCGATGATTCATTTCATCCCGGAGCTTTCGGCGGAGGATAATCAGGAAACGATGACAACGGAGATGGGAAATGTCAGGACCGGCCAGATTACCTATGCGGTCCGCAGTACGGTGATCGATGATGTGGAGATCCACGAGGGCGACATGATGGGGCTTGGCGATAACGGACTCCTTGCGGCGGGACAGGATCTTACAGATGTGACGATGAAGACGCTGGACGGAATGATGGACGAAGAGTCTGAATTAATCAGTATTTACTATGGAGCGGATATCGCCGGGGAGGATGCGGAGGCACTGTGTGAGCGGGTGAAGGAGCGTTATCCGGAGGCAGAAGTTGAGCTGAATCACGGCGGACAGCCGGTTTACTACTATATGCTCTCGGTGGAATAGAACCAGATAAATCAGATGGAATAGAAATGAACGGAATCAAAGCGGAATCAGAAATGAAGAATGGTGGATTATGAACAGTCAGCCGATGACAAGCCTGAAAGGAATCGGGGATAAGACCGCGGCTTTGTTTGCAAAGCTGGGAGTGGAGACCGTGGAAGATCTGCTGCGGGATTATCCGAGAACTTATGATTTATATGAAGAGACGGTCCCGGCCGGAGATCTTCGGGAAGGAACCGTCTGCGCGGTATCCGGGCGTCTGGTGGGCAATGCCGGTATCCGGCGTTATCAGCGTATGCAGATCATAACGGCGACACTGCAGGATATGACGGGAAAGGTGCAGCTTACGTGGTTTGGGGTGCCTTATATTGTGAGCGCACTTCCCGCGGGCCGTGTCCTGACAGCGAGAGGAAGAGTTGTCAGAAAGGGTAATCGGTTTGTGATGGAGCAGCCGCAGCTTTATGAGGTAGAAGAGTATGCGCGGATTGCCGGTACGCTGACGCCGATTTACAGCCAGACAAAGGGACTGGGCAATAAGGCGATCATCCGGGCGGTTGAGCAGGCGCTGCGCAGCCGGGGGCTGGAAAAGGAATATCTGCCGGAGTCGATCCGCGGACGCTGCGAACTGGCGGAATATAACTATGCGATCGAACATATTCATTTCCCGGCGACGAAAAAAGACCTTCTCTTTGCGAGAAAACGGCTGGTCTTTGATGAATTTTTCTTTTTTCTCCTGTCTGTGCGCCGTTTAAAGGAGAGAAATGAGAACAGCCGCTCGCGGTACCGGATCACGCCGTCGGAAGAGGCGGATCGTCTGCAGGCGGAGCTCCCGTATGAACTGACCGGAGCGCAGAAAAAGGTCTGGCGGGAGATCCGCTCGGATCTGTCGGGCGGCCGGGTGATGAACCGCCTGATTCAGGGAGACGTCGGCTCCGGCAAGACGATGATCGCGGTTCTCGCATTGCTGGAAACCGTGTGCAGCGGATACCAGGGAGCGCTGATGGCGCCGACGGAGGTGCTGGCAAAGCAGCATTACATAACGGTTACGGAGCTTTTTGCAAAACATCAGATTGAGAAGGAAGTCGTTCTGGTCACCGGTTCGATGACAGCGAAGGAAAAACGGATCGCGTATGATAAGATTCGCAGTCATGAAGCGGACATTATCATCGGAACGCATGCGCTGATCCAGGAGAAGGTTCAGTATGATTCGCTGGCGCTGGTCATTACCGATGAGCAGCACCGTTTCGGCGTCGGGCAGCGGGAGGCGCTGGGGGCGAAGGGCGAGGAGCCGCATATTCTGGTGATGAGCGCGACGCCGATCCCGCGGACACTGGCGATTATTCTTTACGGCGATTTGGATATCTCGGTCATCGATGAGATGCCCTCGCACCGTTTGCCGGTTAAAAACTGCGTGGTAAATACCGGATACCGGGAAAATGCGTGGCGCTTTATCGCCGGGGAGGCCGAAAGGGGCCGTCAGGCGTATGTGATCTGTCCGATGGTGGAGGAAAGCGAGCTGATCGAAGCGGAAAATGTGCTGGATTATACAAAATTGCTCAGAAAGAAGCTGCCGCCGGGGATTTCGGTTGAGTATTTGCACGGAAAGATGAAACCAAAGGATAAAAACCGTGTGATGGAGCGATTTGCGGCCGGCGAGATCCAGGTGCTGGTGTCGACGACGGTGGTGGAAGTCGGCGTCGACGTGCCAAACGCGACTGTGATGATGATCGAAAACGCAGAGCGTTTTGGCCTTGCGCAGCTCCATCAGCTTCGCGGTCGTGTCGGGAGAGGTGCGTATCAGTCTTATTGCATCATGATCGATACCGGAGATAACGAGGAGACGAGAGAGAGGCTGGAGATCTTAAACCATTCGAATGACGGGTTTGCGATTGCGGCGGAGGATCTGAAGCTGCGTGGGCCGGGTGATTTCTTCGGACTCCGGCAGAGCGGGGATATGGAGTTTAAGCTGGCGGATATTTTCTCAGACGCAGAGCTTTTAAAAACTGTTTCGGAAGAGGTCAATCGCCTGCTGGATGAGGATCCGGGACTGGAGCAGGAAGAACACCTGGCGCTGGCGGCCAGACTCCAGAGATATCTGGATAAGAGCTATGAGAAGGTAAATCTGTGAGGAGAACCGAATCGAGTATGAGGCAGGTTTTGCCTCATGCTCGCCGCGCGGGCTGCGTTTGGCGTCAGCCAAAAAATTCCTTACGCAGCCCTGCGAATCAGAAAGGACGGGGGAGGATCATGAATCAACAGGAAAAACAAAATCTTAATTCCGGCAGCGGGAATCCGCTGACTCAGGAGGAATTCCACGCGATGATGGAGGAAATCCGCGCGTCAAACGAGACGCAGGCAAAGTATGCCAGAAAACAGTACCAGATGTCAGTATTGTCGGCGCTTGCCTCTTTTCTGGCGCTGGCAGTGGTCTGCCTGGCCTGTGTGTGGATCCTGCCGAAGGTCAACCAGTCGCTGAGTGATCTCAATGTGATCATGGGCGATCTGAAGGTCATCACATCGGAACTTGCCGAGGCGGATATCGGCGGGATGATTGCCGATGTGGAAGATCTGATCACGTCCAGCGGGGACAGTATGAATGAGGCGATGGGAAAGTTAAATGAAATCGATATCGAGAAGCTGAACCAGGCGATCAGCAACCTGTCTGACGCAGTGGAGCCGCTGGCAACGTTCTTTAATCGATTCCGATAAAGATTTTATAATACTTTAAGAAACAAATCTCCCCGGATGTGGTATTCTGTTAGGTAGAACATTTTACCTTATATGTACATTCGGGGAGTTTATTTGTATGAAACTGAAATACCGCCTGCTTATTGCTTTTGCGACCTTCAGTATCCTGCCGACGGTAGTCGCGGGCATGATGTTTCTCATGGGCAGACTTTATCTTGTATATGATATCAATGAGTATGCCCCGGAGATCCGTGCGATGATGCTGCAGCTGCTGCTGATCAGTGTGCTGACGCTGGTATTTATCAGCGGCGCGCTGACGCTCTGGATTTACCGCTCGGTTTTAAGCCCGCTCAGCCGGCTTCAGGAAGCGACTCGACAGATCCGTGACGGCAACCTGGACTTTACGCTGGAGGTTGATTCCGAGGATGATGAGATCGGCCAGCTCTGTCAGGATTTTGAGGAAATGCGGATCCGGCTGAAGGAAAATTCTGAGGAAAAGATCCGTAATGATCTGGAAAATAAAGAACTGATCAGCAATATTTCCCATGATTTGAAGACGCCGATCACGGCGATCAAAGGTTATGTGGAAGGGATCATGGACGGAGTAGCCGCCTCGCCGGAGAGACTGGATAAATATATCCGCACGATTTATAATAAGGCGAACGATATGGACCGTCTGATCGACGAACTGACATTTTATTCCAAGATCGATACCAACCGGATTCCCTATACCTTTGCAAGGCTGGAGGTCGTCAGCCATTTTGATGACTGCGCGGAAGAAGTTGGCCTGGATATGGAGTCGAGAGGCATCGAATTCGGTTATGAGAATGATGTGAGACCGCATATCATGATCATCGCGGATCCGGAGCAGATGAAGCGGGTGGTGAATAACATCATCAGTAATTCTGTCAAATATCTGGACAAGCCGAAGGGAGAGATCCACATCCGGGTTAAGGACATCGGTGATTTTATCCAGGTGGAGATCGAGGACAACGGGAGAGGAATCTCAGGCCGGGATCTGCCGTTTATCTTTGACCGCTTTTATCGTACCGACGCGTCGAGAAATTCTGCTCAGGGCGGAAGCGGGATCGGCCTTTCGATCGTAAAGAAAATTATCGAAGACCACGGCGGCCGGATATGGGCGTCCAGTAAGGAAGGAGCCGGGACCAATATGCAGTTTGTGTTGAGAAAATATCAGGAGGTAGGACAGGATGAGCAGAATTCTGATTATTGAAGACGAGGTCAGTATCGCGGAGCTGGAGAGGGATTATCTGGAACTGTCAAGATTTGAGGTAGAGATCGCGGAAGACGGGAAGAATGGGCTTGACCGGGCGCTGCATGAAGATTTTGATCTGGTGATTCTTGACCTGATGCTTCCGGGTATCGACGGATTTGAGGTCTGCCGGCGTATCCGCGAGACCAAAAATATTCCGATTATTATGATCTCGGCGAAAAAAGAAGATATTGACAAGATCCGCGGCCTTGGTATGGGTGCGGATGATTATATGACAAAGCCCTTCAGCCCAAGCGAGATGGTCGCGCGGGTAAAGGCCCACCTTGCGAGGTATGAGCGGCTGGTGGGCAGCAACGGGCAGGCGGCCAATGAGGTGATCGAGATCCGCGGGCTTAAGATTGATAAGACGGCAAGGCGCGTCTGGATCAACGGGGAAGAGAAGAATTTTACAACGAAGGAATTTGATCTTCTGACTTTTCTTGCTCAGAATCCCAATCACGTTTATACCAAAGACCAGCTTTTCCGGGAAATCTGGGATATGGAATCCGTCGGCGATATCGCCACCGTAACCGTGCATATCAAAAAGATCCGGGAAAAGATCGAGATGAATACCGCGAAGCCGCAGTATATCGAGACGATCTGGGGCGTAGGATACCGGTTTAAGATGTAGGGAGAGTTATCTGGCTGCAGGTGTTTATCCCGGAAGGTTCTCTGTGCGCGGGGGTGCAGAAGACAGCCGGCAGGCTATGAAAAAAAGATGGATGCAGAGGATGAGAGATGATGAGAAAAAAAGGTTTTGCGCCGGTATTGGCGGTTTTGCTGGCATTGGTCTCAGGGACGGCGGCTTATGCCGATGTGGTTGTCGCAGGCAGCGGCACTTCGGGTGAGAAAGCGGTTTCGCTGGTCGGTCCGTCGGGGCAGACCGTGGATGCGAGCGAGGGATCCGGAATGGAGAACGATGTGGATTTTGATGTTGATCAGTTTGTACTGCCGGAGGAAGCGGCAGTCCTGGTAATCGTCGAGGGAACAGGCGGTTCTGACTGTATGGTATATGCCTATGAAAAGGAGGACGGCGAGTGGCAGAGCCGGGTGGAGACCTACGGCTATCTGGGGGAAAACGGTATGAGCAATCACCGTACCTCCGGAGACAAGACGACTCCGATCGGCCTCTTTCAGATGAATACGCCGTTTGGACAAAAGGAAGCGCTGGAGGGATTCCCGGAAAATTATATCCAGACAACGATCAGCCATGTCTGGCGTGATTCGACGAATAAGCTGGTGGATGATATCAGTGCTTATGGTGACGGAGAGGCAGTCGGGACATTCTGGTACGCCGGTTATTATGATTATGCCATTGATGCCGGATTCAATATCAAGGGGATCGAGGGGCAGGGATCGGCACTTTTCCTGCATTGTATCGGACAGGATAAGACGTATACATCCGGCTGCGTGGCGATTCCGACCGAAGAGATGATCGCAGTCATGCGGCTGTACGGGGCACACGGCGACGGAGCGTGCTATATCGCACAGGCGCCAAAGGGAACGTTCGATCTGATTTATGATACCTATGGGGTGAATGACGGGCTGTCGCCGGATGGAGACTTTACATGATCGTGCCGGATCGTTGATCTGATAGAATTGACTCGATACAGGAAACATGTTAAAATAATTTATTTGGAGCTGATGCTGCAAAGAGGAGGAAAAGAAAATGGCAGAGAAAAGTTATCGTTATGGTCTGATCGGTATGGGCAATATGGGATATGCGATTTTAAAGGGACTTTTAAAGGAAACGGATCCGGGGGAGATCACATTTTCCGAGATGAATGCGCAGAGGGCAGAGGATGTCTCTGCAAAAACCGGAGTAGTTCCGTCTCAGGACAATGCTTCCTGTGTGCGGACATCGCATTATATCCTGCTGGCAATTAAACCGCAGCAGCTGGATACGGTGATCGGGCAGATCCGGGAGGCGGTGGATGCGGAAAAGATTCTGATCTCCATCCTGCCGGGAGTGGCGATCGGGACGATTGCGGAAAAGATCGGCCGTCCCTGCCGGATCGTGCGCGCGATGCCTAATACGCCTGCGCTGGTCGGCGAAGGGATGACGGGTGTGTGCTATGACGACGCTCAGTTTAGCGAGGAAGAGAAACAGACGATCAACGCGTTCTTCGCGTCCTTCGGCAAGATGGTGCGAGTGGACGAAAAGCTGATGAATGCCGTCGTCTGCGTAAGCGGGAGTTCGCCGGCTTATGTTTATATGTTTATTGAGGCGCTTGCCGACAGTGCAGTCAAATACGGGATCCCCCGTGCGTCAGCCTATGAGATGGCGGCACAGACCGTGCTCGGCAGTGCAAAGATGGTGCTGGAAACCGGACTGCATCCGGGCGCGTTAAAAGATATGGTATGTTCGCCGGGCGGCACGACGATCGCGGCTGTGGCGGCGCTGGAAGAGTGCGGCTTCCGCAGTGCGGTGATCAAAGCCGGAGATCAGTGTTACGCAAAGTGCACGAATATCGGATGACCTGCGTGTCCGGGAGACAGGGTTATGTAAAAGCAGCGGAAGCTGCTGTTTACGCAGAGACAGAAGAATGGCAGGAGAAAGTGACAGAAAATGGAAAATGAGAGACAGCAGCACAGTGTGCCGCCGGTCATCCGTAAGGACCGGCAGCTTCGGTACACCGGTACGATTTTAAAAATATACGAGGACACGGTGATTGCCAATGGCAATGAAGCGCACTGGGATTTTATTCATCATGACGGGGCGGCCTGTGTAGTGCCGGTGACGGATGAAGGGAAGATTCTGATGGTACGCCAGTATCGCAATGCGCTGGACCGCGAGACACTGGAGGTTCCGGCGGGTAAGCTGGACAGCCCGGATGAGCCGAAGATCGAATGCGCCAGACGGGAACTGGAGGAGGAGACCGGGTATGCCTGCGAGAATCTGGAATACCTGATGAGTCTCAATACAACGATTGCTTTCTGTGATGAAGCGATCGACGTATTTGTTGCCAGAAATCTGATCCCTTCTCATCAGCATCTGGATCCGGATGAGGTGATCTATGTTGAGGAATGGGCCGTGGATGATCTGAAAAAACTGATTTACAGCGGCAAGATGACAGACGCCAAGACAGTTGCTTCGATTCTGGCTTATGCGGACCGTTATGGGAAAAACGAGGTATAGGGGAAAAAGAACCGGCGTATATTGATAAAAAGATTTTGCGCGGTATGTTTATGAGACCGTATCGCAGGAGCATTTACCTGTACTGCTGGTTTGAGATCGGAAGTGTGGCCGGATGTGTGCTGATGAATCTGTTATTGGATGGAGGATATGCAGACGCTGTTGGTGCCATACACGCTATCATGGAAGCGGTACATGTTTTTGCCTTGGTTTTTCGCCGTTTTCCGGCTGCTGCGGCGGGAGTCGCGCTGGCAGCGACAGTTTGTCTGCTGTATCTTCGGCGTACCCGGCGTGCGTGGCTGTGGCTGATGCTGATCATGCTGGCGGCAGGTGGGATCTATGCCGGCGTGGCGGCAATGATTGTGAGGGGAATGATGGAGATGAAAATGGTTTGATTTTCCCCACGTTTCGAATTATAATAAGATTAAGAAAGACCGCCGCGGTGCGGCAGAGAATCCTGCAATACGGGATTCTGAATAGTATGGGGATTTTTTGAACTATGGGAGACGAAATTGTAATATTTACCGTATATTTGCAGAATGAGAAAAAGGCGTCTGATAATACGGTAAAATCTTACCAGAGAGATTTAAGGCATTTTGCAAATTATCTGGAAGGAATTGGCATTTATGATGTTGCAAAGGTAACGAGAACCTGTTTAAATTCGTATCTTTTGTTTTTGGAAAAGGAGGGAAAGGCTGCTTCGAGTATCTCACGGATGCTGGCGTCAATCCGGTCTTTTTTCCGTTATGAACTGAATTATGGACGGATTCGCAAAGATCCGTCCGAACTGATCCGGGGACCGAAGGTGCGGAAAAATGAACCTACGGTACTTACAGAAGAGGAGGTTGCAAGGCTTTTAGGACAGCCGGACGGCAATTCTCCCAAGGAGATCCGGGACCGGGCGATGCTGGAACTCCTTTACGCGACCGGGATCCGCGTATCGGAGCTGGTCGGCCTGAGGACAGATGATTTAAACCGTTCGCTGGGATGTATCCGCTGCCGTGACAGTGTGAGGGACCGGATGATTCCTTATGGGAAAGAAGTGGAGCAGCGTCTGCAGCGGTATTTATCAACGGCGAGGCCGGAACTTTTGAAGGGAAAAGAATCCGAGGCGCTCTTTGTCAACTGCAACGGCAGCCCGATGTCCCGGCAGGGATTCTGGAAGATCGTCAAGCATTACGGAGATAAGGCAAAGATCCGGGGCGACATTACGCCGTACAGCTTAAAGCATTCGTATGAGGCACATATACGGGACAGGAGACAACGGCAGAAACAGCCGGAGACTGCGTGAAAGGAGGTCTGTATGGACAGAACAAAACTGGTAATCACAATCGCGAGGCAGTATGGCAGCGGCGGGCGTATCATCGGGCGCAGTCTGGCGGAAAAGCTGGGGATCCATTTTTATGACCAGGAGATTCTGAGGCTTACGTCAGATAAAAGCGCCGTAGGAGAACAGTTTTTCCGCCTTGCGGATGAGAAAGCAGGCAATAATATCCTTCGTCGTATCGTAGGAGCGGTCAGGGAAGCTCCGATCGATAAGCCGAGGGTCGAGGGAGATATTACATCTCCGGACAATCTGTTTCGTTTCCAGTCGGAGGTGATCCGTGAACTGGCAGAGACGGAGTCGTGCGTGATTGTGGGCCGCTGCGCAGATTTTGTGTTGAGTGCGGCCGGCAAGGAAGATCTGATCCGGTTGTTTGTGTATGCGGATACGCAGACCTGCCTGCGCCGGACGATGGAAGTGGACGGCATTGATGATGAGAAAGAGGCGATGGAGCGTCTGAGCAAGATTACCAGGCAGCGCCGCGAATATCATAAATATTTTACCGGTAAGGACTGGGAAAGTATGGATAATTATGACCTGCTGATCAATACAAGCCGGATGGAACTGGATGAAGTGACGGAATTTATTATGGAATATATCCGCAGGAGAGGTTATGAAATATAGCTGATGATGGCGCACCACCGCGCATGAAGATTGTCCAATGTCGGTATATCTTTGCGTGCAGGCATGTAGTGCATACCGCCGCTGTCCGGAACTTTCATAGTAAGTAAAAGAGCTCCGTCTGCCGGAGCTCTTAATATCTGAAAAGTTTTCTGCACGTTTCTTTACTGGAGCGAAATCTCCAGAGCTGTGATTTCTTTATCTGTGATTTTCCCATCATAAATAATCAGAACGGTGTCACCCTCGCTGAACTGAGAAAAATCAAGGCTGTTAGAGGCGAAAGTGTAAAAATCCTCTTCTTCGGATTCGAGTACGATCTGACCATCTCTCACTTCTGAGACATCAGCAACGAAACCGTTTTTCTGTGCTTCTTCGGTGTCAAACGAGTCCTCGGTTACAACTTTGATCGCGTAAGGCTCGTCATCCGGTTCACCGATGTAGCTGACCTTGACACGAGTGCCGGTCTGAATGCCGTCAGCGGTAACAATGTAAGCGTGGATCGTCAGGAAAGAATATTCTTCGCCGTTGTCCGTGGTGATCGTGATGCTTTTGGCCGCGGTATCGGTAATCGTTCCCTCCATAACCGGATCCATGATGGTCTCGAGATAGGGTTCGTCTACCTCCAGGGCGATGGCGGTCAGCGGGGTTTTATCTTCTACGTAATATTCCACATACACTCCGTCACCTTCGGTCAGATCATACTGGCGGGTGATTTCAGCGGATGAGAGATCAAAGTCGTATTCCTGACCATCATCCGCGCTGAGTACAGTAACGATATCACCATCGATATCGGTCAGTTCGCCGTTCAGGGAATCCTCTTCCGGTTCCTCATCTTCGTCGGTTTCTTCTTCCGTATCCTCATCGGCAGCGGCCTGTGCAGCCGTGGTTTCTGTCGTCCTGGAAGAAGAGCAGCCCGGCAGGGCCAGAGTCATTGCCAGTAAGGCGAGGACTAAAATTCTTTTTTTCATAAATGAGCGTTCCTCCTTTAAATATTGTGGCTCATATCCCCCTGTTACCCCGGAAAACAGGATAACAGCATGAGTTTACTACAGGCAAAGAAAAAAAGCTATTGAATTTTCATTAAATTTCGATTACGTTACTTTGAAAATAATGATAAATTTCCATGACATTACTTTGAAAATAACGAAAAAGATGTTATAGTAGCGATATGTCAAAACAGGAGAATAGTTATGTCTGAAAAAAGTGGTTATGAAGAGATCCTGGAGAGAGCCCGCAAAAGAAAGGCGCGGGAAAAATATCACAAATATATCATCGCCGGAATCATTGTCCTGATTCTGGCAGTCGGCACGGCAGTTTTTCTGAGAAAAGAACCATCCGCGGATGAACCGGCGGCAGCGGATGCCGGCCAGCAGACGGAGGTAGTCGTCGAAGTGGAGAGCCTTTCCGAAGAGGATGCGGCTCAGATGGCCGAGCTGGAAGAAAAGCAGAAGGTCGTTGATTCCTATGAAAATCTCGGCCTGGTCAATACCTCCGGTTATCTGAATGTACGCAGCGAGCCGGATACGTCCAATAATGCCAATATCATCGGAAAACTGCAGGAGAATGGTGCGTGCGAGATCCTCAGTACAGAGGGAGACTGGTATTATATTTCCTCCGGTGAGGTCGAGGGATATATCAGCAGTCAGTATGTGCTCACCGGCGAGGAGGCCAGAGAAGCAGCGCTCGAACATGTATCGCGCATGGCAACGATTCTGGCAGATAAGCTGAATATCCGCAGAGAACCGGTGCAGGATCCGGCGAATGTGATCGGGTACGCGCTGCGGGGAGAACGGTATACGATTCAGGAAGAGACCGACGACGGATGGTATCAGATTGCGGGAGGTTATATTTCTGCTGATCCGGAATATACGGAGGCCGGCTATGCGCTCAATGAGGCCCGCAAGCTGGATCTGAAGGAGATGGCATTAAATCAATACGATAATCTTGTGATCTCCAAAGTGAGCGACTATCTGAACGTGCGCAATTCACCGGAGCAGAAAAGCGATAATTCCAACGTCATCGGCAAATTCCCCGGAAACGCGGCCGGTGAGATTCTGGAGACGCTCGATGGCTGGTACAAGATCAAGTCCGGCAGCATTGTCGGCTATATCTCGTCCGATCCACAGTACGTAGCAGTTGGCCAGGAAGCCAAAAATCTGGCAATGCAGTACGCGGAGCTGACCGCGATCGTACTGACGGACATGCTGAATGTCCGCTCAGAGCCCAACACAGAGAGTACAATCTGGACCCAGATTTCCAAAGATGAGCGTTATCACGTGCTGGACCAGCTCGACGGATGGGTGCAGATCGAACTCGACACCGGAGACAGCGGAGAGGGCGAAGAGCCGGATAAAGCATACATCTCTACACGCGACAATAACGTAGAAGTCCGCTACGCACTGGAAGAAGCGATCAAATTCTCCCCATTGGAAGAGAAAGCAAATCAGCTCGCATCCAGACGTAACAGCCTGGTCAACTACGCACTCCGCTTTGTGGGCGGCAGATACGTCTGGGGAGGAACAAACCCTAACACAGGGGCAGACTGCTCCGGCTTTGTCCAGTACGTCTATCGCAACAGCGCCGGCATCTCCCTGCCGCGAACGTCCCGCGAACAGGCCAAAACCGGCCGGGAAGTCAGCTCCTCCCAGATGCAGCCGGGCGACCTGATCTTCTATACCAACAGCCGCGGAGTCGTCAACCACGTCGCAATGTACATCGGAAACGGCCAGATCGTCCACGCCGCCAGCTCCCGCAGCGGCATTAAGATTTCTACCTGGAACTACCGAAAACCAAAGACGATACGGAGATACATCGAGTAGGAGTCTGTTCTGTTACTTACGATAAGTCATAGTAATGATAGCCAACTAAGTAGTCCCTGAGCGGGAACAATATCCGCAGAGGACATTTTTCACGTCGGCACTTAGCGAGCAGGTTTTTGCGAGCTTAGTACCGTTACGTGAAAATCTAAGCGCAAGCGGTCCTCGGAGGATATTGTTCCCGCTCAGGGACGGACGATTAGATAATAACTTTAAAGATACCAAAGACAGCCCAAACCACAACAACAGAAAGGAGCTTGCCCCCATTTGTTCAGCAAAGTAAACAGCGGAGGTTTAAAAGGCGTCGAAGGATATCGAATCGAAGTAGAAGCAGATGTCAGCGACGGCCTCCCATCCTTCTCCATGGTCGGATACCTGGCCGCAGAGGTCAAAGAAGCAGGAGACCGCGTTCGCACCGCCATCAAAAACTCAGGATTTCATCTCTACCCCAGAAAAGTAACCATCAATCTGTCACCGGACGATATCCGCAAGGACGGAACGGCGTTTGACCTGCCAATCGCACTGGCGATCCTGGGCGCCTATGGGATCGTGGATATGAGCCGATACCATGACAGCGCGTTCCTTGGAGAACTCGGTCTGGACGGGCGCATCAAGGGGATACGCGGTGTGCTCCCGCTGGCGCTGGCTCTCCAGAATGAAGGCATCCGGCAGATCTTTGTGCCGGAAGACAATCTGGCAGAAAGTCTGGCAGCGGAGCGGGTTTCGACCGTGAGAGCCGTAAGCCTGCAGGAGGTTGCAGCCCTTTTAAACGCCCCGGACGCCATAACACCGGAATCCGGAGACGCCTTCCTCCGGGAAAAAGAAGAAAGTAATTGCTACATACAGGATTTCTCAGAAGTAAACGGCCAGAGCGCCGTGCGGAGAGCGACAGAGGTCGCGGTCGCCGGCCGCCACAATATTCTCTATATCGGTCCGCCCGGAAGCGGGAAAACCATGATGGCGAGCCGGATCCCTACCATAATGCCTTCCCTGTCGAGGGAGGAACAGATCGAACTTTCTAAAATCTACAGCGTCTGCGGCATGCTGCCGCCGGGCCGCACCTTGATCCGAAACCGTCCGTTTCGGGCACCCCATCATACAATCAGTCCCTCTGCCCTGATCGGAGGAGGGAAAACTCCGAGACCGGGGGAAGTATCTCTTGCGTCGAGGGGCGTCCTCTTTCTCGATGAGCTTCCGGAATTTCAGCGGCAGACGCTGGAAATCCTCAGACAGCCGCTGGAGGAGCGTAAGGTGACGATCGCCAGAGTGAACGCGACCTGCGATTTCCCGGCAGATTTCATGCTGGCGGCTGCCGCTAATCCATGCCCATGCGGCCATTTCCCAAATCGTGAAAAATGCTCCTGTTCCGAATTGCAGATCCGGCGGTATCTGGGAAAAATTTCCCGGCCGCTTTTAGACCGCATCGATATCTGCGTGGAAGCCGCGCCTATTACTTATCAGGATATCCGGAGTGAAGGCCAGAACGAGCCGTCGGAGAAGATCCGTGCGAGGGTGGAAGCCGCGAGGAGGATTCAAAAGGCGCGTTTTGCGGGAAGTGCCATCTTTTTTAACAGCGAGATGGGAAACCGTGAGGTAAAAAGATACTGTATGCTGGGAAAGGACGAGGATGCTTATTTAAAAAATGTCTTTACAAAAATGCAGCTCAGCGCCAGAGGATACAGCCGCATCCTGAAAGTCGCGCGGACGATCGCGGATCTGGACGGCAGTACGGACATCCGCCGCAGACATCTGGCAGAAGCGGTCGGATACCGCGATCTGGAAGACCGTTACTGGGGAGGGAAGGCGTAGATGAACGAACGGGAAAAAGAATATTTATACTGGTTAAACAGTATGGCTGAATTGGGGGCGGTATCGCTCCGCAGACTTTATGAGCATTTTCACAGCTATGAGAGAATATATCATATAGAAGAAACAGAGTTAAAACAGGCTGGTTTCCTGAAGGAAAAGCAGATCCGTGCCATTATGGAGGGCAGGGAGCGGTACCCGCGGGCGCGGGAGGAATATCGGTCCCTCGGCAGACGCGGCATCGGGACAGTGACCTTTCTGGACGCGGGATACCCGCAGCGGCTGCTGGAGATCTATGATTATCCGCCGTTGCTTTTTTACCGGGGACATTTGCCGGAGAACGGCGTTCCCACAGTTGCCATTGTAGGAGCGCGCGGCTGCAGCAGGTATGGCGAACAGATCACGGAAAAATTTGCCGGGGCGCTTGCCGCGGAACATGTCCAGATTATCAGCGGGCTGGCGGCTGGGATCGATTCGGCCGCGCATACCGGCGCGCTGCGGGCCGAGGGCGGCAGGACATTTGGCGTTCTTGGATGCGGAGTCAATATCTGTTATCCGCGGACGAACTATCTTTTATATGAAAGTATGCAGGAGCAGGGAGGAGTTCTGACGGAATTTCCGTGCGATACCCCGCCCCTGAAGCAGAATTTCCCGATGCGCAACCGGATTATCAGCGGACTGGCAGACGCCGTGCTGGTTGCGGAAGCAAAGGAAAAGAGCGGCTCGCTGATCACCGCGGAGCTGGGGCTCGAGCAGGGAAGAGAAATCTTTGCCTTTCCGGGGAGGATCACGGATCGCCTGAGCGCCGGCTGTAACCTTCTGATTGCACAGGGAGCCAGACCTGCCCTGTGTCCGGATGATATCCTGGAATATCTGGGGATCTGTCATCACGGAAAGCTGGTTATTCGTGAAAAAAATATGGTGAGGCTTGCAAAGCGCGAAAAAATGGTGTATAGTTTCCTAGACTTCAACCCAAAACATCTGGACGAAGTTGCGGCGGATACAGGGCTGTCCGTCACGGAATGTATGGATAGTTTGCTGGAACTGGAACTTGGGGGATATGTATTTCGTACATCAAACCAGTATTACGGCAGGAAATTATAAGGAGACGGAGAGCAGTCATGGCGAAGAATCTGGTTATCGTAGAGTCACCTGCTAAGGTCAAAACAATCAAAAAATTTCTTGGGAGCAATTATGAGGTAGACGCTTCCAACGGTCATGTGCGCGATCTTCCCAAAAGCACACTGGGGATCGACATAGAAAACGGTTATGAGCCCAAATATATCACGATACGCGGCAAGGGCGATATCCTGTCGCGCCTGCGCAAGGAAGTAAAAAAAGCGGACAATATCTATCTGGCTACGGACCCGGACCGCGA
Source organism: Clostridiales bacterium (assembly GCA_020860565.1). Taxonomy (GTDB): domain Bacteria; phylum Bacillota; class Clostridia; order Lachnospirales; family Lachnospiraceae; genus Brotaphodocola. Next base: position 16,299 of record JAJBUA010000047.1, read on the forward strand.
GGGAGAGGCGATCTCCTGGCATCTGATGAAAGCGCTTAAGCTGGACGAGCTGAAGGATAAAAAGGTATACCGGATCAGCTTTAATGAGATTACAAAAAATGCGGTAAAGAATTCGCTGAAGAGTCCGCGGACGATCGATATGGATCTGGTAAACGCTCAGCAGACCCGCAGAATACTGGACCGGATGGTGGGCTACAGTATCAGCCCGCTGCTCTGGAGCAAGATCAAGAGAGGATTAAGCGCCGGGCGCGTACAGTCGGTAGCTCTGCGCATGGTATGTGACCGCGAGGAGGAGATCGAGTCCTTCATCCCGGAGGAATACTGGACGCTGGATGCAAAGCTTACGCACGCGGGAGGCAAAAAACCGCTGACCGCCAGATTTCACGGCAAAGGCTCGCATAAGATGGAGATCCACAGCCGGGAAGAGATGGATCAGATTCTGAAAGAGCTGGAAGAGCAAAGCTATCTTGTCAAAGAGATCAAAACCTCAGAACGAGTCAAAAAAGTTCCGCTTCCTTTTACAACGAGTACACTGCAGCAGGAAGCTTCGAAAGCACTGAATTTCTCGACGCAGAAGACAATGCGGATCGCGCAGCAGCTTTACGAGGGCGTCGATGTGCCGGGCCAGGGAATGGTCGGTCTGATTACTTATCTGCGTACAGATTCGACGCGTGTCGCGCAGGAAGCGGCAGAAGCGGCGGAAACGTATATCCGATCTGCTTATGGAGATGCGTATGCGGCAGGAAACGGTAAGACAGAATCATCCGCTTCCAGAAAGATTCAGGACGCACATGAGGCGATCCGGCCAACCGATATTACGAGGACGCCGGTAATGTTAAAAGACGCCCTGCCGAGAGACCAGTTCCGTCTGTATCAGCTGATCTGGAAACGGTTTACGGCCAGTCGTATGAAACCGGCGGTATACGAAACTACGTCGGTGAAGGTGGGGGCGGGAGATTATGTATTCCATCTGTCGGCATCGCGTCTGCTGTTTAATGGCTTTATGTCGGTGTATGTTTCAGAAGATGACAAGGACGACGAGAGGGGCAATGCCCTGTTTGGAAAAATAGAGCCGGGAGAGGAACTGCAGCTGGCCGCACTGGAAGAAGACCAGCACTTTACACAGCCGCCGGCGCATTATACGGAGGCATCCCTGGTCAGGGCGATGGAAGAAGTGGGGATCGGACGCCCGAGCACTTACGCTCCGACGATCACGACGATACTCGCCCGTCGTTATGTAACAAAGGAAAATAAAAACCTCTACGTGACAGAGCTGGGAGAAGCGGTCAATATGGTGATGAAAAAATGTTTCCCCAGTATTGTGGATACTACTTTTACCGCTAATCTGGAACAGCTGCTCGACCGGGTGGGGAATGGCGACGTTGAGTGGAAGACAATCGTTGAGAATTTTTACCCGGATCTGGATGAAGCGGTCCAATCGGCGCAGACATCTCTTGAGAATATCCGGATCGCAGACGAAGTCAGCGATGTGATCTGTGAGAACTGCGGACGCAACATGGTGGTCAAATACGGCCCTCACGGCAAATTCCTTGCCTGCCCGGGATTCCCGGACTGCAAAAATACCAAGCCCTATCTGGAGAAAATCGGAGTCCCCTGTCCGAAGTGCGGTAAGGAGATCGTGCTGAAGAAAACGAAAAAGGGCCGCCGGTATTTTGGCTGTGAGGCCAACCCGGAGTGCGATTTTATGAGCTGGCAGAAGCCGTCAGCCGAAAAATGCCCTCAGTGCGGTTCTTATATGGTAGAAAAAGGCAGCAACCTGGTCTGCGCAAATGAAACCTGCGGATACCGCGTGAAAATTCAGAAAAACAAACAATAAGAAATATTTGCAGAATAGTCGAAAAAATTCAAAAATCTCTTGTTATTCAACGACTATCGTGCTAAAATTCATAGTGAACAGCAAGAATATTTTGTCGTTCGCTATCATGGAGGCCGTTATAAGATTTGATACGGGGAGGTTTTCGAATGAGTGTTCAATTGCTTGATAAGACCAGAAAAATTAATAAGCTGCTGCATAACAACAATTCACATAAGGTCGTATTTAATGATATCTGTAAGGTACTGAGCGAGATCCTCCTTTCCAATATTCTGGTGATCAGCAGAAAGGGAAAGGTTCTCGGCGTAGGTCTTTGTCCGGGCGTGGATGAGATCGAAGAACTGATCGAAGATCAGGTCGGCGGTTTTGTAGATAAGATGCTGAACGAACGGCTGCTCAGTATCCTTTCCACCAAGGAGAATGTCAATCTGGCGACACTGGGATTTGCAGACGACAATGTCCGGAAATATCAGGCGATCATCACACCGATCGACATCGCCGGCGAGCGTCTGGGGACACTTTTTATCTATAAGATGGATAACCAGTATGACATCGACGATATCATCCTCAGCGAATACGGCACGACCGTCGTCGGCCTGGAGATGATGCGCTCCGTAAATGAAGAAAACGCGGAAGAGACACGCAAAATCCAGATCGTCAAGTCAGCAATCGGGACACTGTCCTTCTCAGAACTGGAGGCCATCAAACACATCTTTGAGGAACTCGATGGAGACGAAGGCATCCTGGTCGCCTCCAAGATCGCCGACCGGGTCGGCATCACCCGTTCCGTCATCGTCAACGCACTCAGAAAATTTGAAAGCGCCGGCGTCATCGAGTCCCGTTCCTCCGGCATGAAGGGAACCTATATCAAGGTACTTAATGATGTGGTCTTCGATGAGTTAAAGAATATCAAATTGTCGAAATAAACATGGGCCGTCCGCCAATCGCGGGCGGCTTTTTTACTGTTAATTTGCACTTAATGAAAATAACCTCTTGTCATTTCCCTTTGGATATGTTAGGATAAAAAGGCTGAAAATTAATCACGTCTGCCGATTCTGACGGCGGTGCCCCGGATGGGGTCCCGGAGGAAGCACGAGACGCAGGCGGAAGAAAAACCAATGGAGGAAAAGACATGAGTGTTATTTCAATGAAGCAGCTTTTGGAAGCAGGTGTTCATTTCGGACATCAGACAAGAAGATGGAACCCGAAGATGGCTCCCTACATCTACACCGAGAGAAACGGTATCTATATCATCGATCTGCAGAAGTCCGTCGTTAAAGTGGACGAGGCTTACAACGCAGTATCCGATATCGTGGCAAACGGCGGCACGATCCTTTTTGTCGGCACCAAGAAGCAGGCGCAGGATGCGATCGCTACCGAGGCAGAGCGCTGTGGTATGTACTATGTAAACGGAAGATGGCTGGGCGGTATGCTGACAAACTTCAAGACCATCCAGAGCCGTATTGCAAGACTGAGAGAGATCGAGGCGATGTCAGAGGACGGTACCTTTGATGTCCTGCCTAAGAAGGAAGTTATCAAGATCCGCAAAGAGTGGGATAAGCTGGAAAAGAACCTTGGCGGTATCAAGGATATGAAGAGACTCCCGGATGCGATCTTTATCGTAGATCCGAAGAAGGAGAGAATCTGTGTACAGGAAGCACAGTCCCTTGGCATCCCGTTAATCGGTATCGCAGATACCAACTGTGATCCGGAGGAGCTGGATTATGTGATTCCGGGCAACGACGACGCGATCCGTGCGATCAAACTGATCGTTTCCAAGATGGCAGACGCTGTCATCGAGGCAAATCAGGGAGACGCAGCTGAGGTTGAGGAAGCAGAAGCGGAAGAAGCTGAGGCATAAAGAGAAGCTGTATCAGATCGAGCAGGAGGCAGCTTTTCGCCTCATACTCGATGTGCGCATGAAGGAGCCGGATCAGGGCTCAGATATTCAGATATCATGATTTGGAGGAAAATACAATGGCAGTTACCGCAGCAATGGTAAAAGAGTTGAGAGAGATCACCGGTGCAGGCATGATGGACTGCAAGAAGGCACTGACTGCTACCGAGGGAGATATGGACAAGGCGATCGAGTTCCTGAGAGAGAAGGGACTTGCGGGCGCAGCTAAGAAGGCCGGACGTATCGCGGCAGAGGGTATCGTTATGACCGATCTGACTGCTGATGGCAAAAAGGCAGTTATCGTAGAGGTAAACGCAGAGACCGACTTTGTGGCAAAGAATGAGAAATTCCGCACCTACGTAGCAGATGTAGCGGCTCAGGCGCTGGCGACCGAGGCAGCTGATATGGACGCGTTCCTGGCTGAGAAGTGGTCCAAGGATGAGACTGTAACCGTAAAGGAAGCTCTGTCTCAGCAGATTTCTGTGATCGGTGAGAACATGAATATCCGCCGTTTCGAGAAGGTGGAGGAAGCAAACGGATTTGTGGTTTCCTACATCCATGCAGGCGGCAGAATCGGCGTGCTGATTGACGTAGAGACCGACGTAGTTAACGATGCGATCAAAGAGATGGCTAAGAACGTGGCAATGCAGGCTGCAGCTCTGAAGCCGCAGTTCTGTGACAGAAGCGAGGTAAGCGCGGACTTCATCGAGCATGAGAAATCCATCCTGCTGGCTCAGATCCAGAACGATCCGAAGGAAGCTTCCAAGCCGGAGAAGGTGATCCAGGGTATGATTCAGGGCCGTATCAACAAAGAACTCAAAGAGTTCTGTCTGATGGATCAGGTTTACGTAAAGGCAGAGGACGGCAAGCAGAGCGTATCTCAGTACGTAAATCAGGTTGCAAAGGCAAACGGCGCGAAGCTTACGATCAAGAAGTTCGTTCGTTATGAGACCGGCGAAGGCCTTGCAAAGAAGGAAGAGAATTTTGCAGAAGAAGTTGCAAAGCAGATGGCACAGTAATCCATTATCCGCATAAATGACAGAAGCCCCTTGGAAATGTTGATTCTACAGCATTTTCAAGGGGCTTATTTTAGCTTTTGATTTATCATAAGTTATTAGCCAAAACACGAAAGTGGTTGACAGGATCGTATGAATGACATATAATTATCGTACGAAAAAACGTACGTTTTCTACCACGAAAGGAGGCAGTTTTATGCTGGCAGTGAGAAGTATGGATGTCAGAGATAATTTTAAGAATTTATGCGATAAAGTGTTTCACGGAGAAACCCTGATCATATCCCGGCCGAAAAACGAAAATATCGTAATGATATCTGAAAATGAGTACAATGAGATGCTGAAAGCCAAAAAAAATGCGGAATATCTGACTATGCTTGATAAATCCATGAAGGAAGCGGCTGATGGCGGTTTTATTGTAAAAACAATCGATTAAAGACATTGACCGGAACGGGCTATTAAAAGGCATCGGCAAGCCTGAACCATTAAAACACCGAAAAGTATGCAGCCGCCGGATCACTGACGAGCATAGGCTGACTTATAATATGGACAATAACCATAACCTGATTATTTATTCCTGCAAATATCATTATGAGGAATAGTTTTTTATCCGCAGTTTTTGCCGAATTATACTAGAAAAATTCCGCTATGTTTATCCTTGGGTGATTCGGTATATATTCGCAACCAAGTGATTTGAAGCTGGTATTGTTCTCAAAAGTTGTTCAGACGTTGATGTGTCATTCTACTGTCAGTACCACGTCGAACATTTACACGTATGTGTTTAAAAATAAGTAATTGGTCGATGCCGGGACGTGAATATATTACGGAGAATGATCTAAAAATCCTAGCGTAAGGCTGATTTGCAAGCAGGGTGTACGACAGGATCAATTAACATCAAAGCTTGTGAAGCGAAGTAAATTGTGGTAAAAAACACATCGGGTGTAAACGCGATATCTGTTGCTGAATATGCGATGGTTCGTATGCTTGCCTGTGCAAAGCAGCTTTATCCTGTCACTATGAGTACTCGTGCGGAAGTGCCAGATAACAGGTGTGCTGGAAAATATACGTTTTGTGGATTATTCGGGGAAATACTGGGTATTATCGGATAGGAAAATATCGGAAGGCGGATTGCGAAAATGATGGTTGGCGGTTTTGATATGAAAATTATCGTGTATGAGAATATCTTATAATATGGACAGGAGTGTGCTTGAAAAGAATATGGAGATTGCGGACAGTCTGGATACGGTGTTTCGGGAAGTAGATTTCATCACTCTTTACGTATCTGGTTCTTGAGAAAATCAAGACTGACTTGGAAAAATGGAATTTGAATTAATGAAGGCGAGAATGATATTGGTTAATATGGCAAGAGAATTTGTGATAGAAGAAAATGATTTTATGATGTTCTCGCAAATAAAAGAATCGCGACTGCAGGACTGGATGTGTTCAGGTGAGCATACAGTTGTGCAATCTGTCAGGAACTCGATGTAAAAAGAGGCTACCGGATTGTTCCGGTAGCTTTTGTCTTTTCGTGGCGTTTATTTCTTAAATGTATTTATCGTAGTTCAATCGGACTTGCCAGGCTTTTCAAAAGAGCGACGATGCTCCACGCTGTTATGGTACTTGATTTCGGGTTGGTTGGATCTGGAGAGGAAGATATTTCTATAACTGCCTTTGCCAGATCATTTTTACATGTAATTTTATGAATATTCTCTGTCTGACCAGGACAGCTTTCGATGATTACCTGCATCTGGTCTATACCTGCGCTTGCTAGTGCGGATGCTACGGCCACGTTAACATTTTTAGGGAAGCCCGTAATAGCCTCCCGTGCGGTTCCCTGAAACGCTGTTTCACGGTGTTGATTAGATAAGGGATGACCGTTTAAATAAGGAGCCCCATTTAGGCTGTCAGGAGCCTTTCGGGTTTCGATTATCCCGGTGGTGTTTCCCATTACTTGCAGGGTTTGCATAATGTCCAATCCTCCGATCGCGCCGGAAGGAATGTAAATTTTCGTGTGGTTTTCCTGAGCTGACGACAAAAGCTGAGAATATAATTGATCATCAGCTAATGCGCCAACAGAGGTAATAATAAGAGGAATTTTGTGTTTTAAAATAATATCTCCATATTCCCGGACAGCTTGTCCGGACGCAATTTCTACGATAATGTCTGGCTTGTTATTTAGAAGAAAGTCGAGGGATTGACAAGATTTAAAACCATCAGTTTTCAGTTCGGATCGTAAGTCTGTTCGCATCTCTAAAATACCGGATATGGTATACTGTGCGCTGAGTTGAGAAACGATTCCCCTTGCCAGAATTTTACCTAATGCGCCGTATCCAATAATTCCAACGCGTTTTGTGTTCATAATTGTTATCATTCCTTTCCTGGGTACAAATAAGCTGCGAAAGCTTTATGAGATCCTTTTATTTTTCGTGATGTGTAAATCATATGTATTTTCAGAAAGCAAGAAAATGGTTTGTTAAAAAACTATGTATTTACAGTATAAAATAT
>JAJBUA010000020.1:0-760 GCA_020860565.1 Clostridiales bacterium
ACCTGTGCATTTACAATACGGAACAGCCTGCGCGCGTCGGCATCAACGGCGAATTCCTCTCTGCGCCGAGACTTGATGACATCACCTCTGTCTGCGCGTTGATCTATGGACTGATCAACAGCCAAAACGCCGACCGCGTCAATCTGGTCTGCCTTTTTGACAATGAGGAAATCGGCAGTCTCAGCAAACAGGGCGCAGATTCCTCACTGCCAGCCATCGTCATCGGGAAAATCTGGCAATCCTTCGGGAAAAATCAGACCGACTGCATGGCCGATATCGCCGGCGGCATGATGCTGTCCGCAGATGTGGCACACGCCTACCATCCGAATCATCCCGCATCCCAGGATATTACCAATTACCCTGTCTTAAACCACGGCCTTGTCTTAAAAACAGCCAGCAACCAGTCCTATAGTTGGGACAGCGAGATTCTCGGCTCCCTCATCGATCTGTGCACACAGGAAAATATACCCTATCAGAGATTCGTCAAGCACTCCAACACGCGGGGCGGCGGCACCATCGGATCCAACATCTCCTCCCACCTGCCCATGCGGACAGCTGACGTCGGCGTCGGCTTGCTGGCCATGCATTCAAGCCGCGAGATTATGGGAAGAAGCGACCAGCTGGCGCTGACGAGGCTGGCGGAAGCGTTCTTCAGCAAATAAGATATTAAAATCGGACCCGTTTAAGACTCCTTATTCAGCCATTTCTGCAGTGCTTTTACCATCTGTGACGGATTGCTGATCGTACCGTCCTGTGTTGT
>JAJBUA010000020.1:770-4265 GCA_020860565.1 Clostridiales bacterium
CGCCCGGCTAAAAGTTTCTGCGCTTGTATGTAGATCGTTCCGTCCGGTGGTGGACCTAAATAAGTTTGCATTGCTCTGATTGTTACGGGGCCTAATTTTCCATCCTGTACAACTCCCGTTTTCTTCTGGATTGCTTTGATCAGCTGTGATCCGGATCCATGAACCGCATACTTTGCACAACTGATACCAGCATGATACTTTTTTAAACCGGTCGGCTGTCCCGAAATGTATCCATCCTGTGTCGTACCGAATACTTCCTGTGCCCGTTTGCAGGTTGCAGTGCCCCACTTGCCATCAATCGTAAGAATCGTTTTCTTTGTCTTAAACCATTCTTCCTTCTTTGATCCGGCAATCCGATTCAAATCACAAACCCCTGTGATACCTGCACAAATCCCCTTGGACGTATACTGATGCAGATCACAGGTATGCGGCGCATACTTTGCATCATAGAACCCTGTATTTTCGCCATACCGCGCTTCCCAGAATGCGCAATCAGAAGGGCGCGACTCAATTACGGTTTTATAGATCCCGTACTGCGAATACATGGTATAAAGTAATGTCTTCACGCCCAGTCCCGCCAGATATCCCAGCGCTGCTTTCACGTTCGCTGCTGAATTTTCCTCTTCAATATCCAGCGCATAGCCCACAAAATAGTCGCCTGTTTTTTCTTTACATGCAGATATCAGAAACTGCGCCTGATCCACTTCGTTGCCTTTGCGCAGGTACGCAAATAACCAGTACGATATTTTATTCTCTTCGCAGCCGACTATAAAATCCTCAAGCGATGTATCAATGAATGTCGTACCCTCTGTCGCCTTACAGATCAGGAACGGGCAGGATGCCTTTACCTTTGCCCAATCCTTTACAGGATGATAATGTGAAATATCCGGATACAATGATGTTGCCATGATTCTTACCTTTCAATTTGTCATAATGAAACATTTCTGTTTCACCATATGCAAATCTATCGCGAAGCGACCCATTTTCCTGTGCCTTCACCCCCGCCTCTCATATCATCATGTCTTCTATATCCGATCCGAATCGGAATGCTGAAATAATCTTCACGGATACAAATATCTCGCTCTGCTTTTTTTACTTCCATTTGAATCCGAAATCCTTTCTCTTAATCTTACACATGGGTTTACCATCCTTCCAGAACACAATTCCCTCGATCCAGTGAGAACCCAAATAATCCCGTATTCCTTCAAAGCTTCTGTTTAACTCTATAATGTCCTTTCCGTGAGGAATCAGAGTATCTGCTACCAGACCATACGGATTAGACTGAAAATGGGGACCAACCGCTTCATAGGTACCTTCTGCAGCCACCGCTGTTGTTTTCCTGAAATTGTCATACGCCGCATAATACCATTTATCAGCTGGATTATTCCTGTTACATGTCACCCAACACGGCAGGTGACCAGTCACCAGATCCGGATTTTCTTCACATAAGATGGCTCCATCTGGGACCTTCTTTCCACGCTTTGCGTCATAACGCTTATAAAATTTTCCGTCAATCACCGCGCAACAGGAACCATCCCACTTCACAGTAGCCGTTCCCTCTCCATCCAGCACCCACTCCAGACCTTCTGTCGCCTTTGGTAAAACCTTTACAACCTTGTGATTCATAAATTGACGCTCAAATAGTGTTGGTATCTTCTTCATGTTGCTCTCCATTCCTCCGCGCTTTTCAACACTCTACCGTCTGAAACCATATCTTCCCCTCAAAACGGTTCTTAATTTTCTCTACATTTTCTTTCATAATTTCAATCAGAATACAATCGATACTTTCATCCTTGATTATTGAAAGATTTCTTCCATCGCCTTCTATGATAACACTAGCTTCATCAGCGTAAATGCATCCTTATCTTTAAAGCAATTAAATAACTTCTCTGCCAGAATCATCCTTATATCGTAAGCGCTTAAATTTTAGGCGGTAGGATTACCGCACCTGTGCATTTTTGAAGTAGTAAGTAGTTTTTTACTGCAGTTCAAAAATGCCCTGGCCGAATGTTACGGCCAAAGCACCTTGACAATCCACATATGATCGATTTGTTATTTACTGGTTTTCAGCCAAAGCCATCTGCTCGACTTCCGCTTTTACGGATTCATTCCATGGAGCCAGCTGTTCCAGTTCCTCATCTGTCATGCTGCTGTTTGGTAACTTTTCGAGGAGCAGGGTAAGGTAGTGGTAGGCATTTACTCCGTTTGCTTTTGCCATTTCTACCATAGTGTAGCACATGGCACTGGCTTCCGCACCAACCGGGCGGTCGCTGAAGAGCCAGCCCTTGCGTCCCACTACAAAGGGCCGGATGGAGTTCTCGCTCGGGTTGTTCGAAAGGCTGCACCTACCGTCCTCCAGATATGTCATGAGGTAAGGGATACGGTTGCGGGCGTAGGTTACGGCTTTGGCCATACGGGAACCTTTGACGGGTGACTGCTTTTCAAGCCACGCCAAAAAGCCTTCAATCACCGGCTTTTCTTTCTCAAGCCTGGCCTGTTTGATGGCATCGAACGAAAGGTTTTTCTTTCTGATCTTCCCTTCCTCTTCGAAGAGGCGGTTGATGTACATGACTCCCTGTACGGCAGGTTGCGTATAATCCAGTTCTTTGCCTTTGGGAATTGCGTCGATCAGGTACCGCCGGATGTGTGCATAGCACGCTGTCCGTTTTGCAGAGCGGAGTTTGTTATATCCGCTGTACCCGTCGCACATCAGGTAGCCGCTGTATCCATCCAGGAAATCCACGGCATTCTCACCGGCGCGGGTCTGGGAATACTTGTAGATGATGATGGGCGGCCCGCCGTCCTCCCCGCTGCGGTAAAGCCACATGTAAGACTGTGTCTGGGCCCGGCGCCCCGGTTCATGGAGTACCTGCACCGGCGTTTCGTCCGCCATGACAAACTGGCGTTTTAGCAGTTTCCTTCGGAAGAAGTCATACATTGGCCGGAAAAAATCGTCGGCATTCCGGATGACCCAGTTTGCCAGCGTCGCGCGGCTGATCTGTGCGCCGCACTGCTTCCAGTCGCGTTCCTGACGGTACAGGGGCATGCCGTTGAAGTATTTCTGATAGATGACATAAGCAACTGTGGAAGCGGAAGCCATCCCGTGTATCATATGGGCCCGGCCGTCTTTCCCTTTTTTAATATAAGGAAGTCCGGCACCGGTTTTACAGACAGGGCACCCATAGTTTACACTGTAGTACTCGCGGATCTTTACTTTCGGACGGGTAAATTTGATTTCCCGGCGGACAAACTCCTCCCCGATCTTTTCAAGCGGGGTGCCGCAGATTCCGCAGATGCGTTCCTCTTCCGGGACATCGAGATAGCATTTCTCCACAGGAATGCCCTTAAACCGGTCATCATTATTCTTCCGGGGTTTGCGCGTTGTTTTATCCGCGGGCGGCTCTGTGGCAAAAGCCTCCTCCTGTCTGGCAAGCGAAGGATCCTGTTCCGCCTCAGCCTCATTAAAGAGGTCCATCTGGCCGGGGATCTGCGCAA
>JAJBUA010000121.1 GCA_020860565.1 Clostridiales bacterium
CATTCGCCGTTCGTCAAGAACATGCGAGCATGTTCTTTCCTCACTTTCGCTCATTTAATCATAGCTGATTTCTTTCTTCGGCTTGACACTCATAACCGCATAATAGATCGGCAATACGAGCAATGCCAGCGCAGTCGAAGCCAGCAGACCGCCTACGTCTACGATCGCGAGTCCCTGCATCGTCGCACCAGAATCACCAAAAGCTAATGCCATCGGGATCATCGCTCCGATTGTGGTTAGCGTCGTCATGAAGATCGGACGCATACGGATCGCACCTGCCTCGATCAGAGCCTGCTTCATCTCCATCTCACTCCGCAGCTGGTTCACTGTGTCAACATACAGAATACCGTTATTTACTACCGTACCTACCAGCATCAGGAAACCAAGCAGAGAGGTCATACTGATGGAAACATCCGTCAGATACAGCAGGATGAACGAACCGATCAACGCAAACGGAATCGTCGTCATAACCATAAGGGAAAACTTCGGGGATTCAAACTGCATTGCCATAACAACAAATACCAGAAATACTGCCAACGCGATCGCGCCGCCCAGCGCGGAAAAGTTTTCCCGCATCATTTTCTGTATGGTACTCTCTGCCAGGACAACCGTGGATCCCATATATTTTGTAACCACTTCATCATAAAGCAAATCTTCAATTGCGTCCTGTTCCCGCGAATCTTCTGTCAGAAAATCACCGGTGATCGTCACCTGATACTGTCCGTCCGACCGAAGAATCGTCGCAGGGCTGTCTTTGAAATAGATATCCGCAACATCTGTAAGCGCCACCGACGTTCCCGAATCGCTGGTAAGCATGATTCCCTGCAGCTTGTCGATCGTATCATACTGGTCTTTCGCATATTCTACCATCACGCTGATATCCTCGCCGTCCACCTTCATCGTGGTCGCCTCAATCCCGTCCAGGATGTTGTTCAGAGAACTCGCAACAAGCGCAGGCGTCACGCCCTCCGCGGTCGCTTTCACGGAATCAATGTCAACCTTTACAACCGGCGCTGAGTTTTCCATCGTCGAATGTACCTTCGTGATCTCCGGTCTGGTCTGCAGCTCCGCCACAATCGCGTCGGACGCCGCTTTCAGATCATCATACTGTGTGCTTTGCAGGACATATTCCGCCCCGTCGCTGGTACTCATCACGGTACTCATGGACGAACCCAACGTGAATGTCAGATTCGCACCTGTGACATCCGCCAGACCCTTCTTCCACTCTTTCATCACCTCATCCGTCTCTCTCGACCGTTTATCCAGCAGATAAGCATTGATCGTACCGCTGGTTCCCGTAGAAGTGCTCAGTCCGCTTCCACCGGAGGAAAGCAAATAGGATTCCAGATCCGGATCCTGTGTGATATACTCTTCAACCTGACGGAAGATCCGGTCCTGTTCCTCCACACTAAGGCCCGGCCGCATCTCGATATCGATATCAATCTGTCCGATATCATCAGAAACCATCAGCTCCATCCGCAGCTGAGTCGCCATCCAGATCGACACCGCAAAGCAGAGGGCCGATACCAGAATTACAATTCTCTTTTTCTCCAGAAGCTCATCCATCAGGCCGCGATACCCCTTCTGAAGGGCACGCATGATGCCGCCCACCGGGGAGTCTTCCTTTTCTCTTGGCCGGAAGTAACAGTAACACAGCGGCACAATCGTCATCGCGCTCACCAGAGACGCCACCATACAGAAGACAATCGTAAATCCCAGCGGCGTAAACATCATGGCGCTTAATCCCGTCATCATCGCCAGCGGCAGGAATACCACGCAGGTCGTCACCGTCGAACCGATGATGGACTGCAGGACGATGCCGCTGCCTTCCAGCGCAGCGTCGCGATAGCCTGCCAGTCCTTTGCCCTTTGTCGCACGGAAACAGCTCTCCAGTACTACGATCGAGTTATCCACCATCATACCGACGCCGAGTACAAGGCTGCTCAATGTAACAACATTTAAGCTGAAATCCATGAGCTGCATCAGCACCAGCGCCGCCAGAATCGAGATCGGGATCGACGTGCCGACGATCAGAGAAGCACGGATCTCTCCAAAGAAGAGGAAAATGATCAGCATCGACACAATAACCGCCATAATCATCGTCTGAAATACGCTTGACAGCGATGAAATGATCGTCTCGCTGGTATCGTCTACAATTATAACCTCCAGGTTCGGATCTGCTTCCTGCAGCTCCGCCATAACCTCCTTGACTTCAGCAGAAACCTCCATAGCGGTCGCACTCTGCTGCTTGGTTACTTCAATGGAAATGGTATCGTTGCCGTTATAACGTGCTACACCTTCCGCATCTTCAAGCGCCAGCCCCACATTCGCAATATCTTCCAGATAAATAATATTTCCATTGCCGAGCGAAATCGGAATCTTTTTTAACAACTCCGTCGTATTATACTCCGCGCCCGCGCTGACATCCAGCAGCTGATCACCCACAATCGTGTCGCCCACCGGATAACTGAAATCCGCCGCGCCGACGGAACTCGCGACCGAACTCATCGTCAGCCCATACTGCTCCAGCTTTTCCGGAATCAGTTCGATCTGAATATACTGCTCCTGACCGCCACTCACACTGACATCCGCGACCGTCGTAATCTTCTCAATCTCCGGAACGATCTTATCATTGACGTAGTTATACAGATTTGACTGCGTCTTGTTATCGATTGCCAGCGTAATTGCCGCCATCTCATCCATGTTCATCTTAATGACCATCGGATCTTCGCAGTCATCCGGAATCGCCGCTTTGATCTGATCCATCTTCTGCTGCAGATCATTGTAAGCTTCATCCGTATCTTTATCATAATCATAAGAAATGATAATCAAAGAAATATTTTCCATGGAGTACCCGGTAACCGTATCGATACCGCTCAGGGAACCAATCTCGTCTTCGATCTCCGTTGTCACCAGATCATTGATATCCTCCGGGCTTGCTCCCGCGTAGAGCGTATAGATAATCAGCATCGGATAATCCATATCCGGCATCTGCTGCAGTCTGGCGGACATAATCGACCGGAAGCCAAACACAATCAGACAGAGCACCAGCATCACTGTGGCGACCGGACGTCTGAGAACTGTTCTTGTTAATCCCATAGCTGTCCACCTCCCATTTATTCTGTCGCCTGGGTATCAGCCGCTTCGTCTGCCTTGCGCACCTCGGAGCCATCATACAGTTCCGATGTCCAGCTCGCGATCACCTCGTCGCCCGCGCTCACTCCGCTCAGGATCTGCGCACGCTCCGAATCATACACGCCGACCTCGACGGCCGCCTGCCGCACAACTCCGTCCTCATACAGATAGACATACGAATCCCCGCCGGAATAATAAATGGAATCTACTGACAACGTATCTGCATTCTGCGCCCGATCCGACACAACATACAGGCTTACAGAGGAACCCGTCGCAAGCGCATCTCCCTGATTGATCAATGCCTTTACACGGAAAAGCCCAGTATCAGAATCAATCATCGATGAGATCTCGCTGATCGTTCCCTGATAATCACTCCCGCTCTTAGTGGCAGTAATGGTATCGCCGACTGATAAATTGCCGACAATCTTTTCCGGCACAGAGAATGTCAGGGATTTGCTTCCCTCTCCTGAAATTACGCAGACCAGAGTCGCCGTGGATACATTATCATGCATTTCGATATCGCACTGCTCAATCTTGCCCCCGATCGTTGCTGTGATATTGCTGTATTCCAGCTGATAATCATATGCCAGCTTGGCCTGGTCATACTGGATCTGGGCGCTCTTATAGGAAGCTTCCGTGCTCTCAAATGTCGCCGATGCCACATCGCCTGCCTCGTACAGTGCCTTCTGGCGATTGTATGTATTTCTCGCGGTCTCTAATGACGTCAGCGCGGCCTCCATCGAAAGTCTCGCGCTCTCTACCTGCTTCGTGTCGATCGTGCAGAGCAGCTGGCCAGCCTCCACCTCATCGCCGGTCTTTACAAAGACGCCCGTGACCTCGCCTCCCGCTTTCGGATAGATATAAACCACGTCTGCCGGCTCTACCGTGCCTACCAGATCACGGTACAGCACGATATCACCCTTCTGCAGGGTCTCTGTCTCCACAACCGGAAGCAGTTCCTCCTCTTCCTCAGCCTCCGGCGTAAACACACGCACCGCAACGACCGCGCAGAATGCAACTGCGACTATGATCCCAAAAATGGAACTTTTTTTCATAACCTTATTTTCTCCTCTTCCTTTTTATAAGCTCCGTAGCGAAGAATATCCAGCGACTGATGAAACAGTCTGCGAATCTCTGTCAAACTGTCCGGATGCTCGTAATATTGTTTTAAATAAATCATCATTGCCGTTCCGGCCTGCAGCGCAACCGGGATAAAATCCTCATACCGTTCCGATCTCAACACGTGTTTATCTACATGCTCATAAATGTGCCGGATCGGACTGTCCTGCGCATAAATCTCGGCAACCGAAGGCATCATATCCATCCCGCCCTGCCGGAGACACTCCTGACTGGAATAAATGTTACGGTAAACCGACAGAATCTCTTCATCCTCCATCGCATTGACCGCACACTCAAACATTGTTTTCAGCATGGAAAAATAATCCCCGTCCTGGCGGCTCATCTCCTCGTTCATCAGATGCTGCATCTGATCGCGGGTATCCTCTAACAGCCACCGCACCAGATCATTTTTATCATTAAAATAGGTGTAAAAACTCCCACGGGAGATCCCCGCGGTCTGGACGATCTGATTGATCGACACTTTTTCAAATGGAACCCTTGCGAATTCCTTCATGACAGCTTCCCTGATCCTTTGCTGCTTTGCCGCTGACAGACGGTAAAAGCGTTCTGAAGGCATCTTGATCCCTCCCTTCCGTCAGATTATGAAAATCCGGCATTTTATCATATGTATTCACTACACAATACGTGACATTCTGTCATTTATGACACCCCGTCACTTATGACAGCCTGTCATTTATTATAATGACGGGTTGTCATCTTGTCAAGAATACAAATGAATTTTTATGAATTTTTTATGTTCTCTTGTTGAGAAAATAAAATCATGCTATACTATGCAGGCTGATTGCCACACTGGCTTCTCAGGCAATCATCAATACATAAGAAATCGAGGTCAGCTCCCATGGGATATCTCTATATGCTCACCGTAGCAATCCTTTTCAGCTTTGGCGGCACCTGCGCCAAACTGATCAGCCCATATTTTGGTCCGGCTTTTATCACGTTCTTCCGTTTCTCCTTCGGCGTGTGTTTTTTACTGCTTCTCAAAGCGATCAAGCGCCAGCCCTTCCGCCCTGATTACCGCTCAGCCGTGAAGCTGCTCGCGGGATGGATTCTCTTCGGCGCCGTTGCCAAATGGATGGCCTATCTGACGGAGAATTACGGACTCGCGCACGGCCCCTCCTATGGAAATATCGTCACCCAGCCCTCCCAGGCCATCTTTTTAACTCTGACGAGCGTCTTTCTCTTTCATGAAAAGCTCTCCCGCAGAAAGATCGTCTGTATCGTACTCTGCCTGACCGGCGTTTTATGTATCTCATGGAACGGCCGCTCTCCGGAAATGTTTCTTCAGGAGAATGCCCCGCTGATGGTTCTCTTCCTGCTCTCCGGCGTCTGTGCCGGATGCCATGTGCTCTCCCAGAAAAAGGTCGCGGACCGGATGGATATCATCGACAGCAACCTGACGATTTTCACGATCGCAGGTATCCTCTCCGCCATCCCGCTCATCCCGCAGGTCGCAGGCGGAGCAATCTCCGGGATCCGTCCGGACATCGGCTGTATCTTTGGCATCCTCATGTTCGGATTTATCACCGGCATCGGATTTTACCTGAACGCGAAGGCTATCCCGCTTCTGCCGTTTTATATGATCCCGATCCTGCAGAGCAGCATGGTAATCTTCGCCATTCTCTGGGGCGCGCTGTTCTTTCATGAGGTGATTACTATTTATATCGTGATCGGTACGCTGATGTTTCTTTTTGGAATTATCCGTTTACAGTTATTGAATCAGACTGCGGAAGACTGAATGCAGCGTCAGCTGCAAATCAAAAAGCAGCTTACGATGAAGTTTCGTAAACTGCTTTTTGTTATTTTTTAAAGAACACCTTCTTCTGTCACCTGCGGCCAGTACCAGTCATTAAACAGTTTCTGAATGATCTCCAGCAGGTCTTCATCAGGCAATGCTTCCCTGCTTTGCATATGGATCGCGATCGCGGAAAATATCCCGTAAAAGAACATATCCGTCACAGCCTTCTTTTTCGGCGTGTCCGTGATCGACCTGCCGATATGATCGATTACATTTTCCCTCATTCTCCGGATAAAATGGAAGCGGTTCTGTTCTGACATCAGCACGGCAACGCGATCCGGATTATCCTGAAAGCAACGGATAAAAGTCTCAAAAAACTGCCGGTCATGCACACCGTTCCCGCCGTTCCGTTCTCGCATAATTCTCCGGGTAGTCTGAAAAAAATCATCTTCCGCATACTCGATCAGCGCATAAATATCCTCAAAATAACGATAGAAGGTTGTGCGGTTGTACCCCGCAAGTTTTGTAATCTCCCGGATCGTAATCTGATGAATCTCTTTTACCTGAGCCAGTTCAAAAAAGGCTGACACAAATGACTCTCTTGTCGCCTCTGTAATTTCCGGTTGCTTATTCATCTCGTCCTCCTGTTGGCTTTTTATTTGCAGGCTATAGAAACCTTTTTGTCTGAAATCCGGAATTCCAGATGAAAATTCATACAAGCATTATACAACACTTGTCGCGCGATGACAAGAGACACATAACCCCGCGATCCATGCGACACTTTCCCGCCATTGTTGCTTGATGAATCTCCCTTATCACAGTAGAATATCAATATGCAACATGTGTCGTATATAAAATCAAGGAGGTGAGTCCTTTGCTGATCCGCATTTTTAAAACCTGGCTTCGCTGGCGGAAGGACTGGGACTCCTTATGTAATCGCTGCGGGAAATGCTGCTATTCCCGCTCCCAGGGGACCGGCGGAAGTATCGTCATTCATTATGACGATCCCTGTGAACATCTGGACACAGATACAAACCTGTGCCGGATTTATAAAGATCGGCTCTTCTTATGCAACCATTGCGGAAAGGTAACGCTGTTTACCGCATTATTTCATCCAACCCTGCCGAGGGACTGTGCCTATGTACAGACATTCCGGCTATGGGAAAATAAAAGGAGGGACTTCACCATGAGTTATGAATACAATCAGCTGAAAAAATATATGGATCAGAGCAGCCAAACCGTCGTCGTCACCGGCGCAGGTATTTCTTATCTCTACGGTATGCGCAGGCTGAAGCAGGCGGTCGGTATCGGAAACGCCAGACGGATCTTCTCCGCCGCATATGTCCGCAAGAACCCGGAAGAATTTTACCGTATCATGAAAAACGCTTTTCTCGACGCAACCTTTATCAAAGGTCCCAGCAAGGTTCATCAACAGCTCGCACAACTGGAACGTCTGGGGAAGATTCACGGTATCGTCACCCAGAATCTGGACTGTCTGCACACCATCGCCGGTTCCCAAAACGTCATCGAATTTCAGGGCAGCTTCCGCGATAATATCTGCATCGACTGCAGGAACCGTACCTTTGATTATCAGGTATGGAATCAGGGGCATATGCCGCGCTGTGAGAAATGCGGCGCTCCTCTGATGCCGGTCGGCTTCTATAACGAATCTGCCATTCACGACAGCATTGCTCAGGAAAATATGAACAGGGCGATCCATCTGATTGCCGGAGCAGATCTGGTGATCATCATCGGTACCACCGGCTTTCGCAGCGGAGAATATCTAAGCCGCATGCGGCCGGATACAAAGCTTGTACAGATCAATCCTTCTGAGACGCCATTGGACCGCATCGCTTCTCTGAATATCCGGGCGGACGCCGCGGAGGTGCTGGATGCGATTTTATCAGAATAAAATCTAAGACGGGGCTTGTCGCACGAAGTTCAGCACGACAGCCCCGTCAAAAATTAATCTTACTATACAAATATACTGATCATTAATGTTCTTTTATCATCGCAGCGCTGAATACAATTGACCTGCCTGTAAACTGTACCCCTTTGCCGCCGCCATCTCTCTGACGGTTACGATCTGATACCCCCGGTTTACCAGCTCCGGTACGATCTGTAAAACGGCGTTGCCGGTTGCCTCATAGAGCTCATGCATCAGCACGATATCTCCATCCTGCACCTGATTTAAGACTGTGCTTACTGTCGATGCCGTATCTCTGGTCTTCCAGTCCAGCGTATCGATACTCCACTGAATCATCGGCATTCCGGTATTGGCCACAACTGTCGCGTTATGATTGCCGCCGGGCAGGCGCATCAGCGTCGGTCTGACACCGCACACGGACTGGATCACATCGTTGCACTGATTCACCTGTGCCTGGATCTCTGCCGCCCCCAGGCTCTGAAGGTACTTGTGGTTCATGGTATGATTGGCCACCTCATGGCCCTCGGCTACCATCCGCTGTACCTCTGACGCTCTCGACGCCACGCGGTCGCCCACCAGGAAAAATGTGGCTTTGCCGCCGTACTGTGCGAGACAGTCCATGATCTGATTGCCGACCGAGGTCTGGGGACCATCATCGAAAGTCAGCGCTACCATCGGCTTCGAGGGATCAATATCTCTGCCCGATGTCTGCGTCGCGGTTTCCGCGCCAGTCTCTGTCTGACTCTCTTCCGCTGGCTGCAGCTCCGTCTGGCCCTCTGTGCCGGTCTGCGTTTCTTCCTGGCTCACTACACCCGGCCCCTGATTCCCCTGATTTTCCATCGCCTGAGCAGCGTCTCCGGAGATAATCACGGATGCCAGCACGGTACCCTCCGAGCCGGGAGGCGCTGACTGCTCTCCGGTCACCGGTACAATCGCTCCCATCGTATCCGCCCATGCGCTCGAAGCCATGAGCATTGTCAGTATCAACGCGAGCAAAGCTGTTTTACCCGCTTTTCTGTCTTTTCCTGTCATATCATCAGCCTCTATGCATATGTACTGATTCCAGTCCCAGATTCTTCAGGTTCTCATGGACCTCGCGCTTATCGGCCATCCCGATCAGTTTATCACGGGACTTCTTGGCCTCCATCTCGCTCTTATGCTTGCTCGGTCCGCCGACGCAGCCGCCCACGCAGGCCATACCTTCTACAAAGTCTTCCGGCAGACGTCCGACCTTCATCAGCAGCAGCGCTTTCTTACACTCGGCCGCCCCGTTGCAGCGAAGCACCTTCGGATCGATATCCGCGTTCGTCTCCTTCATGCACTGAAGCACCGCCGCGGTAACACCGCCGGAATTGCCGAAGCGCTTGCCATATACAGAACTGTCCTGATAGCTGTTCTCCTCCGGCTCCAGAGCCACATTCTTCGCTCGCATGATCGCGCGAATCTCGCCGTAAGTCAGCGCGTAATCTGCGTTGCCCTCAATCCCATGTTCCTTTGCCTCGCTCTTTTTGGCGATGCACGGCCCGATGAATACGGTCACCGTCTCCGGATCGATCTCTTTCTGTGCACGGGAAACCGCGCACATCGGAGATACTGTCGTTGACATATTGCCTTTGAGCGTCGGATAATGTCTCTCGATCATATTGACAAATGCCGGGCAGCAGGAGGTGGTCATCTTCTTTCCTTCTTTATAAGCTTCGACCCACTCATCTGCCTCAGCTGCCGCTGTCAGATCGCCGCCCAGACCGACCTCGATCATATCAGCAAAACCAAGTTTCTTCATCGCGGTTCTCCAGCTCGCCATCGTCATGTTATCTCCGAACTGGCCTTCGGTCGCCGGCGCCAGCATCGCCACCACACGCTTGCCATCGCGGATCGCTTCGATCACATTTACAATATCCGTGCGGGAACCGATCGCGCCAAACGGGCAGCTGTGGATGCAGGCTCCGCAGCGGATACATTTCTGCTCATTGATCACGCAGAGGCCATTTTCATCATAGGTAATGGCGTCTACCGGGCAGGCTTTCTTGCACGGCCGCTCCAGATGCGCGATCGCATTGTACGGACAGCTCTGCGCGCATTTTCCACATTCCCGGCATTTATTCGGATCGATATAAGCATGCTCACGTCCCATCGAAATCGCGCCGAAATTACACGAATTCTGGCAGGCCTTGCCCATACATTTCCGGCAGTTATCTGTAACGATATAAGAAGCGATCGGACACTCCTCGCAGGCCGCGTTGATCACCTGAATGATATTGGTGTCGTCCTTGCCGGTCGGGCATTTCCCTTCCGCCAGCCGCACTCTCTGCCGGATAATTTCCCTTTCCTTATAAATACAGCAGCGGAACTGCGCCTGCGGTCCCGGAATCATCTTATAGGGAATATCATCGGCCGCGTTATCAAGCTTATTCTCCCACGCAAGTTTTGCGACCTCATAGTTAACTTCATGTTTAATCCGTAAAATGGTTGCGTCATTTGTTACCATAATTTCCCTCCTGAACGCACATCGTTTCCTGGCTTGACGAAACAATGCTTCTATGTTTTCCCCTCTGTTGCTGTTTTCATTGTACCATATGACAAATTTTTATCAACGTTTTTTTTGCGAAAATATCAACAAAAACAACAGATAAAATCTGATAAAAGTCGGCCAAAATCAGTGCCAGAATCTCTGATTCATGCTATAATAAATGCGCTAACCCGGAAGATGACGGAAAACATCTGACGGAAAAGAAATGGAAAGAGAGGATTTAAGTTATGAAGAAATTTTCCACACTCCTCCTGGCGCTCACCACAGCAGCGGCGCTCGTCGCCTGCTCCTCGGGCAGCACCGCAGGAAACGCAACTGTCGCTGAAACCACTACCGCTGCAGCCGGGACTACAACTACTGCTGCCGAAAGTGAATCATCGGGCAACGAAAACACTGACACAGAGGAAGAGTCCAACCCGGATGAAAGCACGGCTCCGGAAAGCACTGCCGCCGGAAAAAGCACAGAAAGTAACGAAGCCGACACGGTAGACGAATCCACAGAAGAGACAGCCGCCGAGGCCGAAGCCGCAGCATCTGTCGACCTCGCCTGCACGGTCCGCGTCGGCTCCCTGAAGGGTCCGACCTCCATCGGTCTTGTCCATCTGATGGATCAGGCAGAAAATGGGGAAACACAGAACTCTTATGAATTTACCATGGTTACCGCCGCAGACGAACTCTCATCCGCGATCGTCGCCGGCAACCTCGACCTCGTCCTGATTCCCGCTAATGTCGCGAGTGTTCTCTACAATAAGACCTCCGGCGCGATCTCCGTCATTGATATCAATACGCTCGGCGTTCTGGACGTCGTTGCCTCCGATGACTCGATCACCTCGATCGCTGATCTGAAAGGAAAAACGATTTATATGACCGGTAAGGGAACGACCCCCGACTATGCCTTCCACTATCTTCTGGACGCCAACGGACTCTCAGAAGACGATGTGACGCTCGAATTCAAATCGGAGGCTACCGAGGTCGCCGCTCTCTTAAAGGAAGAACCGGATGCGATCGGCGTGCTCCCGCAGCCCTTTGTCACCGCAGCCTGCGCACAGAATGAAGCTCTGAAAATCGTCCTCGACCTGACCGAGGAATGGGACGCCGTACAGGGTGAGAGCGGCAGCCGTCTGGTCACCGGCGTCACCATCGTACGCAATGATTTCCTGAACCAGTACCCGGACGCTGTCACTGCTTTTCTCGCGGATCACGCAGCTTCCGCCGAATACACCGCGACCAATCCGGATGAAACCGCTGAACTCGTCGCAGCCGCCGGCATCATCGAGAAAGCCGCCGTCGCGAAAAAAGCGCTTCCTTACTGCAATATCACCTGTCTGACCGGCGAGGAGATGAAATCCGCTCTCTCCGGCTATCTGCAGGTGCTCGCCGATCAGGATCTGCAGTCCGTCGGCGGCGCGATGCCGGGAGATGATTTTTATCTGATTCCATAAAGGAGGTATTTCTATGCCAACACCCCAAAGCAGATTTTATACTTCAGATGATTACTGGAATCTTCCAGAAGGAGAACGAGCGGAGCTCATTGACGGAAAACTGTATGCCATGGCTCCCTCCGGATACCGCCATCAATTTCTTGTGGCACAATTCACAAAAGCAATTGGGAATTTTGTTGATTCTCATAAGGGTACTTGCCGCGTCATTCCTGCTCCATTTGCGGTCAATCTGTTCGCGGATGATCAGAAAT
Source organism: Clostridiales bacterium (assembly GCA_020860565.1). GTDB lineage: Bacteria > Bacillota > Clostridia > Lachnospirales > Lachnospiraceae > Brotaphodocola. Next base: position 12,161 of record JAJBUA010000121.1, read on the forward strand.
GGGTGGAGCCGGATATTTCTGTAATCTGTGATGCGGATAAAATTACAGATCGAGGGTATGATGGCGCACCAGACTGGATTATTGAAGTGGTGTCTCCTGAGAGCCGGAAACGAGACTACGGAAAGAAAAATGACCTGTACTCCGAAGCCGGTGTACGTGAATATTGGATCGTCGATCCGCAAAAAGAGCGGACAACGGTTTACCGATATGAAGAAGATGCAGCTCCGGTCATAGTTCCGTTCAGCCAGTCTCTCACTGTTGGGATCTATAAAGGGGAGTTGGCTCTGTCTATCGCTGATATGCTGGAAAATTTATGATAGAATGAGCGAAAGTGAGGAAAGAACATGCTTGCATGTTCTTGACGAACGGCGAATGGCGATCATGAACGAAGTTCATGATACGATAAACCAAAGAAAGTTTTATATCTGACAAAGGAAAGGGCTATCGCTATGAATCACTTCATGCGACAACCCTTTTTCTTTGTCCTGTACACAGAGATCTATCTCCCGTGAACCATCATCCCCGCAGCCCGACCCGTCTCGCGCCCAGCAGCCCCACATCCTCCTCCTGATGAGTCGCGACAAGAAGCAGCCGGTTCTGACGATGTTCGAGGATATAACGGATCACCGTATGGCGCATATCTTCGTCAAGTCCGGAAAACGGTTCATCCATCAGGATAGCCTGAGACGGCGCGAGCATCGCACGCAGGATCGCAACACGGCGTTTCATGCCACCGGAAAGCGTGCGAACCGGACGACGGATGCTTTCTTCCGGAAGCAGACAACATAACTCCTCAGTCAGCTGCTCCCGCGTAAAACTCCCATGACTGGTCAGAAGCAGGTTGTCAAGCGCAGAAAAATCCTCGCAGAGACGATCCTCCTGAAAAACCGCAGAATAAATGCTTTGTTCGGATGCTGGCAGACGATTTCGCCCAGCAAAACGCTCTGAATCTGCCTTAAAATTCACAATAATCTCCCCAAAATCCGGTCTCTCCAGCCCCAGTATCAGCCGCAGCAATGTCGTCTTACCGCTGCCCGACGGAGCCATCAGACAGTAAATCCCATCCGATGCAAGTTCCAGATTCACATCTTTCAATACGGATAATTCTCCATATGCCTTGCATACGTTGCGCAGGATCAGCATACCCCGGCTCCTTTCCCCCGGCGCAGCAGCGCAAGGATTGACTTCTCAAAGATACTGCTGATCACGATGATCACCAGTGTCCACGCAAGGACATCTCCCGTCTCCAGATAAATCTTTGCCATATAAAGACGTTCTCCGATGGAATGTGACGGGATACCAATGACCTCTGCAGCCACGCCGGATTTCCAGCTCATCCCCAGCGCGATCTCACAGCCACTGATCAGATACGGCAGCAGCGCCGGAAGATAGATACAGCGAATCCGTCCGCCGACTCTCACTCCGAAAACGTCCGCCATCTCCAGGAGCTTGGGATCCGTGCTCTTAAGCCCGGCAATCGTATTGACATAAATCATCGGAAAAACAACGAGGAATGAGATCAGCACCGCAAGGCTCCCGGAACCAACCCAGATCAGCGCCAGAATCACAAAAGAAGCAACCGGAATCGACTTAATCAGCAGAATCACCGGTTCCAGAAATTCATGCACAAGACGGAAACGAAACGCCAGACTGCCAAACAGCACACCCGCCGCAAATCCGCCGCCAAAACCCAGAATAATATGCGTCAGCGAGTGAAACACCGAACGCCAGAATTCCTCCGTCACCGCCATGCGGGCCAACGCAGAAAGGACGTCCAGCGGTCCAACCAGAAGGATCACATTATGAACCAGCATCGAAACCAGCTGCCACACGATGAGCCAGAAAATCAGTATGAAGATTTTTCGTAAGGGACGATGAGACATGAGAAATCCTTTCCATTGATATGTACTTTCCCACATAGACCTGTCCACAAAAGAATCTGCGAAGCCAGCCGATGTCACATGTAACCAATATACTACATCCGCGTTAAAAAATAAAGATTCAAAATCAGAAGGCAAAACGAAAGGCGCTGACAACCTGGCACTTTACCATGCCAATTATCAACGCCCTGTTGTACATTTTACATTTCCAAAAATTCTGGTACACTTATTATCCTGGGATTTGTCACAGATGACTCCAGAAAAATGTCATTCTTCATTTTCCTCACGTCGAGAACTTGTAAGCCAGGCAGCCACATCCTCTTCACTTAAGAAACCAACTTCTTCCGCTTTTCCTTTCATCTCCTGCTGAAACTTTTTCATCGCATAAACGGCAGAATTTACAACTCTTACACTATCTCCGTCGACGATAAAAGTCACTCTATCTCCTGTAGTAACACCAAGAACCGCACGAATATTCTTTGGTATTGTTACCTGTCCTTTCGACATTACCCTTGCATCATTTACTAATGTTTCTGCCATAAATAACACCTCCAGCTTCAAAAAGTAGGGAAATAGGAATTTCCTACTTAATTATATCAATCCAAAGGTGAAATATCAAGGGTTTCCAACACTTTTCTACTCCGCCATATAATGCTTCAGATCCACCAGCACTCCCAAGAGTCCATCCATCGCGCCATCGTTTACCTTCTGGCGCAGTTCCCGGATCTCCCTCTCCGAATCCATGTCTTCCATCGGGATCAACACTCTCGGACGTACGTCCTCGGTACCGTTCTCCTGATGTGCTAGAATATAGTCCGTCGATACTCCAAAGTAATCCGCTAATGAAATCAGATTGTCGATCTCGATCCGGTTGCGGTCGCGTTCCATCCGACTGATAATCTGCTGAGAAACGCCAATAATCTTGCCCAACTCCGCCTGCGACAGATTCCTGTCTTTTCTAAGCCTTCTGATATTACTCTTCATTCCGCATCCTCTCCTGTCGTATCGTTATCGTCCTGCTGCGTTTCGTCTCTCAACTGGCATTATGACCGTGTTTCTTCTATATCATTACCGGAAATGTCCCATGATATTACTGACCATTTTCCATCTCCAGGTTCTCCGCTTCCTCTATCAACCGGCATCGCACTGTATGTCTGGCGCTCCCATTATAAGTGCAGGTAAATAGCGTCAGGTCCCATTCCCCGGCGCGCATCTGCTCCACGCCATCCCCCGGCACGACCTCCGTCCCGCAGACTCCGTAGGTATAACGGTTCCCATCCATATCGGTAAAGATCACCGCGTCTCCGATCCCCAGATTGCGGATATAGCGGAAATGCTGTTTATAACTGTGTCCGGAAATAATCAGATCCCCTGTATCAATGCTTCCCTCATAGCGGCACGGTGCGACCTTCAGCTTTTCCTCGCTCCATGAGCTTAACACCGGCAGCCGCAGGGATAAAACCGGGATCTCGACTATACCGATATAATCCATGCCGTCGATCATCGCCACCGTCATACCTAAGCCTTCTGTCCCGGCGTCTTCCCCGCCGTCACCATCAGCTTCCACGCCGTCCCGACCATCAGTCAAACTCATGTCATCAGCCATCCCAGCGTCATCCGGATCCATATCTTCATCCGCAGACGGAATCAGCGTATCCAGCATCGACAAAGCTTCCTGCGCGTTCTTCGCCGCCTGCACTTCCATCCACTGGCTGTATCCTGCCAGGGAAAGAGCCGCCACGATCAGCAGCAGCCCCAGTCCCATCATGATCTTTCCCAGCAAATTGGGTCGTCCCATCAGTCTTCCTGTCTCTGGCTCTTAGAGAAACCGGCCGCAAAGAGCAGGATACCCACGACAGCCAGGATCGGCACCATCCACCAGAGCGTGCCGGTCTGCGGAAGTGCTCCCAGTATGCCCGGATCTCCACCAATCGGTGTTAACTCCCCGGACGTCCCCGGATCACCACTGGAGCTGCCAGAGTCCGACGAGGAAACACCGGGACCAGAGTTGGAGCCTGCGGTAGAACCGCTGCTGGAGCTGCCGCCGCTGCTGCTGCCGCCGGAATGACTGCTGCCGCCGCCGCTGGAACGGGTGTAGCTGTTCGTAAAGGCGATATCTGCCGGTTTTTCATCCATGCCATCCACATGGGATACGACACTCGCAATCAGATTGCCGGATTTGTCATTGGTAATCTGTACCTTCACCTGATACACGGTACTGTCATAGGTCCCACGGCTGTTGCTTCCGGCCGCCTGATGTACCGTGTAATTATAAATCCCCGGCGTAGTGTATGTGATCGCACCCAAAGTCGCGCTGCCCTCACCAGAGATGGTCACGCTGTACGCGCCATCTGTACTGCCCTCCGGCATCGGACTGTCCGCGTCCACTGCTTCCAGAATCACCTGCATCGACTCCGCAGTAGATGGCTTATAAGTAGAAGAAATACTGACCGTGACCGGTATTTCCACCGTCACCGGATCCTGCGCAAAGGCTACACCTGCTGTCAGAGTCATGCCCAGCGCCGCCGCCAACACCGCGGATGCAACTTTCTCAAACATTTTTTTCATCCCCATTAATCCTCCTATTTTTCCGGCGAATGTGGAACCATCCTCGCCAAAATCACTGTCCTCGCATCCGTAAATTCCGAAGAACAGGTGGAAAGCCCCAGAACCTGCGGATTCTCATCCTCCCGCAATCGGGCGATAGTGTCCTCATGCAGGTGTAACGCTTCCCTGCCGGCAAAATCCAGCAGTCCATCTATATCAGCCTGCCACTGGCCCGGACTGAAAATCGCGTCTTCCGACGACTTCACGAGCAGGCAGGCAAAGATTTCAAGTTCATAACTACGATCCGGCAGGATCAGTGTGCCAGTCGTATTTTCATTAAAAAATTTCTCATCTTCATAGAGATCCAGATCACCGAACATCCGGTGATTCTCCATATGGTGTCCGTATATCAGCGAATAGGCATCCGTAAATGCCCGGTCATTGACCGTGTCGAGGAAAATACTCCCGGCAAGGGCAAATTCGCCGTAAACGTCTGTATTGATATAACTTAATATATTTTCCCCCTGTAAGATGGGGTATTCGATCTCCGTATTGTCGAGGGAAATCCATCCGCAGACGTCCTCGTTGATCGCCAACAGCTCCTCAAAGGACGCTCCCCCACTCTTTTCATCGATAACTGGCTTTAATTTTAACAGATCCGCCTGTACGTTCTCAGCGGATGCGTAGACCTGGCTGTTGTCCCAGAGGGCGTAGGCCGAATACGCGCCAGACACCAACAGAACCAGGGAAATACACAGAGTCATCAGGGAGTCGCATACCCTTATTACCGTTCTTGTCATCCGATACTCCCCTTTCGGGTGGGCCGGGGCGGACGAATTGCCGCCCCGGCCGGTGTTGCTATTGAAATTACCTGTTGACAATCATTTCGTACTGCTTATATTCGTTTGCTTTGCGATAACGGTCTATCGTGCGGCAATCCGATGTTCATAGCTATTAACGATTCTTTTAATTGTTGTCTGTGTTAATTAATATCTGTCGGACATGCGTTTTCGAATAACCATATAAGCAGCGCCCGCAAAGACAACCGCAAGGATCATGATGTAAGGAAGAGTGTCGAGGTTGATGCCGGTGTCAACATCTCCATCTTTTGTGTTTATGAAAGCTGCAGTTGCAGAACCAGAATTAATTTCTCCTTCATTCCCTGTCTGAGTTGTTCTGTATCCACTATCTGCTGTTTCTGTTACAATGTAGGTAACGCCATACGGAAGATTGCTAAATGTTGCAGTTTCTCCATCAGCAAGTTCAAATGTATATGTCTGACTTGTGCTCAAATCAAATGTTACAGTTTGGCCTGCTACAGTTCCTGTTACAAGACTCCACGCAACAGTTTTATCCGCTGGCGCGGTGAAAGTTACAGTAAATTCAAACTTTTTTGTCTTATCCCCTAAATTACCATTAACGGTTTTTGTCACATTTAATGAACCAGCAGAATAGGTGTTATCAATATCATCTGTTTTAATCCCATCAACAGAACCGGAATGCAGATAATAACTGGATACAGACAAAACGCCATTTTCCTGAGTCACTGTCACGATTAAATAATAATCTGTAGTGCTATACGTTACACCCGCCAATTTATTATCAGTTTCAGTAATTTTATAGGTGTACACGCCTACACTAGAGTAACTCGGAAGAGTAATGCTCAGTCCATGTGATGTACCATCTACTGTAGCATCTCCATCTAGTACAGAAATATCAGTTATACTCGGAGTCGGCATATTGTTTACCGTCACACCGTCAGCTGCATCTTTCACACTGTAATTCTCAACTGTGAACTTAAATGTATCGGCCGGTGATTTAGTGTCCGAGTTGGTTAATGTGTACATCTTTGAGATACTTGCAGTAACTGTCTGTTCTTCTGTCTTCGTCACCTCCGATGCCAACGCCGTTGCGCTCAGGCTCATCACCATAACAGCCGCCAGAGCTAACGATAAAAGCTTTTTCTTCATTTTTGGATTCCTCCTTTAATGTTTGTTTATTTTTTATGTAATCCCCCTCCGAAGAATAAGAGGCTATTACCTTTGTTTGGAGCAATTTGCTCCGATTCAATTGTGTTTGCCGGATTTTTATTTACAAACTCCGCCGACGAAGAATCGTGATCACCTTTCCCTCCACGTCTTCTAACGAGATTGCTCCATAATCCCGGCTATCTGTACCGGATGTTCGATAATCGCATAGAACGAATACACATCCTTCCGGTACAGCGAAGGGATAAGTAATTCCTTCCTTCGCATAAGTGGAAAATAAGATCTCACCAGTCTGGACAGTGCCATTGACCTGCAGTGTCCCGCTGTCGCTCATGTTGACGACGTCTGTCGCTCTGGCGACAACCCGGCCGATTTTCCGCTTTCCGCCTGCCGTATAGACAACCACATCATTCTTGCTGTATGTCTCCTGGAGGCGGTACGCAACGACCAGATCACCGGCTTTTACCGATGGGAACATCTCATTATCAGCCGCCTGTGTAACTAACAGAAGTCTGGTAAATACCAACCATCCGACGATAACCATACACACCAGCCGAAATACAAGGCTTACGGATTCTTTTTTCGTCTCAATATCATATCGACGTTTGCGAATGATCCTCGCCGCGGTCAGCGATTCTCTCTCTTTTCGCCTACCGGCAGAGCGTGCATTTCCTTCTTTTTTGGGTGCGGATGATTGGTTCTTTTCTTCAGCCATCTCCGCACCTCTCGTCTGCTGCTGATTTTATCTTTGCCTGACCGGATCCGGAAAATTGTTCCAACAGGGTATCATACCGCGCCCGCTCCGCAACCAGTGCCTCCTCGTAGAGAATGTTTAACTCGTCCAGCTTTTTCCAGACATCCTGTTCATTCACTCCCCCAAATAAACTCTTTCGGAACCTGACGGTCTTCAGCCATTCCAGCATCTTCTGATGCCCAGCATTAATCGATTCGATTTCATCCAATCTGTCCTTCCTTTGATCGGTCATATGTCACCTTTCTAATTTTCAAAACCTCATAAGACCTTAAAACCATTGACTCCGCCTGCGGAACAACAAGAATGCACCTGGAATTACAGCCACCGCCAAGAGTAACATATATGGGATGGACTCGAGGTTGATTCCTGTATCTGCATTTCCATCTTTATTATTTGTCACTGTAATCTCTGTAGCTCCACTCACAAGAGTAATGGAATAACTTCCATCATCGTTTGCTGTTACCTCTTTTCCGTTATATTCCACTTTCGGTGTATCATAACCTTCATTTCCTGACTCCATTAAAGTGATAGTAGAACCCACAGTTAAACCACTTATTTCCGTATATTCTCCGTCAGCCAATTCATAGTTCATATCATTTACTGTGATTGTAAATTTCTTTGTGGTATCTCCCATTTTACCGGTGACTAGCTTTTTTACAGTGATATCAGTGGTACTTAGAGTATTTGTTATTGTGCATTCTTCATTAGTTGTTATAATGTTTGCATTCTCTAATAACTTTGCCCCAGATATCTCCAAATCATAACCTCTCATATCTCCGGTTGCATCTTTACTTCCACACACATTATTTGCATATGTTGTGTATACGATAATAGAATCGTTTTCCACGTTTCCACTATCTATTTCATTTCCTTCTGTGTCATAATAAACATATGTATATGAAGCTACCAATTCAATGTAATCATCATCAGAAAGAGTCACTTCAAAGTTAAAATGATCACTTTGATATTCGCTTGCTTTGCTTGTTGTGTCCGTTCCTCCTGCGGTCACAGATACGTCCTCAGTGTCACCATTGCTGTAATGTATTGTCACGGAACTCAAACTGGTAATCGTAACTGTTCCCGTATATGTTGCTGTATCACTTGTATTATCAGAATCTGTAATTGTAAAGGTTTGATCTATATACGCTGCTGTGTATCCATCCGGTATCTCCTCTTTTACCGTATAGGTTCCTGCATTAAGCTCTAAATCCTCCCATGTATATATCCAGTTTCCACTCTCATCCGCATTGCTGCTTGTTAATATTTGTTCTTTAACTCTTTCCCCGCTACTATTCTCTAAATACACTGTGATACTATCAGGTAGTGTTGTCCCTTCTTCAACATCCCACACTTTAGTCACTGTTACATCTACTTTATCTTCAGTTGTATTTGTTACCGTCGCAGTGAAATTACCTCCCAACCGAATATCAATATGATAATATGTTGTTCCTGAACTTGAACCAGAAGCAGTTACTGTTACCGTATATTCCTCCGTCGTCCAGCTACCGTCTTTTCCATCTTTATATTTATGAGTAATTGTGACAGTTCCTTCAGATACGCCCTTAACTGTTGCTGATTTTCCATTACTGCTAACTGTTGCAATATTTGTATCATCGGATGACCATTCGTGATCCGGATTCATATTGCCGCCCTCATTACTTGTCAAAGTAATTGTACTTCCAACGGCAACCGTTGTATCGCCACTAATACTTGCTACAGATATTTCATCATCCGCACTTACAGCTGCCACTCCATAAGAAGAGAAACTGGACGCTGTAAACGTATAGGACTCCTGCCCCGGTGTCTGATCCTCAATCCATTCCACACTTCCATCATCCATCATGTGATAGATCAGCGCATACTCTGCTTCAACTCCATCTTCATTTTCAGTAGATAACGACAGATTGCTGATGGTCACTTCCACATCTTCAGACGGTTCTACCTCATTTCCGTCTTGATCATAAAAGCTGATTGTAATCGCCTGCGAATCAATAATGGTATATGTCGTACCTGGATAATTTTCATCCAGATCATTCTGAACAGCTTCAGCAAAATTCTCTGAATCCGCCTCTGTCACTTCCATGGTAACGCCTGCTGCAAATGCTCCAACCGGGGCCTCGACGCTGACCTCGATGTCATCTGTTTCTGCGCTATATGTAATACTTTCGATCTGATCCAGTCCCAATTCACTTGCTTCTGTCACATAAGCTACGGCAGCTTCCCCGCCTACCAGAACCGTCTCATAGGTCTGTCCATTCAATCCATACGCATCCGAAGGAGTGGCTTCTTCTGCATCGGAAGATGTCGCAGTTGCCGCAAGCAGGTAGGTCATATGTACAGATATTGCCGACGCATAGGTTTCATCATTGCCAACCTCTTCGTTTTCATCATCCGTTTCATCACCAGGATCACTATCCTGCTCATCTGTAGTATCATGATTACCCGATTCATCCGTTCCGCTTTCGACATCATCATCCGCTGCTTCCGGTCCAGAATCATCCGTTACGTCACTGTTCTCCGGTTCACTTGTCTGATCGGCGCCGTCTTCTGATTCTCCGTTCGTAATATCGCCATCCGCGACTTCACCACTACTTGTGGTATTATCATCGATCGGATCAGAATCTGTCTCCAGATTACTGACTTCTTCATTTTTCCCCTGGGTGTCTCCCATCTCTTTCTGAGTGCCGGTCGTATCATCATCCGCACCATAGATATCGGTGATTCCCTGCTGTCCCTCCGTGGAACCTTCGCTTTCTTCTGGATCCTGTGCGTTATTATCGGTGTTCGCTTCGATCTGGACCTCTACAATACTGTCCGTTCCATCATCACTGTCATTGATATTATTATTTTTAATCACGATATCGACATTTTCAGCATCATCTGTATTTGTATCAATAGTTTCAGTCCCATCCGTCTGCGTATTATCCTCAACATCTGTGCTGATATCATTACTTCCACCGCCACCGGAGCCACCGCTGCTTTTCGATATGCTTCCTGTCACATTTGTATAGAAATTAGTCCCTGTTCCTGTCACGCCCGGTCCTGCTTCTTCTTCATCCACTGCCACTGCGCTTGCCGGAAGAACTGTGATTGTTTCGCTCTCACGTCCATCCACACTGATGGTAGCCTGTTGGTATACGTCTGAGGAGTTCACCAGCAGGAACGTAACCTCTTCCGCTCCGTCCATCACATAAGCGCTGTCCAGTTCGATATCGTTTTCCAGACGCACGAAAGCACGCAGGTTAAGTACCTTGTCCCGGTCCGAATCCGTGTTATCAATAACCGGTTCGATCTCGTACAGGTTTCCGCCTGCTTCCAGTAATTCCTGATATTCCTCCGCCGCGCTCCCCTTCAGTTCCAGTTCCGTATCCACGACCGTCCCCTCAGCGATCGCATCCTGGATGGCGGTAAACAGGGATTCACTGCTTAACTCAAAGCTATACTCCCCGCTGGTATCATTTGCCGCAGCCGCCGGCCACGCCATATTTCCGATAATCATGCTGGCACACAGGGCGACGGCGCATAACTTACGGCCTTCCCGGCGCAGCATCCGCTCGAACCAGACAAATTTTTTTCCGCGCAGTTTTCCTTTCTTATTCACGTTTTCCATACTTCACCCATCCTCCCTCTTATATTATGTGATGTCATCTTGTCCCCCTTTTGCTTCGGTCCGGCAAAACACCTGGTAACAGCAGAAACGATGAATCACATTTGAGAATCGATTTAAACTACATAATGTAACTTTTGTTATAAGACAGGATTAATATCCGTGAAAATGCCGTTTTTGCGCCAGACTGCGCCCTTCCGGCCGAAAAAAACGCAGCAAAAAAAGACGTCATTGCCGTGATTCCTTTAGTATGGAAAATTGGCCCGGACGCCACACAGATCGGTTTCACCACCCGGTCTCTTTCTTATGCAATTTTTTAAAAAAATTTCATGTTTTTACTTGCATTCAGCGAGTAAAAATCTTATAATACACTCAAACAGGATATTTTTAACG
>JAJBUA010000017.1 GCA_020860565.1 Clostridiales bacterium
CAAATAATCCCTCCTTTATTTCCGGATCGATTCCGCCATAACAAGTTCAAATCCGATTTTTAATTCCCTGCACACTGCATGTTCTTCTTCCATCTGCTCTACCAGAATCTTCGCGGCTTCCCGCCCACAGGTCTTATAATGAAGATGTACAGTCGCAAGCGCCGGAGTTACAATCCGGCACACCGGCGTATCGTCCATTCCGGCGATCTGGATATCCTGCGGAATCGATTTCCCGCATTCCCGCAGGTACAGCATCGCACCAGCGGCGATATTATCCGTCGCGCACAGCACCGTATCCACCTCTGGCTCTGTCTCCAGAATCTCTTTCATCTTCTGATATCCGGACTCGATACGGAAATCCCCCTCCGCAAACTGGCCATCCTTCCACGAGATTCCCAGTTCCCGCAGCGCATTCTCCACTCCTTCGCGTCGATTGCGCCCCACAGCCTCGTCCTTTGTCGTCACTCCGATATAACCCGGTATCTTCCCATGCTCCATCAGCGTCTTCATCATCTGACCGGCCGCCTGAAAGTCCTCATGATACACGCAGGAGAACCCCTTCAGATATTGTCCCAGGATCACTACCGGCACCCGGCACTCCTTCAGCAGCTTTTTATGCCTCGTAGTAAAAATCGTCGCAATCAAAATGATTCCGTCCACCTGATTGTCGCGGAAGATCTCCAGATATTTCAGTTCCTCGTTCCGATCATTCGCGGTATTGGCAAGCAACAGTCCATATCCGCTTTTTGACAGCACCTCGCTGATCCCCTCCACCATCCTGCTCACCGTATGGGAATTGATCTTTGGCAGGATCACTCCTGCCAGCTTTGTCTTTTTTGTTCTCAGCATCTGCGCCTGACTCGACGGCTGATAGCCAGTCTCCTCGATCACCCGGCGGATGCTCTCACGCTTTTCCTCACTGACATAACCGTCATTAAGGTAACGCGAAACCGTAGCCCGCGATACTCCCGCCAGTTTTGCTATCTCATTGATATTCAAAACTGCTTCTTCCTCCCCTTAATCATCCACAGCATCGTTCATCTGGTATATTAACGTCTTATTGTCCTTTTGTCTCCAAAGATTATAACAAAAAAAATACAGGAAAAAAAGACTTCTTTTCCCAGACGTCCGATCATTGAAATCCTCATCTGGTTCAGGTATAATGGAAACAGATTCTGTAACCGGAGGTGAATCGTTTGTCCGAACGTTCCTATATTGCCATTGATCTGAAATCATTCTACGCTTCCGTAGAATGTGTCGAGCGAGGACTTGACCCGCTGACTACCAATCTGGTCGTAGCGGACAAAAGCCGCACGGAAAAAACGATCTGCCTCGCAGTATCTCCCTCCCTCAAATCCCTTGGCATCTCCGGAAGGGCAAGACTATTTGAGGTCGTCCAACAGGTAAAAAGGGTTAATCAGGCCCGACAGCGCCGTGCGCCCGGACAGATCTTTTCCGGTTCCTCCTGCGACATCAATATACTGAATGCTGATCCATCTCTGTCTCTGGACTATATCGTAGCCACACCACAGATGGCACATTACATGAAACGGAGCACAGAGATTTATCAGATCTATCTTCGATTCATCGCTCCGGAGGACATCCATGTTTACAGCATTGATGAAGTATTTCTGGATGTGACCAGTTATTTACCGACCTATCATCTGACCCCACATGAACTGGCCATGAAGATCATCCGGGAAGTTTTAAAAGAAACCGGCATCACTGCTACCGCCGGTATCGGCACCAATCTCTATCTCTGTAAGATCGCTATGGACATCGTCGCCAAACATATTCCGGCAGACAGGGACGGCGTCCGTATCGCTGAACTGAATGAAATGAGCTACCGGCAGAAGCTATGGGCGCACCAGCCTATTACCGATTTCTGGCGGGTCGGTCGCGGCTATGCTGCACGGCTGGAAAAGCTGGGCCTTTATACCATGGGCGATATCGCCCGATACTCCCTGAACAGCTATGGAGAAGAACGACTGTACCGGGAATTTGGTATCAATGCTGAACTCCTGATCGATCACGCCTGGGGCTGGGAGCCCTGCGGCATCGCAGATATCAAAGCATTTAAACCGGAAAATAACAGTATCAGTTCAGGCCAGGTTCTGCAGTCTCCGTATGAATTTGAAAAAGCAAAACTGGTTGTCCAGGAAATGGCCGACGCACTTTCTTTAGATCTGGTAGATAAGGGTCTGGTTGCTGACCAGATTGTACTGACAGTCGGATATGATACAGAAAATCTGATTGATCCCAACCGAAGGAAATCTTTTCATGGTGAGGTTACTACTGACCGTTACGGCAGGAAAATACCGAAACAGGCTCATGGCTCCATTAATCTGGGGCGGCAGACCGCATCCACAATATTGATCACCAACGCGGCCATGGAACTCTTTGACCGTATCGTTGATCCGGATTTGCTGGTACGCCGGATGTATGTTGTTGCGAATCATGTCGTCACAGAAGACCGGATCAAACCACCGGAGCCGGAACAGCTTGATCTTTTCACGGATTACTCCGCTCTGGAAAAACAGCGCGAAACAGAACAGAAATCTCTGGAAAAAGAGAAACGCCGACAAAAAGCAATTCTGGAAATCCAGAAAAAATTCGGCAAGAATGCCCTTTTAAAGGGAATGAACCTGAGAGAAGGCGCAACCGGCAAAGACCGCAACTCACAGATCGGCGGTCATAGAAAATAAAGGAGACTGAAACCATGCCCCACAGAATCATCGAAGACTATCAGGATATCATGAACCTCCCCCATTTTGTATCCAGAGACCGGACGCATATGTCTATGATCGAACGCGCAGCGCAGTTTTCTCCCTTTGCAGCGCTCACCGGCTACGAGTCCGCTGTAAAAGAGACTGCACGCCTGACCGGTCAGCGGCTGGAACTGGCGGAGGATGAAAAAGAAACCATCGCCCGGCGCCTCACCCTCCTTCAATCCCGGCTGGCAGAATCACCTCTTGTAGAGATCACCTTCTTCATCCCCGATGATAAAAAAGAAGGAGGTGAGTATCACACCATAACCGGCACGGTGAAAAAACTGGACAACTTTCAAAGACACATCATCATGATGAACGGAATAAAAATCTCCATCGATGATATCGTCGGAATAGAGGGATCCATATTTTCTGTTTAAAAAAGAACTGCTCATCAACAACAGTTCTTTTTCTATTTCTTTCATTACTTATTTTATTTATACCATTCCTCCGGATCAATCCATGTTATCTCATCGCGGAAACCCTGCCTCATCCAGAATCGTCCGCTGCCGCTCTTCCATCGCAGCCCGCTCCTCTTCGTCAATATGGTCATATCCGCACAGGTGCAGGACGCTGTGAGCCACCAGAAATGCCAGTTCTCTCTCCTGCGAGTGTCCATATAATTCAGCCTGTTCGACGACCTTTTCGACAGAAACCACAATGTCGCCCAGCATCAGTTCTCCCGTATCCGGATCAAAAGTATCCTCAAAGGCCTCTTCTACATGGCTGAAATCCGACGGAGCCTCATACTCAATCATCGGGAAAGAGAGGACGTCTGTCGGCGCGTCAATCCCTCTCTGCTCTCGGTTGATCTCCCGGATGGAGGCATTATCCGTCAGAAGGACCGAGACTTCCGTCTCATAGGGGCAGCCCTCATAATCCAGCACTGCCGGAATAACTTTTTCGATAATCTCTGTATAGGGAATCGACAATTTCTTATCGGTCTCATAATCAATCTCAATACTCATTTTTTCGTTCGCTGCCTGCGTGCTTCTGCCGCAGCGCTTTTCCTTTCATAATCATCATAGGCCTGCACGATCTTCTGCACCAGCGGATGACGCACGACATCGCTGGCCGTTAGCGTGCAGAACCCAATGTCGTCAATCTTCCCCAATACCTTTTTTGCCATATCCAGACCGGATACCGCTCCGGAAGGCAGATCCTTCTGCGTCTGGTCGCCGGTCACCACAACCTTTGAGCCGAAGCCGATCCGGGTCAGAAACATCTTCATCTGCGCAGGAGTCGTATTCTGCGCCTCATCCAGAATGATATAGGCGTTATCCAGAGTACGCCCCCGCATATACGCAAGCGGAGCGACCTCAATCAATCCCTTTTCCTGATTATGCAGAAAACTCTCCGCTCCCATAATCTGATACAGAGCATCATACAGGGGTCTCAGATAAGGATCAATCTTACTCTGCAGATCTCCGGGCAGAAAACCCAGTTTCTCGCCCGCCTCTATCGCCGGACGTGTCAGGATGATCCGGTTTACTTCCCCGCTCTTAAATGCCTGAATTGCCATCGCCATCGCCAGATAAGTCTTGCCGGTACCGGCCGGGCCAATACCGAAAACAATCATCTTTTTACGGATCATGTCCACATATTCTTTCTGTCCCAGAGTCTTCGGCTTGACCGGTTTGCCATTTACCGTACGGCAGATGATATCCTGATCAATCTCCAGAATCTTACCGTCCGACTCTGTAAACGAAAGAGCCAGGGCATAATCGACATTCTGCTCCGTGATCGGAGTCCCCCGGCGCGACAGCTCCGTCAGCGTCTGAAATACGCTCTTTGCCCTGGAAATCATATGCTCCGGTCCGATCAGCCGGATCTCTCCGTCTCTGGCTACAATCGTTACATGCAGCGTACGCTCTATCTTCTTTAAATGTGCGTCAAACTGTCCGCAGACATTTCTCACATGGTCAACAGGTATATCAATGATTGTTTCCGTTACGCTCATCCGGCTGTGTTGTCTCCTCTGTTAATTCTGATCGTTCTCTGTCCATTTGGGATGGTTCCAGTCTTTGCCGTTTTCCGGCCGGTTCCTCGGATACAAACGTTCCCCGGAGCTCACAGCCGGTCTGACTATCTAATATTTTAACATCATTTTGAATTATTACTACCCCTTTTTGCGCAAAATTTTGCTGCGTCTCCTGCGCGAAACGCAGAGTTTCCGTTTCCCACTCACTCTTCGTCCGCGGCCGCTCGTAGATCTGATATTCCTCAGAACGAATCGTACTGACCCAGATGGGCAGATAAAAATCACCGAAAAGCGTCACCTGTCGTGTCTCCCGGAATGTTTTCCACAGACTGTCCTCATTTTTCGGAATCATCCAGACAAAGGACAGCGGCCCGGCCTTGATTCCTATGCCGCGCCGGATTTTCCCGGTATTGCTTCGGATCGATATCAGCTTTTGCATCGTCTTTGTGATTTCCCTGACTGTGAGAATCGTGATATCGGCATCCGCGCATACATATTGCCAGGAAACCGTCTCTCCTAAATCATCCGTAATCGGAATCGCTCCGCTTACCAGAATCTGCCCTTCTGTGACCGTATCTCCCGCTTTGACCTGAGCTTTGCCCTGCCGGACAATCATTTCCGTAATGACGCCGTCACAGTCAGCAATCAGGTCAGCTGCTTCTTCCTCTTGTGGGATCGTTTCCTCCGGAAGACTGTTTTCTTTCACCTGGATGATCAGACGGTTGCCGGATATCCGGGCAGACACCCAGATGATATCCGGGAAATCCAGACGGATATTTTCTTCCAGCTGCTCACAGTCCACCAGCTTTTTCTTCACGCCATAACCGATATTCTGATCTGAGAGGTAATAAAGCAGGGTATCGTCCGTAACGAATCGGTTATCCAGAATCGTAACATCCCAGATAAAGCGGCTCATACATCCCAGCGTCAGGAAAAAAAGCACAACCCCTGCCGCAAAAAGCTTTCGTTTCCGATTGCGGTACAAAAAAAATGGGAATCCATATTTTCCCATAATTTTACAGTGCATACGGGATTTGCGCACCACCGGCCGGATCCCCCGATAATCGGGAAATGACACCAGAAAATCATGACATTGATCCCCGCAGCGGATATCCCAGATCTCTATCCGATGAAAACGGCAGAGGTTAAAGAAACGCTCCGGCGCACAGCCGCTCATCCGGATCCACAGATACCCGCGGAAGAAATGTGTCAGGCTCTGTCTCATGCTCAAAGTCTCCCATCATCAAAAGCAAGTTCCCGGATCTGTCCGCTGATCCTCATTTCTTCCTGATTATAATAATCGATCCGCAGATGTCTCCCCCGGATCTCAACCTTTCCGCTCTGTGTCTGCAGACGTACGGTCTCATCCTCATATGCCAGAATACTGCGATAGTTTTCGATCGTCACCTGATGCCTTCCGATAAAAGAGATCAGAACTTCTCCCAGAACAACATCCCTGGGAATCTTTAATTCCTCTGCGGCAGTCTGCCGGATCTGTTTCAGCATCTCATTCTCTCCGCTCCGCAGCATCTTACTGTATTGTACGAAAAAATCCCCGATCCTATGACCGGGGATTGTAGCAATTAATTAAATTTGCGTTTTCTTGCAGCTTCGGACTTCTTTTTGCGTCGTACGCTGGGCTTTTCGTAATGCTCTCTCTTACGAATTTCCTGCTGAATACCCGCCTTTGCACAGTTTCTCTTGAATCTGCGCAAAGCACTGTCCAGACTTTCGTTCTCTTTAACGATAACGTTAGACATCGCTCACACCTGACCTCCCTCCAGTTGTGTACTTGTGCATAAAACAACTGTTTGGGTATTTATAGCACTAGAACGATTATAGCATAAAATTCCTGTTCGTCAACAATTATTTCAAAAGAACCGTCATAAAATCTGCTGTTCTGCCGTTTCGTATACCTTTTCCAGCGCTGCGTCGATACCGGCCGGATTCTTGCCGCCGGCCTGCGCCATATTCGGGCGTCCGCCGCCGCCTCCGCCGACAAGAGCAGCGATCGACTGAATCAGCTTTCCCGCGTGAGCACCCTTCTTCTGCGCCGTATCCGTCGCCATCGCCATCAGGTTGACGCGGCCGCCCTGCACCGAAGCAAGCACGATGACGCTGTCTCCCAGTTTATCCTTCAGCTGGTCGCCGAGGTTGCGCAGACCGTTCATATCTGCTTCCGGCACCTGAGCTGCGAGTACCTTCACGCCTTTGATTTCCCGCACCTGATTCATGACGTCTCCCAGAGAATCATGAGCAAGACGGTTCTTTAATTTCTCATTCTCAGACTTTAATACGCGAAGCTCCTCCAGCATGGACTGAATCCTCGTATTCAGCTCATTCGGCGTCGTCTTGGCTGTTCTGGAGGCACAGGCAAGCTCCTCCTCAACCTTGCGGTAGTAAGCCATCAGGCCATTGCCGGTCAGTGCTTCGATTCGACGGACCCCTGCTGCGATTCCTGCCTCTGACAAAATTTTAAACGCATGAATGGAGCCAGTATTGCCAACATGAGTACCGCCGCAAAGTTCCGTGGAGAAGTCCCCCATCTTGACGACACGTACCACCTCGCCGTATTTTTCCCCAAACAGCGCCATAGCGCCCGTCTTTTTCGCTTCATCAAGGCTCATCTCCTGTGTGCATACATCCAGAGCTTCCTCTATCTCCTGATTAACCAGTTTCTCCACAGCTTCGATCTCCTGCGGCGTCATTGCTGAGAAATGAGTAAAGTCGAAACGAAGCCTGTCTTCCGTAACCAGAGAGCCTGCCTGTTCGACATGGTCTCCCAGTACAGTACGCAGCGCCTTCTGCAGCAGATGCGTCGCACTGTGGTTCTTTGCGATGGAAAGCCGCCGTTCCTCATTGACCTTTAACGTCACGGTCTCGCCGACCACAAACATACCGCCGGTCATCCTGCCGACATGTCCGACCTTGCCGCCCTGCAGATGGATCGTATCCTGAACCTCAAAGCTTCCGTGGGCGCCCTCGATGATACCTGTATCGCCGATCTGACCGCCCATCGTGCCATAAAACGGAGTCTCATCGGTGATAATCGTGCCACTCTGGCCATCCGTAAGCGCCTCTACCAGCTCCGTTTCTGTCGTCAGCACGGAAATCTTTGAATCATAAACCAGATGATCATAACCCACAAACTTCGTCGTGATCGCCGCCGGAATAGACTGATAAACCGTCACATCGGCACCCATATAGTTCGTCGTCTTGCGGGCCTTTCTCGCCTTCTCTCTCTGTTCCTTCATCGCCTTCTGGAAACCGTCCTGGTCGACCGACATCCCTTTCTCCTCCAGGATCTCAATCGTCAGATCGATCGGGAAGCCATAGGTATCATAAAGCTTGAAGGCGTTCTCACCGGAGAGAATCGTCTTGTTTTCAGCAGCCATCTCTGCTTCCATATCTGCGAGGATTGAAAGCCCCTGGTCGATCGTGCGGTTGAATTTTTCTTCTTCCTCAGAAAGGACTTTCAGAATCATCGGTTTCTTCTCTTCCAGCTCCGGATATCCATCCTTCGACAATTCAATCACCGTCTTGGAAAGTTCCGCCATAAACCGTCCCTCGATGCCCAGCAGCCTTCCATGGCGAGCAGCCCTTCGAAGCAGCCGGCGAAGCACGTATCCGCGTCCTTCATTGGACGGCATGATGCCGTCTGAAATCATAAAGGTGCAGGACTTGATATGATCCGCGATGATCCGGAGAGAAACATCCTTTTTCTCATCCGCCAGATACTGTGTATGAGCCATCTCGCAGACCTCATCCAGAAGCGCCTTATTGGTATCAACTGTGAAAAGAGAATCCACATCCTGTACAACGACCGCCAGACGCTCAAGGCCCATGCCGGTATCAATATTCTTCTGCTTCAGCTCGGTATAATGATTGTGTCCATCATTGTCAAACTGGGTGAACACGTTATTCCAGACTTCGATATAACGATCGCAGTCGCAGCCCACGGTGCAGGTTGGCTTACCGCAGCCGTACTTCTCGCCTCTGTCATAGTAAATCTCGGAACACGGACCACAGGGACCGGCGCCATGCTCCCAGAAGTTGTCTTCCTTGCCGAAACGGAAAATCTTTTCCTTCGGAATCCCAATCTTTTTATTCCAGATATCGTATGCCTCATCATCATCCAGATAAACCGATGGATATAACCGCTCCGGATCAAGACCAACTACTTCCGTCAGGAACTCCCATGACCAGTGAATCGCCTCATCTTTAAAATAATCACCAAATGAGAAATTACCAAGCATCTCAAAAAACGTACCGTGCCGGGCCGTTTTTCCGATGTTCTCAATATCGCCCGTGCGGATGCACTTCTGGCAGGTCGTCACGCGGCGGCGCGGCGGGATCTCCTGACCGGTAAAATAAGGCTTTAACGGCGCCATGCCGGAATTAATCAGTAAAAGGCTGTTATCATTGTGTGGAACCAGAGAAAAACTCTTCATTTTCAAATGGCCCTTGCTCTCCATGAAATCAAGAAACATTTTCCTCAGTTCATTAACACCATACTTTTCCACTTTCCTACGTCCTCCGTATTACCGATGCCGCAATGGTCGATCTGGCCTTATCCGCATCGTTTTATCATATTTCCATCGTTTTATCTTAGCACAGCTATCCTTATTAATCAAGTTGGAAAATCAATTAGCAGATCAGACCCTTCAGCCGCCGCAACCGCCAGACGGTCACAGCGTTCATTCTGAGGATGGCCGTCATGACCCTTTACCCAGATAAAACGAACCTGATGGGGCGCCTTTGCCTTTAAGAGCCGTTTCCAGAGATCAATATTTTTGACCGGACCGCTTTTCCCTCTTTTCCAGTTATTTTTCAACCAGTTATCGATCCAGCCCTGATTAAACGCATCCGTCAGATATTTGGAGTCTGAATATAATTCCACCTCGCAGGGACGGTTTAACGCCTCCAGACCGACAATCGCAGCCATAAGCTCCATACGGTTATTTGAGGTTTTCTGATAACCCTGAGACAGCTCCCTCTCGTGAAGCCGGCCCTTGCTGTCTGTAAACTGCAGAATGGTCCCGTACCCGCCCGGACCCTCCGGATTGCCTTTTGCAGCTCCATCCGTATAAATCTGTACAGATGTCATAATGGTATCTCCTTCAAATGAAAATTCCCGTGGAAACGGTTTTACCGATCCCATTTATCACACAGCGCGTTAATCTGATCCGCAAATCTGGCGAGATCCTTATTGGCTCCGCCCTGATTTCTCTCAATCACCCGCATCAGTCGCTCCCCTGCTGCCACAAGTCTGGCAAAGACGCCCTGTGCCTTCTTAGCCGGAGCTGTCTTCTCGATGCGTACGCCTTCCGTCTCACGGATCCAACAGCCCCGGATCAGGTCATATTCAGCGCCGCTGTAAGGCGCCTTCGCCGGGCAGCCTGTCCGCTCCCGGACCAGATCTGCAAAATGATCACAGACATCATCACTGCCATGTACGATAAAATACTGATCCGGTTTCTTTTCAAAGACATCCGCCCATGCAAGCAGACCGGCCTGATCCGCATGGCCGCTGATATCATGGAGTTGGGCGATCTCTGCCTCAACCTCAATCGACTCGCCAAAGAGCTTCACCTTTTTTGCTCCGTCGACGAGGCTGCGGCCCAGTGTTCCTTCCGCCTGATAACCGGCAAATACCACGCAGCATTCCTTCCGCCAGAGATTATGCTTCAGATGATGGCGGATACGCCCGGCGTCACACATTCCGGATGCCGAGATGATAACCTTGGGGCGCGCGTCAAAATTGATATTGACCGACTCATCCGTTGTCACCGAGAGTTTCAGGCCGGGGAAAGAAATCGGATTGATTCCGCAGCGGACGAGGTCTCTCGTCTCATCATCATAACATTCCGACTGATTTTCCTTAAAGACATGCGTCGCCTCCACCGCCATCGGACTGTCAACATAGACCTCGAAATTATCATGCCCGTGAATCAGGCGCTCTGCCTTGATATGACGGTAGAAGTAAAGCAGTTCCTGCGTCCGGCCTACGGCAAACGCCGGGATGACGACATTGCCGCCGCGGTCCAGAGTCCGCTGCGTAATTGCCGCCAGTTCCGCGATGTGATCGCCGCCCTTCTGATGAAGCCGGTCCCCGTAGGTGGATTCCATCACCGCGTAATCCGCTACCTGCGTATACTGAGGATCCCGGATCAGCGGTTTATGGAAATTGCCGATATCCCCGGAAAAAACAATTTTCTTCTCAGTTCCATCCTCCCGCAGCCATACTTCGATCGAAGCGGAACCCAGCAAATGGCCAATATCGCTGAAGCGAACCGTGACGTTATCAT
Source organism: Clostridiales bacterium (assembly GCA_020860565.1). GTDB lineage: Bacteria > Bacillota > Clostridia > Lachnospirales > Lachnospiraceae > Brotaphodocola. The sequence goes on from JAJBUA010000017.1 coordinate 11,058, forward strand.
TCAGGCGATGGATTTCCCCATAATCCACCTCAATAAAATGCTGCAGCACTCCCAGCGCATCATTCATATCATAGAGCGGCGTAACCTCCGGTTCGCCGGCCCTCTTTGCCTTACGATTCTTCCACTCGGCCTCCTGTTCCTGGATATGCGCGCTGTCCTTTAACATAATGTCGCACAGATCGCTGGTCGCATGCGTCGTGATAATCTGTCCGCGGAAGCCACGGGCATAGATAAACGGCAGACGTCCGCTGTGATCGATATGTGCATGTGTCAGAAGCACATAATCGATAGCCGAAAATGGCACCGGTATCTCGATATTTTCATAAATATTAACCCCCTGTTCCAGACCGCAGTCCACCAGAAGCCTGGTATCTCCCGCTTCCAGATAATGACAGCTCCCTGTTACTTCATGTGCCGCCCCACTGAAAAATAAACGCATAAAATTCCTCCTCTCAGATAATAATGCAAATCATCCCCCCATTACTGTCGTTAATGATCTTCTGCAGCGCGTCCTGCAGCTTCATCTGACACTCCTCCGTCATCTGGCTGATCTTGGTCTGTATCCCGTCCTCCACGATCTGCTCAATGGATTTCCCGAAAATATTGGTCTCCCAGATCCCATTCTCGCCAGAACGGGCATTTTCCCTCATGTAAGCGATCAGATCCTGCGCCTGTTGCTCACTCCCGACGATCGGCGCGATCTCCGTCTGGATCTGTGCCTTGATCAGATTAATCAGCGGCGCCTGCGCACGCATCTTGACTCCGTAACGATTGCCGTGCCGAAGCACCTCCGGTTCGTCCAGAATGATCTCTTCCCTGTCGGGAACCACAACGCCATACCCCTTCATCCGCACCTGACTGACGGCATTCCGTACTTTCTCGTACTCCTCCTGCATCGACGCCAGGCTTTTCAGCTTCTGCATCAGCTGATATTCATCCTCGATAGGTATGCCTGCGTAATCACTCAGAATCTGATAATAATAACCATCCTGCATTTCCATGCGCATCTGAACTCTTCCATTGGAAAGGTCCATCGCATCCACCTTCAGCTGACGGATAGACTCCGGCATGCCCTCAACCGCATCCAGAGAAACGTCTTTCATCTGACGCACGCCGGACATCAGCGTTCTCACAGCGTCAATCACCTGTTCTTTTAACCAGTGTGTGGACGGCAGGATCTCCAGCCATTTCGGGATCGCAAAATCGATCTCTGTCACCGGAAATTCTTTCAGCACGCATTCCAGAATCTTCGCAATGTCGTCCTTTTTTAACTGTTCACAGTTGACCGGCAGCACGGATACCTCATACTGTTTCTCCATCTCACGCGCCAGACTGACCGTATCCTCTGAATAAGGACGTTCGGAATTGAGCAGAACCACAAACGGCTTGCCGATCTCCTTCAGTTCCCGGATCGCCGTCTCCTGTGCGTTTATGTATGCCGGGTATTTGAGATCGCCAAAGGTTCCGTCCGCGGTAATCACAATCCCGATATTCGAATGATCCTGAATCACCTTTCGGGTCCCGATCTCTGCCGCTTTGGTAAAGGGAATTTCTTCCTCAAACCATGGCGTCTTTACCAGCCGTTCCTGATCATTTTCAATATGTCCGGCCGCGCCGTCCGCCATAAACCCCACACAGTCGATCAGCCGGATCCGCGCGTGAATCCCATCAGGCAGTGTGATTTCCGCCGCTTCCTTGGGGATAAACTTCGGCTCGGTTGTCATAATGGTACGTCCCGCCGAACTCTGCGGCAGTTCATCCCTGGTACGTTTCTTCTGATGCTCATCGTCAATCTGCGGCAGAACCAGCTGTTCCATAAACCGCTTGATAAACGTGGATTTTCCGGTTCTTACCGGCCCGACAACTCCCAGATAAATATCCCCGCCGGTCCGCGTCTCGATATCCTTATATACATGATACTGTTCCATGAAGATACCCCCTTGATGTACTGATACAGTATATGCGAAGGGTCGCCGAAGATATACGCGGAACTGATTCACCCGTCCTGTTTTCCATTCAGTTATCTTTATTTTATCATAAGAAACGGGCAAAAGTCTATATACTCTTGCCCGCTTTTCGTTACTTGCTTCAGCGCAGAAACCTTTACCTGTATTTTATTCGCTCAGGTACGCCTTCTTCACCTGATCGTTATTCATCAGTTCTTTCGCATCGCCGCTCAGTACGATCTTCCCTGTCTCCAGCACATACGCCCGGTCGGCAATGGACAGCGCCTTCTTGGCATTCTGTTCCACCAGCAGCACCGTCGTCCCGTCCGCATTGATCTTCTGGATAATGTCAAAGATTTCATTGACATAGATCGGCGATAACCCCATCGACGGCTCATCCATAACGATCAGTTTCGGATGCGACATCAGCGCCCTTCCCATCGCGAGCATCTGCTGCTCACCGCCGGACAGCGTACCCGCTGACTGGTTTTTGCGTTCTTCCAGACGCGGAAAACGCTCATAAACCAGCTGAAGCGTCTGCTCCAGCTCGCTCTTATCTTTCCTCGTATACGCGCCAAGCTTCAGATTCTGCAGGACGGTAAGCTGAGCAAATACACGTCGTCCCTCCGGCACATGCGCCATTCCCATCGAGACCAGCTTGTGTCCCGGTATGTGAGTGATCTCTTTCCCCTCATAAAAGATGGAGCCCGCCTTGGACGGAATCAGTCCCGTAATCGTCTGCAGCGTAGTCGTCTTGCCCGCGCCGTTGGCTCCGATCAGCGCGATGATCTCACCCTGATTCACTTCAAATGAGATCCCCTTGATTGCCTGGATGACACCATAATAGACTTCGAGATCTTTTACTTCCAATATTGCCATAATCTCTCCTCCTACTCGCCCAGATAAGCAGTTATCACACGGCGGTCATTCAGTACTTCTGACGTCTCGCCCTGTGTCAGCACCTGACCAAAGTTCAGGACAGTAAGCCTTTCACAGATACCCGAAACAAGCTTCATGTCATGCTCGATCAGAAGAATCGTCATATCAAAATGATCCCGCACAAAACGGATCGTCTCCATCAGTTCAGCCGTCTCATTCGGGTTCATGCCGGCGGCCGGCTCATCCAGTAAAAGCAGCTTTGGTTCTGTCGCCATCGCCCGCGCGATCTCCAGCTTGCGCTGCTTGCCATAGGGCAGATTCGACGCCTTCGTATCATACTCCGACTCCAGGTCAAACACCTTCAGCAGCTCCATGACCCGTTCGTTCATCGCCTTTTCCATTTTAAAATAACGAGGAAGGCGCAGGATCCCCTCGATGGTGGAATACTGGTAATGATTGTGCAGTCCGGCCTTGACATTGTCCAGTACGGACAGGTCGCGGAACAGGCGGATATTCTGGAACGTTCGTGCGATCCCCGCCATATTGATCCCGATCGTACTCTTGCCGGTAATATCCTGTCCGTCCAGAATGATTTTACCGGAATCCGGCTTATACACGCCGGTGAGCAGGTTAAAAACGGTCGTCTTGCCGGCGCCGTTCGGACCGATCAGGCCATAAAGCCGTCCCTTCTCAATCTCTACCGTAAAATCATCCACTGCCTTCAGGCCGCCGAACGCGATACTGAGATGTTTGACTTCCAGCATATTCATATTATACGGCCTCCTTTTTCTTACGGAATCGCTCCATCAGTCTCTCTCTGGCAGCAATCGCACCCGGAGAAGCATTTAGGATCATCATTACAATGAGAACGATGGCATAAATCAACATACGATAATCATTCAGACCGCGCAGCAGCTCCGGAAGCATTGTCAGCACAACTGCCGCAATGATCGACCCCGAAATATTGCCGATGCCGCCCAGCACCACATAAACCAGAATGAGAATCGACATATTATAATCGAATTTTTCCGCTGCCAGACTCGCCAGATTATGCGCGTACAGCACGCCGGCCACACCGGCCAGAGCCGCAGAAATACTGAATGCCATCAGCTTATATTTGGTAATATTCAGACCGATGGACTCCGCAGCGATACGATTATCACGGATCGCCATAATCGCACGACCGGATCTCGACCGGATCAGATTTTGTACGATAAAGAGGGTGAGCAGCACGAGGATGATACCCGCCGTAAACGTAGATGCTTTGGGCGTTTTCGCGATTCCCTTGGCACCCTCAATGATACATTGTCCGCTTTCGCTTAAACCAAGATTAGACTTTTTTTCCAGTGCGAACTTAATACCGGTTTCATCTACGCCGATATAAACAATATTAAGGATATTTTTAATAATCTCACCAAACGCAAGCGTCACGATCGCCAGATAATCGCCCCGGAGCCGCAGCACAGGAATCCCGATCAGGATACCAAAGACGCCAGCGACCACCGCGCCGATGAGAATCGCGATCACGAATCTCACCTGCAGGCTGGGAATCGTATCCGCCGAAACTTTCGTAAAAAATGCTCCCGCAAAGGCGCCGACGCACATAAAACCGGCGTGGCCAAGGCTCAGTTCTCCGGAAATCCCTACCACAAGATTCAGAGACACCGCCAGAATTACATAAACACAGAGCGGCACCAGCAGGCCCTTCATCTGGTTTGTGATATTACCTGTCCCAATCAGCACCTGCACAATCACCCAGGCAAGGATCACGATCCCATAAGTCATAAAGTTGTCCAGGAGCCCCTTTTTTGTCTTTTTGTTCATCCCTGTCACCTACACTTTCTCATGAATCTTCCTGCCCAGAAGACCGGTAGGACGCACCAGCAGCACGATGATCAGCACTGCGAAGACAATCGCGTCTGCCAGCTGCGAGGAGATGTATTTCTTCGTCATCTGCTCAATGATACCCATCACGATGCCTCCGATAAAAGCACCCGGAATAGAACCGATCCCGCCAAATACCGCCGCTACGAACGCCTTGATACCCGGCATCGAGCCGATATACGGAGTCAGCGTATCATAAGCGGAGCAGTACAGTACCCCGGCTACTGCCGCCAGCGCAGATCCGATGGCGAAGGTCAGCGCGATCGTACCGTTGACATTAATTCCCATCAGCGTTGCCGCTCCCCTGTCCTCAGAAACTGCCAGCATCGCCTGCCCCATCTTTGTCCTGTTGATAAAAGTAGTCAGCACTGCCATCACAAGCAGGCACGTAATCACTGTAACAATGGTAACTGCGGATATCGAAAGTTCTCCTCCCGCCAGCTTCAGACCGGGAAGAGTTACCACAGACTGAAATTTCTTCGGGTTCGGACCGAAGATCAGCAAAACGACATTCTGCAGGAAATAACTGACGCCGATCGCCGTAATCAGCACCGCCAGCGAAGACGCTCCGCGCAGCGGCTTATAAGCGATCCGTTCAACCGTCACACCCAGTGCCGTACAGAGTATGATGGCAGCCAGCACTCCCATCATAGACGGCATTCCCAAACTGCTGACAATCGTAAACGCGGTAAAGGCGCCCACCATAATAATATCGCCGTGAGCAAAATTCAGCATTTTGGCAATACCGTATACCATAGTATAGCCAAGAGCGATGATCGCATAGACACTCCCAAGGCTGATGCCGCTGATCAGACAGGACAAAAAACTCATAAGTACACTCCCCTTTTTCCTAGTATTTCTCACTCATGATCGAGTCGGAGGCCGCTTTTGCCTCATACTCGCCGCGCCGGTTGCTGTGTGCCGGTGGCACACGTTTAGCAACGACCGGAGCGGAGCGTAGAACAGATGCAGCATCAGCTGCAAAATTTCCATATCCGCCCGTGCGCATAAGCAGAAAGAGGGTTGTCCTTGCGACAACCCTCCATTGGGCCTGTTTTCACTTTTATCGATTACTGCATCACATATGCGCCGTCAACGATCATCGCCGCTTTCGGAGCCTTCTCCGGCTCGCCGGACGCATTCCAGGTCATACCGGTACCGGTCAGTCCATCAATGGTAATCTCGGTCATGGCAACCTTCATAGCCTCACAAATATCGGAAATCTCCATATCCGGAGTCACATTTGCCTGCTCTGCCGCAGCCTTGATCGCATAAACCGCATCATAAGCGTCAGCCGCAAACTGGTTCGGCACCTCCCCGTAGGCAGCCTGATAAGCTTCTACAAAATCCTTGCTGCTGTCCTCATCTGCGGAGAACGGAGTCAGGAGCATCACGCCCTCTGCCAGAGAAGCATCAAAGTTCTCTACCGTCAGGATACCGTCCATACCGTCAACGCCAAAGAAAATCGGCTTATAATCTTTATCCGCACACTGTTTCAGAACAGTAGAAGCCTCTGTATAATAGAAAGGCATAAACATCAGTTCCGCACCAGCCTCACGGCAGTTATCGATCTGTACGGAAAAGTCTGTCGCGTTGTCAGCGGTAAATGCTTCCTCAGCTACAATCTCAAGTCCCTGTGCTTCCGCCTCTGCCTGGAAAGACTCCAGAATACCGGTGGAGTACTCGGTAGAGCTGTCATAGATCACACCGATCTTCGTAGCCAGATTGTTGTCCGCGATATACTGTGCAGACGCCTTACCCTGATCCGGATCGGAGAAGCATACACGGAATACATTATCCTCTGCGATACACTCAACCGCGGAACCGGACGGAGTAATCTGGAACATATTGTCTGCTGCCGTCTCAGCAGAAACTGCGATACATGGTTTGGAAGTAACAGCGCCGATCAGCATCTGCATACCCCAGTCCTTTAAAGTGTTGTAAGCATTAACACATTTTTCCGCGTCATGCTCGTCATCCTGCGCACTGTACTCAACCTGATAACCATTGATACCACCGGCCGCGTTTACTTCCGCAATCGCGAGCTCAGCCGCGTTTCTGACTCCCAGGCCATAAGCCGCCGCACCGCCGGTCAGCGGTCCGATCATACCGATCTTAAATGCCGCGTCAGAATCTGCTGCCTCTGCCGGAGCATCCTCTGCCGCTTCTGTTTCTTCTGCAGCTGCCTCTGTCTCTGCTGCCGCTGCAGTGGTCGTCTCAGAACTGCTGCTGCCGCCGCAGGCAGTCAGGGATGCCGCGAGAACCGCCGCAAGACCTAAACTGAGAATTTTTTTCATAATAAGTGTCCTCCTCTGAATATTTATTGATCATCACAGACGGCATCCGATGTGATTGCGGACAGGAGAATCTGCTTACAAGCAAGCCTGACACAGCTTCTCCTGTCCGCATTCCCGCCGTCCCGGATAATTACAAACCATTATAGTGTTCATTTTTTTGGTTTGTCAAGAACTTTCTGACGTTTTATCACGGAGCATCAGATCCAGCACAGCAGCCTTTGCCGGCTTGCCCTCAAACAGCACCTGATTCACCTCATCGATAATCGGCACCGATACCTGATATTTCCTCGCCAGGAGCTGTCCGGCCCTCGCGGAGTAAACTCCCTCTACCACCATCTGCACTTCATCCATCGCCTGCTGCATCGTATGTCCCTGACCAATCAGAATCCCGGCGCGCCGATTCCGGCTGTGCATACTGGCACAGGTAACAATCAGGTCTCCGATCCCGGTCAGACCGCTAAAGGTCTCCTCTTTTCCTCCCATCGCCGTTCCCAGCCGCGAAATTTCATGAATTCCCCGTGTGATCAGCGCTGCCTTGGTATTATCGCCATACCCCAGCCCATCCGCAATGCCGGCAGCAAGGGCAATGACATTTTTCAGCGCTCCGCCGATCTCCATCCCCAGCATATCTGTGCTGGTATAAACACGGAACACCGGACTCATAAACTGATTCTGAATATAACCGGCAGTTTCCATGTCCTCCGCTCCCACAACACAGGTAGTCGGAAGCAGCCGGCTGACCTCCTCCGCGTGACTCGGACCTGAAAGCACTGCCACCGCACACTGAGGAATCTCTTCTTTGATAATATCTGTGAGGATCATCAGCGTGGATTCTTCGATCCCCTTCGCGACATTAATGATCAGCTGTCCTTCCCTGCACCAGGGACGCATACGCGCCGCTGTGGAACGCGTATAAATCGACGGCACCGCCAGAACCAGAAAATCTTTGTTCCTCATTGCCTCTTCCAGATTCGCTGTGAAAATCATCGATTCCGGCAGGATAAGACCCGGAAGCGTTTTCAGCTGATGCGTATCCTGCAACGATGTGATTTCCTGCGGAATTGCGGACCACACCGTCACCTCATGTCCGTTTACCGAGAGAAGGTTTGCCAGTGCGACTCCCCAGCTTCCCGAGCCGATAATTGCTGTTTTTGCCATACGCCTGTAACTCCTTATATCAATCAGATCTTCTGTTTTTTCGAGCCGAATTTATTTTCCGTTCCGTTTAACAACCGTACAATATTGGGTCGATGACGCCAGATTGCCATCAGGCAGATCAGAACCGCAACCGCATATAATTCCGGAAGGTGTTCCTCTCCCACGCCGTAATCTCCGTGTGAACCAAAGATGATGATACAAACCGCAAAAATCGTAACGATCAGCATGGACCCAACCGAAACATACCGGGTGACGGCCACCACCACGACAAAGACAATCAGACAGATCAATGCAATCCTGAGATCCGTCGCCGCGAAAAGTCCCGCTGTCGCCGCAATCCCCTTTCCGCCTTTAAACCCCATATAAAAGGGAAAGTTATGCCCCAGAATCACGCCAAATCCCGTATACAGCAGATAGACATAAAGGAGCTCCGGCTGGTCCCGGAAAAGGAACCTCGTAAGCAGGCAGGCGAAAATCATCTTAAAGGAATCTCCCAGAAAAACGATCAGTCCCGCCTTCTTTCCCATCACACGCAGGACGTTGGTTGCTCCTGAATTGCCGCTCCCGTAATTGCGGATATCCGTATTATGATATCTGCTGTAAAGATAACCCGTCTGAAACAGACCGAACAGATATCCGATGACAAGGCAGACTGCTCTCTCCATCATGTTGTCTCCTTTCCTTTTCTCTCCCGGATCAGGAATCTCAGAGCGGTTCCCTTAAAGCCAAAGGTCTTGCGGATGCAGTTTTCCAGATAACGGTTATAGGAAAAATGCATCAGCTTCTTATCGTTGACAAAAATCACAAAGGTCGGCGGGGCCTCTCCCACCTGCGTAATATAATACAGGCGAAGCTGCTTCCCTTTATCCGACGGCGGCTGCTGCATTACGACCGCTTCGGCCAGAATCTCATTTAACACTCCGGTCGCAATCCTCTGGTTCTGATTCTGCCGGACCATATCAATCACCGAATACAGCTTTTCCAGGCGCTGTCCGGTTACTGCCGAAATGAAAACAATCTCCGCATAGGACATAAATGACAGAACATTGCGGATCTTTTTCTCATACTCATAGACGGTCTTATCATTTTTTTCAATCGCATCCCATTTATTGACCGCGACGATAATGCCCTTTCCCCGGTCGTGTGCGATTCCGGCAATCTTTGCATCCTGTTCTGTCACGCCCTCTACGGCATCAATTACCAGCACAGCGATGTCCGCCCTCTCGATCGCGGAGACCGCACGGATCACGCTGAAGCGCTCCAGCTCTTCCCTGACCTTGCTCTTACGGCGAAGCCCCGCGGTATCGATAAAAACATATTCCGACCCATTATGAACAACCACCGAATCTACCGCGTCCCTCGTCGTACCTGCGATATCCGATACAATCATCCGGTTATTTCCAACCAGCTTATTCACCAGCGAGGATTTCCCGACATTCGGCTTGCCGATGATGGCAATCCGCGGCCGGTCACTGTCATCCTCCTCCAGCTGCTCAGCCGTAAAGTGGCTGGTTACCACATCGAGCAGATCGCCCAGCCCCAGTCTGGATGCCGCTGACACCGGACAGGGATCTCCGATTCCCAGATTATAAAACTCATAAATATCATTTCCGAATTTTTCAAAACTATCAACTTTATTAACCGCGAGGACGATCGGCTTGCGGGATTTGCGCAGCATATCCGCCACTTTCGCGTCCGCATCCTGCATCCCCTGACGTACATCCACAATAAATATAATCACATCTGCAGTCTCGATCGCAATCTGAGCCTGCTCTCTCATCTGTGACAGGATAATATCTTTACTGTCCGGCTCGATTCCGCCGGTATCAATCAGTGTATAATTCATATCCAGCCAGGTACAGTCCGCATAGATGCGGTCCCTTGTCACTCCCGGCGTATCCTTTACAATAGAGATGGTGTTGCCGGCCAGCGCGTTAAAAAGTGTCGATTTTCCTACATTCGGCCGCCCCACGATCGCTACGATCGGTTTACTCATCTTTTATATCTCCTTTAATTCATATCCCTCATAGGTTACCGGTTCCTCCGGCACACGGGAAAGTATCGCGTCCACCAGATTCTGCCCGCTTGATTTTACAATAGTAATCGGGACTTGTAAAGCATTTTGAAGATCCCCGCGGGTCACATCGTCCAGTAAAACTTCCTCCCCGCTGCGGAACATATTCGACGGCAGCAGCAGCCGTTCTCCCAGCTCCTGCCCCTTTAACTGATTCATCAGGTCTCTGCCGGTAACAAGGCCCGAAACGGTAATCATCTCGCCAAAGAAATCATTCCGGATCGCATACACCCGCACATCCATCTGCGGAAAAACCGCATGAATCTTGTCGACCTGACGGGAAATCGACGCATAAGCAAGACGCCCTGTAGCGATGGACACCGTTCCTTCACACGGAAGCTTCTCAGGCTCCAGCGTCTCCAGCGCTTCACTTACTTCCGTATCGAGAAGCCGCAGCATCCCCACTCCATTTTCAATCTGCGGATATCCGTCGTAGCGTTCTTCCTCCGGCATTTCCCAGCCCGCCAGAAGGTAAAACTCATCGCTCGCATGAACAAAGTGGGTGCCATGTTCACGATAAATCTTCTGCTGCCAGCGCTCAATGATCCGAATCGCATCCGCTGCGGATGAAGCGTCAAAGGCTTCCAACGGATAGAGCCCCTCCCGGTATCTGGTCAGGCCGACCGGAACCACCGACAGACTCTCCATATAAGGAAGGTACGCAGACAGATCCCGGATGGTCCGGTCCAGCTCCTCTCCGTCGTTAATACCCCGGCAAAGCACAATCTGTCCATTCATGGGGATCCCGGAATGATAAAGCAGATCAATCTTTTTCAGGGAATCTCCGGCAAAACGGTTGTGAAGCATCTGACAGCGCAGCTGCGGGTTGGTCGTGTGTACCGAGATATTGATCGGAGCCAGATGGAAATCAATAATGCGCTGCAGATCATGATCGCTCATATTCGTCAGGGTGACATAATTCCCCTGCAGAAAGGACAAACGGGAATCGTCATCCTTAAAATACAAAGTTTCCCGCATTCCCGGCGGCATCTGGTCAATAAAGCAGAAAATGCAACGGTTGCTGCAGGATTTATAATCGCTCATCAGACCCTTTTCAAAATTAATGCCCGGGTCCTCATATTCATTTTCGATTTCCAGTTCCCACAGTTCTCCGTCTTTCTTCTCGACTACCATCAGCATCTGAGGACTGTCTACATAATATTCATAATCAAAAATATCCTCGATCTCATTTCCATTGATCGTCAGCAGGCGGTCGCCAGGCTCTAACTCCAGTTCCTCCGCAATAGAACCGGGATCAACCGATTTGATTACATGTCCCTGAGCGCTCATTGATATGCTCCTCTTTCTGCGATTTCGTCCTTATCATAACAACTTTTCCTCTTTTTGTAAAGGAACTCATTGACGTGCCCTGTTTTTCAATGGTATAAATAAATCAGTTATGGAATATGATATCGGAGGTAAAGAAACGCATGTCCAATAATTATGTGATGACTGATGTGCTGCCTGTAGCGCCCTTAAAGATCGCGGCGTTAAAAAGCAGCCTCCCTCTGGCGGAAAAGATCAATGACCACATTGTCCAGTTCCGCAGAAATGACACAGAGGAACTGATCCGCCGCAAAAAGGATTTAAATTATCGCGGATACGATGTTGACTCCTATCTCTTACAATGCGACTGTCCGCGTTTTGGCACAGGGGAGGCCAAGGGTGAGATCCATGAATCCGTCCGCGGCTGTGATCTGTACGCGATGGTGGATGTCATGAATTACAGCATCACCTACAAGGTCAGCGGGTTTACCAACCATATGTCTCCGGACGATCATTATCAGGATCTCAAACGAATCATTGGCGCTACGGTTGCAACCGCTCACCGTGTCAATGTAATCCTTCCTTTTTTATATGAAGGCCGTCAGCACAAACGTACCAAGCGGGAATCTCTCGACTGCGCAATGGCACTGGAAGAACTGGTGCGCATGGGCGTCGCCAATATCATCACTTTCGACGCGCATGATCCACGGGTGCAGAACGCGATTCCGCTGCATGGATTTGATAATTTCATGCCAACCTACCAGTTCATCCAGACCCTCTTCCGCCATGACCGGACATTAAAAATTGACAAGGAACACCTGATGGTTATCAGCCCGGATGAAGGCGCCATGAACCGCGCAGTCTATCTGGCAAACAACTTAAGTGTCGATATGGGAATGTTTTACAAACGCCGCGACTATTCCCGCGTGATCAATGGCCGCAACCCCATCGTGGCCCATGAATTCCTCGGTTCTTCTGTCGAGGGAAAGACCGTTCTGATCATTGACGATATGATCGCATCGGGTGAAAGTATGCTGGATACCGCAAGAGCCTTAAAAGAACGAAAAGCGAAAAAAGTCATTATCTGCTGTACCTTCGGCCTGTTTACCTCCGGCCTTGAAAAATTTGATGAATTTTATCACAAGGGCTATATCGATTATGTCATTACCACCAACCTGAACTATCGGCCGCAGGAACTGCTCGACCGCCCCTGGTACATGGAGGCTGACATGAGCAAATACCTCGCAACCATCATCAACTGCCTCAATCACGACGTATCCATCAGCACCGCACTCAACCCGACAAAGAAAATCCAGAAGCTCGTGCGGCAATACCAGAACAACGACGGATACGAATATTTTCAGACGATTGTATAAGTACTAAACTAATGTATGCCTGTAAAGTAGTCCCTGAGAGGAAAGAATATCCGCAGAGGACATTTCTCACGTCGGCACTTAGTGAGCAGGATGCTTGTCCTGCGAGCTTAGTACCGTTACGTGAAAACCAGAGCGCAAGCGGTCCTCGGAGGATATTCTTTCCTCTCAGGGACGGATGGTGTACCAGAAAAATTAATTTTATAGTTTTACTTCAGGCACAGAAACGCGGCAAGATTGCCGCGTTTTTCTCCCTGTGCGCGGTGAGAAAACATCCACTGCGGATTACAGTGGGTGCAGATATCCGTCACGTGAATATGCTGCGGAAGAACTCCGGCCTCCTGAAAGACAATCCGGTTTGCCTCCCAGAGATTCAGCTGATATTTTCCGTCTTTTTTCTGATAAAAAATCCGTTTCTGATCATCCGGCGCAAAAGTCTCTGAAAATTCGCGCGCAACATCCTCTCCCACCTCATAACAGTCCTGACAGATACTGGGGCCGATGGCCGCAATCACATCTTCCGCGCGCGTACCGTATTCGCGCCGCATCACTTCAAGGGTCCCTTTTCCCATGCGGTGTACCGTACCTCTCCATCCCGAATGGGACAGCCCGATCGCCCGATGCACCGGATCAAGCAGATAAAGCGGCACACAATCCGCAAAAAAAGTGACCAGCGTAACACCTGTAAGATCGGTCACCAGTCCGTCAACATCCTGATAATCCCGTTCCCGCGTAATACCTTTTCCGACATCTTCTTCATGGATCACCCGCACATTCGTTGTATGCGTCTGATGAGATAAAACCATCTTCTCTTCAGAAACCCCAAGAACGTCTGCCATCCTCCGATAATTCTCCCGTACACGCTCCGGGTCGTCACCACGCGTAAAAGAAAAATTCATCGTCGCGAACTGCCCCTGACTGACTCCGCCCAGACGGGTAGAAAAGGCATGTCTTACCAGCCCTGTCTGATCCAGTGCCGGAAATGTAAAATAGGAAACACCGTTCTGATCATGCAGCTTCAGACGTTCATCCGCGGCCGGTTTCCTGATCCATTCTGTTTTCTGCTGTTCTTTCATCTGCAGACTATCTCCCATAGAAATTTTTCTCCCATCCTCCTGCCGCCACGCACATCAGAACGCATCCTTAATCCAATGGATGCTGTTCCCCAGAATACTGATCACATCAAAGCGGCAGGGCGTCGTACCGTCGTCATGACACATATAAAGATACCACTGTGCAGCCGCGCGGATCCTCCGCTGCTTACGGATATCAACAGATTCACACGGAAAGCCAAGACTGCTGTCCCTGCGATATTTTACCTCGACAAATACTATGGTATCGTTATCCCGTACAATCAGGTCAATCTCACCCTTTTTGCAGCGATAATTCCGCACAAGGACTCTCAGTCCCTGCCCGGCCAGATAGCTGCCGGCGATCTGTTCATAACCGGCTCCCACAAGCCGCCGGTTGCGTATTTCAGACATAAACCACCTTTCCGGCCATATATCTGTCATCGAAAGTTTTTGATAAACGTCTGCCGGTGAATCGGACATGGGCCATATTTTTTGATTGCGGCAATGTGTTCCGCCGTTCCATATCCTTTGTGCTTTGCGAATCCATATTCCGGATAAATTTTATCATACTCCACCATCAGGTGATCCCTGGTGACCTTTGCCAGAATGCTTGCCGCCGCGATGGAAACGCTCCTTGCGTCTCCCTTAATGATCGGAACCTGAGGGATCGCAACTTCCGGGATCGTCACTGCGTCATTCAACAGAAGATCCGGCTGCAGAGAGAGCTTGTGAATCGCCTCACGCATGGCCTCATAAGTTGCCTGCAGAATATTGATCTCATCGATCCGCTCCCAGCCTGTAATTCCCACTGCCCATGCGGCCGCCTTCTCCTGTATCTCCGGATAAAGCGCCTCTCTTCTGGCTTCGGAAAGCTTTTTGGAATCATTTAAAAACAGGATCTCGCAATCCTCTGGCAGAATCACCGCACCGGCGACAACCGGGCCGGCCAGCGGACCGCGTCCTGCCTCGTCGATCCCACAGATCGCGGAACAGGATCCATGCTGTCTCTCATATACTTTCATCTTTTCCAGACGGTTCCGCTCCGCCTGAAGTTTTTCTCCTTTTAACATTCTCAGCGCCATCGTTTTATCCTTATCCCGGCTTACGCCGCATCCCCGGACGGAGGAACCTCCAGTGTAACGGTTCCCAGTCTCCCCGCGCGAAAATCATCCAGCAGGATACCGGCTGCCTTTTCCAGCTCCGGCTCTCCTCCCTTTGCCAGAAGTCCCCGTCTGCGGGCAATTATCTCCAGTATCTGCGTCATTGCGGGAATATCCGGCTCTTCACTGCCAGTTTCCAGATCATATCGGCGTTTGAGCCCCTCAGGCGCATATCGGCAGAGGTGGCGGATCAGTTCAAAGGCCAGTTCTTCCTTATTTACGATCTCGTCATTGATCGACCCGATCAGCGCCAGAGACACACCGATCCCCGGATCTTCAAATTTTGGCCAGAGGACTCCCGGCGTATCCAGAAGCTCCAGCGAAGGATTGATGCGAATCCACTGATTGGCGCGCGTCACTCCCGGCTTATTACCCGTTTTCGCTTTCGATTTTCCGACAAAGGAATTAATAAAGGTTGATTTCCCCACATTGGGAATGCCGACAACCATCGCACGAACCGGGCGGTTCAGGATCCCCCTCCTGCGGTTTCTCTCGATCTTTTCCCGGCAGGCTTCCTGTACGACAGGGAGGATCTGCTTCATCCCAGTGCCGCTTTTTGCATTTATCTTTAACACAAAAAAGCCCCTGTTCTTAAAATACCGGATCCACGCCTCATTCATCCTGTCATCTGCCAGATCCGCCTTGTTCAGAAGAACCACTCTTGATTTTCCGCGCCCCAGCTCGTCGATGTCCGGATTGCGGCTTGCAAACGGCGCACGCGCATCCAGCAGCTCGATAATCACATCTACCATCGCGATATCTGCCTTCATCGCCCGCATCGCTTTTGTCATATGTCCGGGATACCATTGTATATTCACGTTATTCGATCTCCTGTCCTCACAATATTATCAGGAACGAATCAGCTTAATATCCAGAAGCGGCAGAATCCGCAGCCAGACTTTAC
The DNA here is from genome assembly GCA_020860565.1 of Clostridiales bacterium. Taxonomy (GTDB): domain Bacteria; phylum Bacillota; class Clostridia; order Lachnospirales; family Lachnospiraceae; genus Brotaphodocola. The sequence continues at coordinate 27,072 of JAJBUA010000017.1, forward strand.
CGATAATCTGTTCTTTTTTTACATTGCCGATATTCGTAAACCGGCTGTCCTCACTGCTGTCGCGGTTATCTCCCAGCAGGAAATATTCGCCTTCTTCCAGTTCTACCGGATTTTCCGCGAGTCCTGCCGACGATACCGGGCCGAGCTCCTCATCCTCAACCTTCTCGCCGTTCAGATAAACCCAGCCGTCAATAATCTGGATCACATCTCCCGGAATCCCAATCACCCGCTTGACGTTCAGCTTCTCATCCTCTCGTTGAAAAACGACAATATCATTGCGATCAGGAGACGAAAGATCATAAACCAGACGGTTCATCAGAACCACATCTCCGGAACGAAGCAGGGGCATCATGGACTGACCGGAAACGGTTATCTGCGTGCCGAACGAATATAGAAAAAACCACGCGAACGCTAAAACTACAATGATATCAACCGTCCAGCTGATGACACGACGGAGCACATTCGGGCTCTCATTTTCATAGAAGTTCATGCCGTTCACCTCCGGTTATTTCTAAAAAGGAAGGGACAATTTTCATTGTCCCTTCTCCTGCGTGTTCATGAATTATTTTACCCGTTCTTTCAGTTTTGCGGCTTTTCCTACGCGGTCTCTCAGATAGAACAGCTTTGCGCGTCTCGCTTTACCATGACGGACGACCTCGATATTCTCAACAAACGGAGAATGTACCGGCCAGGTTTTCTCTACTCCGACCCCATTAGAAGTCTTACGAACGGTAAATGTCTCTCTCGCTCCACCATTCTGCCGCTTGATTACCGTGCCCTCGAAGATCTGGATTCTCTCACGGTTACCCTCTTTGATCTTGTTATGCACGCGAACCGTATCGCCTACACAAAATTCCGGCACGGATTCCTTTAACTGAGTTGCTTCGATCTGCTTAATAATGTCATTCATTAGTGTGAACCTCCTGTTATTATTTGACGTTCTTACACGCTTATCGAAGGCGTCAGCGGAACATCTCTCTAAGTCACAACAGGTAAATGATAACACATTACACAATTTATTGCAAGCTGTTTTTCTCCGCTTTGAGTTCATCCAGGTACTGTTTTTCCTTTTTGCTCAGATTTGCCTCTGCAAGCAGGTCAGGACGCCGTTCCAGTGTGCGGCGGATCGACTGCTGGCGCCGCCATTTCTCAATATTGGCATGATGCCCGGACAACAGTACCTCCGGCACCCGCAGATCTTTGTAGACCTCCGGACGGGTATACTGCGGATATTCCAGCAGATTGTCATGAAATGACTCAATTTCCGCGGAAATATCATTATTCAGTACGCCAGGAATCAACCGGGCGATACAATCAATCATTACCATCGCCGGGAGTTCCCCTCCCGTCAGCACATAATCGCCGATCGAAAGCTCATCGGTTACGATCAGTTCCAGCGCCCGTTCATCAATCCCCTCATAATGGCCGCACAAAAATACCAGATCTTCTTCCTTTGCCAACTCTTCCGCAATCGCCTGATTAAAGACACGTCCCTGAGGCGTCATATAAAGGACGCGCGGCCTTTTGCCGATTTTCGCGCAGAGCGCGTCGTAAGCGTCGCAGACCGGCGCCGCCTGCATCACCATCCCGGCGCCGCCGCCGTAAGGGGCATCATCCACATGCCCGTGCTTTTCCGTCGTATAATCGCGAATATTGATTGCATTCACTGAGAGCAGGCCTCGGCCTGCCGCACGCCCCAGAATGCTGGTACCGCAGCCATTTTCCACCATCTCCGGAAATAACGTCAGAACATGAAAATTCATCGTGCCGCCTCCTTACAGATCCAACAGACCGTCCATAATATGAACCCTGACCTCTCCCTGTTCCAAATCAACATTTAAGATACACTGCGGGATCGCCGGGAAAAGGTATTCCCTGCCATCCAGGCCGTCAATCACATAAACATCATTGGCTCCGGTCTGCATCACATCTTTCAGTGTACCAAATTTTTCCCCTTCGTCTGTAACTACCGTTAAGCCAATCAGGTCAGCGATAAAATTTTCATTCGGCTCCAGCTTCACTGCCTGATCTCTCCCAATCAGGAGATCACAGTTGCGGAACCGTTCCACCTGGCTGATATCATTAAATTCTTCAAAACGCACAATCACCATATTTTTAAAGAAACGGACGCCCTTGATCTTCAGCGTAATCAATTCCGCTCCCGCGTCCAGAATCACTGTTTTCAAATCTTTAAAACGCTGCGGGTCGTCAGTCGTCGGATAAACCTTCACTTCACCGCGCAGCCCATGTGTAGAGCTGATTACTCCTACACGCAGCAAACGATCTCTCTCTGTTTCTTCCATATTTTACCCTTTCAAACCGCAAAATACCTTACCCGGTCCTGTGCATAAAAAGCTGCCGTGGTTACGCGCGGCAGCTTTTTATACGGTTATTGAATGTCAACAATAACCTTCTTCTCTTCTTTGGAAGCGGCAGCCTTGACGACAGAACGGATCGCCTTTGCGATGCGGCCCTGTTTGCCAATCACCTTTCCCATATCGGACTGCGCGACCTTTAACTCAATCTGGATCTCGCCGTCCTTTTCTGTCTCATTTACAACAACTTCTTCCGGATTGTCAACTAATGCTTTCGCGATTACTTCGACTAATTCTTTCAAACCATTCACCTCACTATTACATTACGCCGGCGATCTTGAGAAGTTTTGCCACGCGCTCTGTCGGCTGTGCGCCGTTTGCGAGCCATTTTTTGGCAACCTCTTCGTTGATCTTGACAGCGCTCTGCTCGAGGTTGGGATCATAAGTTCCTACCTGCTCGATGAATCTGCCGTCTCTCGGAGAATTTGCGTCAGAAACAACAATTCTATAGAAAGGTTTCTTCTTTGCACCCATTCTTCTTAATCTCATTTTAACCATCTCTTTCACCTCCTGCCTGCAAAAATATTTATCGTCAAATGCAGTTGTGCATTGTACGCAAGGAAATCCGCCGTCTAAAACGGCATCTTAAATTTACCTCCGCCAAACATGCTGCCCAAGCCGGACATCCCGCGACCCTTCTTGCTGTTCATCATCCCGTTCATCTGTTTCATCATTTTTTTCATCTGATCAAACTGTTTGACGATCCGGTTAACCTCACTGATATCGACTCCGGCTCCTTTGGCGATCCGGCGTTTGCGGGACGGATTCATTAACGCGGGGTTGGCCCGCTCCTGCGGGGTCATCGAAAGGATCATCGCCTCCACACGTTTCAGCGCGGACTCGTCTACCTCCGGCATTCCCTTCATCTGGTTCATGCCCGGAAGCATCCCCATGATACTGGCGATACCGCCCATTTTCTTAATCTGGCTCATCTGATCCAGAAAATCATTATAGTCAAATTCTGCTTTCCGCAGCTTCTGACTCATCTCACGGGCCTTCTCCTCATCGACTTCCATCTCCGCTTTCTCAATCAGCGTAAGGATATCGCCCATCCCCAGGATCCGGGACGCCATACGATCCGGATAAAACGCCTCCAGATCAGAAAGCTTTTCCCCCATACCAACATAGAGAATCGGTTTGCCCGTGACCGCGCGGATCGACAATGCCGCGCCGCCTCTGGTATCGCCGTCAAGCTTTGTGAGAATCACTCCGTCGATGCCGATCTTCTCATGGAACATCCCGGCCACGTTCACCGCGTCCTGACCGGTCATCGCATCAACCACCAGAATCGTCTGATCCACGGAAACGGCCTCTTTGATATGAACCAGCTCATCCATCATATCCTCATCGATATGAAGACGTCCGGCCGTATCCAGAATCACAACATTATAGCCATTCTTCGCCGCGTGCTCGATCGAAGCTTTCGCGATATTCACCGGATTCTGCCGATCTCCCATCGCAAATACCGGCAGACCCTGCCGTTCCCCATTGACCTGCAGCTGCTGAATCGCCGCGGGCCGGTAGACATCACAGGCAACCAGAAGCGGCTTCCTTCCGCCGGCTTTCAGTTTGCCGCCGATCTTCGCAACCGTCGTCGTTTTACCTGCACCCTGCAGTCCGATCATCATAATCACGGTAATCTCACCGGAAGGTTTCAGCGCAATCTCCGTCATATCGGAACCCATCAGACGGATCATCTCTTCGTGTACAATCTTGATCACCATCTGTCCCGGCTGAAGCGAACCAAGTACCTCTTCTCCAACCGCACGATCCTGAACGGATTTGATAAACTGCTTTACCACTTTGAAGCTGACGTCCGCCTCCAGCAGTGCCATCTTAACCTCTTTCAGAGCCGCTTTGACATCTGCTTCGGAAAGTCTGCCCTTACCGCGGAGATTCTTAAATACATTCTGAAGTTTATCCGATAAGCTTTCAAAAGCCATAGGCATCCTCCTATAAATCCATGATATCGTTGGAAATCCTTTCGATCTGCCGGATCAGCGTTTCATCCTTTGTCTCGTCGAATTCACGCGTAAGCTTGTGAATCTCTCCCACCATCCGCTTCGTCTCACGAAATTTACTGACCAGATGCAGTTTTTCCTCATATCCGGCCAGAATCCGGTCACATCGCCGGACCAGATCATGAACGCCCTGACGGCTGATTCCCAGTTCCTGAGCTGCTTCTCCCAATGAAAGATCCTGAAAGACCACTTCTTCATATACGGAGCGCTGATGCTCCGTCAGAAGCTCACCATAAAAATCATACAGCAAACTCTGCATTTCCAGACTTTCCATAGCATCACCGGAAGCTATCATACACGAAACCCGGCATGGTGTCAAGTATTTTTTCTTTACAGTCCGATTCTGACCGAAATCTTTTTTTAAAATCCCCTTGCCCTTTCTTCTGTATTGTGTTACAATATTTTCGCTGTAAAGAGATTCCCTGTGTTTTCAGGTCATCCGTACAGTTCTCAGATATGGAGATATAGCTCAGCTGGGAGAGCATCTGCTTGACGTGTAGAGGGTCACAGGTTCGAGTCCTGCTATCTCCATAACCCCTGAATCAAAGGTCATTTTATGGTCGGATATTCAGGGGTTTTCTTTTTTTGCAAAAAGACTTGTAATCCATCGGATAATCAGATACAATATCTTCAAATCCATGGCAGGATTGCCGGGAAGGAGATTTTGTCAATGAGACATCTGTTAAACCCTCTGGATCTTTCCGTAGAGGAAATCGATCAGTTGATCGATCTTGCTCATGATATTGAGCATCATCCCTCCAAGTATTCTCATGTATGTGATGGAAAAAAATTAGCAACTTTATTTTATGAACCAAGTACCCGCACCCGCCTCAGTTTTGAATCTGCAATGTTGAATCTGGGCGGTAGCGTACTTGGTTTTTCTTCGGCCGATTCCAGTTCTGCTGCCAAGGGCGAGAGCGTCGCGGACACCATCCGCGTGATCTCCTGCTACGCAGATATCGCGGCCATGCGCCATCCCAAGGAAGGAGCCGCTTTAGTCGCGTCCCAGTTTTCAGGGATCCCGGTTATCAACGCCGGCGACGGCGGTCATCATCATCCGACTCAGACGCTCACCGACCTGATGACGATCTATTCATTAAAAGGCAGTTTTTCAAATATGACAATTGGCTTGTGCGGCGACCTCAAATTCGGGCGTACCGTCCATTCCCTGATCGAAGCGATGGTTCTTTATCCCAATGTAAAATTTGTCCTGATCTCCCCGGATGAACTGCGGGTGCCAAGCTATATCCGTCAGGATGTTCTTCTTGCCAATCATATCGAATTTAAAGAAGTCGACAATCTCGATGAGGCGCTTCCGGAACTTGACATCCTCTATATGACCCGTGTCCAGAAGGAGCGTTTCTTCAATGAGGAAGATTATGTACGTTTAAAGGATTTCTACATTCTGAATAAAAAGAAAATGAAACTGGCAAAAAAGGATATGTATGTCCTGCATCCGCTCCCCAGAGTCAACGAGATTTCGGTTGAAGTGGACAACGACCCCCGCGCCGCCTATTTCCAACAGGCCCAATATGGTGTATACATCCGTATGGCGCTGATCATGACATTACTGGAGGTGAAAAAGCCATGCTGAATATCAGTGGATTAAAAGAAGGCATTGTACTGGATCATATCAAGGCCGGCATGAGCCTTTATGTCTATTATAAACTGGGACTGGACAAACTGGATGTCCAGGTCGCAATCATCAAAAACGCGCACAGCAATAAAATGGGCCGCAAGGATATCATCAAAATCGAAACCGGTCTTGATCAGATCGATCTGGACGTCCTGGGCTATATTGACCATAACATTACCGTGAATCTGATCCAGAATAACAGGATCGTTGAAAAGAAACGGCTCGATCTCCCCAAACGCATCGTCAACGTCGTCACCTGTAAAAATCCGCGCTGCATCACTTCCATCGAGCAGGAGCTGCCGCAGGTCTTTTATCTCGCGGATCCTGCGAAGGAGACCTATCGCTGCCTTTACTGTGAGCAGAAATACACACAGCATGATAAGTAACCCGATAAAAAAGGACCGGCTACGAGGATACCTGATCCCCTGCCGGTTCTTTTTATGCCTCGATCAAATCTTTATTCAGCCAGGCTTTTTGAAATTCTTTCCGAGATTACCTGCTCCATCTGCTCCTTGGGTACCTCCAGCGGAATCTCAAGTTCCGAATAGAGATACTGTTCTGCCATCCGCAGATATTTTTCATCTGTCGCCGTGATTTTCTTTCCCTGTGCGCTGCGCTCAATTCTGCGGGTATACAATGTTTTAATGATGCGAACCCACTCGCGGCAATCACACGATTTCATACATTCTTTGTATTTCTCCTCGCGAAGCTTTTCATTGCTGATCCAGAGTCCCTCGATACCGGGAATTGCCTCGATCAGGCGGTCTGCTTCCTCCCGGTTCATCACTCTGCGCATCGGAGTCTTTCCATTGTCAACTGGTGTGAAGATTTTTCCGCCTTTCTGAGCGGAAGGAATCAATACGTAATACAGGCGGTCATTTGGAATGCCCTTCATCTGCATCTTTGTAATATCCTCCACCTGGCAGACTCCTGAAGTTCCATAAATAATAAATTCACCCTTCTTAAACATAACTAACCTTCCTTTACCTGGGTGCCAATGTTAACCTGTTATACTTCCCTGTTGTTTTTATTTTACCAAAAAAAGCAGGAACTTTTCCAATGTTTTTCTTGAAATTTCAAAATTTCGTAAATATTGCACGAATATCCCCAGATAAATTACGGTTAAATTTCGTAAAAATGAAAAGAATAAAGAATGCGCCTAAGCGCATTCTTGCGCCGAGCGCGGTCGCTTTAGCGACATAATCCCTTACGCGCGAGTGCGCATCCCGCCCGGAGGGCTTTTGTCTTATAGGATGAATTTCCTATAAGACAAAACCGTTTGACAGTTTTTCACCATCAAACGGTTTCCTGATCATTATGAATTTATTTCTGAAATCGTCCCAATTCAGATCTGCGGGCCTGCGGATACCAGTGCCTTGCCCAGCTCATTGCCCTCGTATTTCGCGAAGTTCTTAACGAAACGCTGTGCCAGATCCTTTGCCTTGGTCTCCCACTCGGAAGCATCCGCATAAGTATCGCGAGGATCCAGAATCTTCGGATCTACACCCGGAAGCTCAGTCGGAACCTCAAAGTTAAAGTGCGGAATCATCTTGGTCGGAGCATTCAGGATCGAACCATCCAGGATCGCGTCAATGATGCCGCGGGTATCCTTGATGGAGATACGCTTGCCAGTGCCGTTCCATCCGGTGTTAACCAGATAAGCCTTCGCGCCGCTCTGCTCCATTCTCTTTACGAGCTCTTCCGCATATTTCGTCGGATGCAGCTCAAGGAATGCCTGACCAAAGCAAGCTGAGAAGGTCGGGGTCGGCTCGGTGATGCCACGCTCGGTACCAGCCAGCTTCGCCGTAAATCCGGACAGGAAATAATACTTGGTCTGCTCCGGAGTCAGGATGGATACCGGAGGAAGTACGCCGAACGCATCCGCAGACAGGAAGATCACCTGCTTTGCGGCCGGAGCGGAAGAAACCGGACGTACGATGTTCTCAATATGATCGATCGGATAAGATACACGGGTATTCTCCGTTACACTCTTATCTGCAAAATCGATCTTGCCGTTCTCATCCAGTGTAACATTTTCCAGCAGAGCATTGCGCTTGATCGCATTATAGATATCCGGCTCCGCATCTTTGTCCAGATTGATAACCTTTGCGTAGCAGCCGCCCTCGAAGTTGAAGACGCCGTTGTCATCCCAGCCATGCTCGTCATCGCCGATCAGCAGACGCTTCGGATCAGTGGAAAGGGTGGTCTTGCCGGTTCCGGAAAGTCCGAAGAAGATCGCGGTATTCTCGCCGTTCATATCTGTATTGGCCGAGCAGTGCATGGAAGCAATGCCCTTCAGCGGCAGATAGTAATTCATCATGGAGAACATACCCTTCTTCATCTCTCCGCCGTACCAGGTATTGATAATCACGGACTCGCGGCTGGTGATGTTAAAGACAACCGCTGTCTCAGAATTCAGTCCCAGTTCCTTATAATTCTCTACCTTTGCCTTGGAAGCGTTGTAAACAACGAAATCCGGTTCGAAGTTTGCCAGCTCCTCTGCAGTCGGAGTGATAAACATGTTCTTTACAAAATGAGCCTGCCATGCTACCTCAACGATAAAGCGGACTGCCATACGGGTATCCTTATTCGCACCGCAGAACGCGTCAACGACATAAAGCTTTTTATCGGAAAGTTCCTTTTTCGCGATCTCTTTTACAGCCTCCCAGGTCTCTTTGGACGCCGGATGGTTGTCATTCTTATACTCATCAGAGGTCCACCATATGGTGTCTTTGGAATTCTCATCCATAACGATGAATTTGTCCTTCGGTGAACGGCCCGTATAAATACCGGTCATTACGTTTACTGCGCCCAGTTCGCTCACCTGGCCCTTGTCATAACCCTCAAGCGCCGGATTCATCTCCTCCTCGAAGATTGTTTCATAAGAAGGATTGTACACAATTTCTGTGGTTCCTGTGATGCCATACTTCGTTAAATCAATCTTTGCCATAGTTTTCATCCTCTTTTCTTTGACTTTGTAACTTTGTATATCCTCTTAATATGTTGAAAATAAAAACAGCATCGTACATAATTTTATAATACCTTCCACATACTGTCAAGAATTTTTCGTTAAATATTTCACCAAATTTTCCATGAAAAATCGTCGTTTTTACCGTATGATTGAAAAATGCGCCGCCAACGTGTATAATCGTAGCATCTCTTGAACGAGGAGGAACAGAATCATGAATCCCATCCGCATCCGGCCGGACGGCAGCGGCGATTATCCTGATATCATGACCGCACTGCAGGCCCTGCAGAAAACAGACTCCCGGATCCCGGCGACCATTCTGCTGGCAAACGGCATCTACCATGAACGCCTTGTCATTACGCGCCCCCATCTGTCCCTGATCGGGGAGGATGCGGAACAAACCATCCTCACCGGCGCCCTCTATGCCCGTATGCCGTGTACGGATATCGGGAAACTCGGCACCTTCCGTACCTATTCCTGTATGATCGATACTCACGACTTTACCGCCTCCGGCATCACATTTGAAAACAGTGCCGGGAAAGGACCGGATGTCGGACAGGCACTCGCTCTTTATGCGGACGGCGACCGGCTGGTCTTTGACCACTGCCGTTTTCTCGGCGGCCAGGATACTCTCTTTACGGCTCCGCTTCCTCCAACGGAACGGGAGCCACACGGCTTTACTGGTTCCGGTGAACATCGTCCGAGGCGCCCCGGGCGGCATTATTATAAAAACTGCTATTTTGAGGGAGATATCGACTTTATCTTTGGCGGCGCCGCAGCCTACTTTGAAAACTGTGAATTTTTTTCCAAAGATATCGGCCGGCCTGTCAACAGCTTCGTCACAGCCGCCTCTACTCCCAAAGACCAGAAATACGGTTATGTCATGCAAAGCTGCCGCTTCACCGGAAACTGTCCGCCACATTCCGCCTATCTCGGACGTCCCTGGCGTGAATATGCGAAAACCGTTCTCTTAAACTGTGAAATCGACGCGCACATCCGATCTGAAGGATGGGATGACTGGAACCGGCCGCAGGACCATAAAACGGTCTTTTACGCCGAATACCAAAGCACCGGACCCTCCTCTGATATGAAAAAACGCCCCGGCTGGGTTCATAAACTGACCCACACCGAAGCGTCACAATATACCAGAGAACTTGTCCTGCGCGGCAGCGACGGATGGTGTCCCTGAAAATCACCGGTAAAATTCATGCCCATCATGCTGAAACAGATAGGTAAGCTGTCCGTCAAACCAGCTCACATTGCCGGAATACGACGCGCTTCGGTTCATAAAGTAAAGAGCGCCCTGCGAATAATCCTCACCCGCCAGCGCACGGTCAACCGCCTCCATTGTCTGCGCGCTCACACTGCATGTATTAATACTGCCATTTTTCACCGGGGAAAACTGAGATTTCTGATAGACAACACCGGTAATGCTGTCGGGAAACTCTCCGGCCTTCACACGATTCAGCACGACATTGGCTACCAGGATCTTCCCCTTCATATCACACCCTCCGGCCTCTGCCTGCACGATCCGGGTCAGGACCTGATAATCCTCTTCGGAACAGGATACCACTGCAGATCTGCGCTTCTCCGCCTCTGCCGCCTCCTGTGCCTGACGGCTGCGTTCTTCCTCGATCTCAGAAATCGCTTTTTGCGCCTCTCTTACTTTCTCCCGCTGCGTTTCTCTTAATTTTTGTCTGTCTTCTACACTTTTGGACAAGGTATTGCCGACCAGCTGCTGCCCTTCCTGAGAAATCAACCGTTCCGATAATCGAACCGGAGTCATTGCCTGCGTACTCACAAAGCCTTCTGCGGACACTTCTTCCTGTACATCGAAAGAACTGACCGACTGACCGGGAGCTGCCCCGGCCGCAGTCAATACCATGAACGAAAGGGCTGCCGCCCCGGCCGCAGCCATCATGGCTGATCTTACTGCCAGCATACTCACACCTCACTTTTTTATAAAGTCTCCTGAAAATCGCTCAAATTATGTCGAAAGTGGGGACTCAAAGCCTCTTTTTCCTTGTTTTGTACGGCTTAGTGGATATTATAGTGGGAGTATAGTGTTTTTGCAATGGATATTTTACATTTTTGTTACAAATTTTATTGAATTTGTGATAATTGCCGCCCCTTTTATAAGGTTTCCATAAAAATAAACCGCCAAAAAGCACTGCAATTTGGCGGTTTTTCTTTTTTTATTTCCAGTCATATATTACTTTTTTGTTAAATCAGATCGTCAGATCCCCATACTTTCCATCCACATAAACCCGCAGATCTTCCGGTTTCAGGATAATCTGAGCGCCGCGCATCCCGGCGCTTACCGCGATCTCATCAAAAAGCTGAGCGGTTTCTTCAATATAAGTGGGGAACTTTTTCTTCATTCCGACCGGCGAACAGCCTCCTCGGATATAACCGGTCACCGGAAGCAGATCCCGCATGGGAATCATCTCGACCTTCTTGTCCCCGGATGCCTTTGCCACCTTTTTCAGATCCAGTTCCTCGGCGACCGGAATGCAGCAGACCAGATATCCCGTTCTCTCTCCCTTTAAGACCAGTGTCTTAAAGCAGGTATCCGGATCCTGACCCAGCTGCGCTGCCACATGGACTCCAGACAGATCTTTCTCATCCACCTCATATTCCATTGTGCGGTAGGAAATCCCCGCTGCGTCCATCAGCCGCATTACATTTGTCTTTTCTTTTTTCTGGACCTTCATGACATTTCTTTTATCCTTTCAGCCGCATGCCGCGGTAATCTTTCCCGCTGCCGCGCAGGCCGCTGCGGTCGCCGGAGATGCCAGATAGATCTGCACCTTCGAGGTACCCATCCGGCCCAGGAAATTACGGTTATTCGTAGCAACAACCGTTTCATAATCACTCAGGATGCCGCCGGTACGTCCGCAGCACAGTCCGCACCCGGCATGCGTGATAATCGCTCCCGCCTCGGCCAGAGTCTCCAGGATTCCCTCCTGCAACGCCTCGCGGTATACCTTACGGCTCGCCGGAGTCACAATCAGTTTCACAAACGGCGCGACTTTTTTGCCGCGGAGCACATCCGCCGCTGCCCGCAGATCTTCCAGACGTCCATTCGTACAGGAACCAATGAAGACCTGGTCAATCGCAGTTCCCTCCAGTTCACTCACATCACGGATCTGATCCACCTGCGACGGACAGGCCATTACGGGGACAAAATTCTCCGCCTGATAACTCAACGTCCGGATATATCCGGCGTCTGCGTCACCGACAAGACTCTTCTGAAAATCATTCAGTTCGATCTCACAATACGCCGCCGTCTTTTCATCCGGCGTAAACATCGCGCATTTTGCCCCAGCCTCAATCGCCATATTTGCCATCGTCATGCGGCTCGCGACACTCATCTCCCGGATCGTATCCCCGGTAAATTCAAGAGAGCAGTAAGTGGCTCCGTCCGCCCTCAGATCCCCGATAATCCGCAGAATGACATCCTTGGACATCACGCCTGCGGGGAGTTTACCGTTGATCTCTACTTTAATGGTCTCCGGCACTTTCACCCAGAGTGTGCCGGTCCCCAGAATCGCCGCCATCTCCGTATAACCGATCCCTGTGGAAAAGGCTCCCACACAGCCGTACGTCGTCGTATGGCTGTCCGTACCAAATACCACATCTCCCGGCCTTACATAACCGGCTTCCGTCATCAGCTGATGGCAGATGCCGTCGCTGCGGTGAACATGAGTCAGTCCATATTTTGACGCGAACGCATCTCCGACCTTATAGTGTCTGGTATCATCCTGCTGACTTGCCGGCACCAGATGATCATAAATCATAACCACCTTATCCGGATCCCAGACGCGCTCAAATCCCATTTCTTCAAATTTGCCGACAATAAACGGCATCATGATATCATCCACCATCACGCGGTCCACCTGAACTGTCACGATCTGGCCGGGCTTTACTTCATCCGCACCGATATTATGTGCAATGATCTTTTCGATAATTGTCTGTCCCATCCCATTCTCCTTTCTGCCGTCAGGCCAGCCCGTTGCGGCGGCGCATGGCCTTTACCAGGCCGCCCTCATTGATAATCTCTACCAGATTATCCGGCAGAGAATGGATGGGATACTTTTTGCCATGATACTCAACCGCCTCATTAACGGTTACGGTAATCTCGTCACCTTCATGGATATCGTCATACAGATCCGGCTGTTCAATCAGCAGCAGGCCGTTATTGATCGAATTGCGGAAGAAAATGCGGGCAAAGGACTTCGCAATGACACAGCGGATACCCAGCGCCTTCACTACCTCCGGCGCCTGCTCACGGGAAGAGCCGCAGCCAAAGTTTTTGCCTGCCACAATGATATCTCCCTCATGAATCTGCGACGCAAGTTCCGGCCGCAAGGGAGAAAAGCCATACTGCTTCATGTCTTCAATCGTCTTTAACGCCAGATATTCCGTCGGAATAATGATATCGGTATCGATATCATCTCCCAGAACCCATACGTTTCCTGTAAACCTTTCCATCCTGTCATCGCCCTTTCTTACAACTGATCCGCCGTACAGATTTTTCCTTTCACCGCTGAGGCCGCTACTGTCGCCGCCGAGGCGAGATAGACCTTGGAGCTCGGATGTCCGGCACGGCCCTTAAAATTACGGGTACCGGTACTGATCAGCACCTCATTTTCACCGATAACGCCCTGACAGCTCCCCCAGCATACACTGCAGTTGGGATTCATCACGATCGCACCGCTTTCGATAAAGATATCAATCAGTCCCTCTCTGGCTGCCTGCAGATAAATCTCCTGGCTCGCCGGCACTACAAGGAACCGGACATGATCAGAGATTCTGCGTCCCTTCACGATCGCCGCACCGACACGCAGATCTTCAATCCGGCCATTATTACAGGAACCGAGGAAAGCTTCGTCAATCCTTCTCCCCTCCACTTCATCTACCGGAGCAAGTGCATCGACAAAGTCCGGCTTTGCTACCACCGGCCGGATCTTCGACAGGTCAAATGTATATTCTTTTACATAATGTGCGTCCGCGTCGCTCTTAAATACTGCTTTCGGCTCACGTCCCCTCGCACGCAGATACTCCAGAGCGATCTCATCCGCCTCAAAAATCGCAGTCTTCGCTCCTGCTTCCACCGCGAGATTACACAGAACCATCCGTTCATCGACATTCAGTGTCTTCGCTCCGTCACCGCAGAATTCCATCACCTGATAGTTGGCTCCGTTTGCGCCGATGGTGCCGATAATCGTCAGCATCAGGTCTCTCGGATAAACGCCCTCACTCAGTTTTCCCGTCAGGTTAAACTTAATGGTCTCCGGAACCAGTACCCAGGATGTCCCTGTCACCATCGCATACAGAAGATCCGTACATCCCACACCGGTACCAAATGCTCCCAGCGCTCCATAAGTACAGGTGTGGCTGTCGGCAGCGAAAATCAGCTCGCCGGGACAGACATAATGCTCCATCATAATCTGATGGCAGACACCCTTGCCCTCCCAGAAATCAATCCCGTTCTCTTTTGCGAAATCACGCATCTTCTTCTGAGACGCCGCAGTCTTGGGACTGTCTGACGGTACATTGTGATCTACAATAAAGACCATCTTTTTTGCATCTGCAATACGGGGATGTTTTAATTTGTTATAATACATATCAACCGTCAGATGCGTCGTCCCGTCATTGCTCATCATACGGTCCAGTGTAACCGTATGAATATCACCTGGTCTGACTGTTTCCACACCTGCCGCGCGTGCGATGATTTTTTCCGCAATTGTCATTCCCATAATTATGCCTCCTCCTGATTCAGCGATGCGATCAGACCTCCCTGATTTAAGATCTGCTGCATATAGGCCGGCAGCCTGGTGCAGGAGAAAGTCTGGCCATTGGCACGGGCCACCCCTTCTTCCATGGACAGCTCCATCTCATCGCCGGTCTTTACGGCATCCGGCAGTTCCTTGCAGACAATCACAGGCAGACCGATATTGATCGCGTTGCGATAGAAAATGCGGGCAAAAGACTTGGCAACAACCGCCCGCACTCCCAGAGCCTTCAGCACGCTCGGCGCCTGTTCACGGGAAGAGCCGCAGCCAAAATTTTCTCCTCCCACTACAAAATCGCCGGGCGTTACCTTCTGCGGAAACTCCGGATCCAGCGATTCAAATGTATGCCCCTTCATCTCGTCGATCGTCGGAAGAAGCAGATACTGTGACGCAATGATCTGGTCAGTATCCAGATCGTTGTGAAATTTAAAAATCTTACCGCATGACATGACTAATCCTCCCTTTTTCCTTGCAATCGATTAGGAGGCAGCTTTTTGCCTCATACTCGCTGCGCCGGGCGGATGCAGCGTCAGCTGCAAAATTCCTTATCCGCCCGTGTGATCGAGTAGGAGGCGGCTTTTGCCTCATACTCGCTGCGCCGGGCGCGTCCAGCGTCAGCTGGAAACTTCCTTACGCGCCCGTGTGCATAAAAGGGCAGGAGGTTAAATCTCTCCTGCCTTTTTCGCATTTAACCTGTTCTTCCAGGGTTCTTATTTGTCCGATATGGATGAGCTTGTCATCCCCAACGGCATCCATCAGTTATTGATGAGCTTGTCATCCTCGTTATTCCAGCTGTACATCTTGCGGATCTCCTTGCCGATCTTCTCAGCCGGATGCTCCGCAGCACGTCTTCTCATGGCCTGGAAATGAACCTGACGGCCGGCCGGAGACATATCCAGCAGGAACTCCTTCGCAAAGGTACCGTCCTGGATATCAGACAGAATCTTCTTCATCGTCTTCCTGGTCTCATCCGTGATCAGCTTCGGTCCGGTCACATAATCACCATACTCAGCGGTATTGGAGATCGAATATCTCATACCGGCGAAACCGGACTGATAGATCAGATCAACGATCAGCTTCATCTCATGGATACACTCAAAATAAGCGTTTCTCGGATCATATCCGGCCTCAACCAGAGTCTCAAATCCGGCCTGCATCAGGGCGCATACGCCGCCGCACAGCACAGCCTGCTCCCCAAAGAGGTCGGTCTCCGTCTCTGTACGGAAGGTTGTCTCAAGAAGGCCGGCTCTTGCTCCTCCGATTGCCAGACCATAAGCCAGCGCCATCTCCAGCGCCTTGCCGGTAGCATCCTGCTCAACCGCAACCAGACACGGAGTACCCTTGCCCTCCAGATACTCGGAACGTACCGTGTGGCCCGGAGCCTTCGGTGCAATCATCGTAACATCCACATACTTCGGCGGCTTGATGCAGCCAAAATGGATATTAAAGCCATGAGCAAACATCAGCATGTTGCCCTCTTCCAGATTCGGCTCGATGTCCTTCTTATACATATCAGCCTGCAGCTCATCATTGATCAGGATCATGATGATATCTGCCTTCTTTGCAGCTTCAGCCGCGGTATATACCTCAAAGCCCTGCGCCTCAGCCTTCTTCCAGGATTTGCTGCCCTCATACAGTCCGATGATTACATTGCATCCGGACTCTTTCGCGTTTAATGCGTGGGCATGTCCCTGGCTGCCGTAACCGATCACCGCGATCGTCTTTCCATCCAGCAGAGACAGATTACAGTCTTCCTGATAGTAAATCTTTGCCATGATTATTTCCCTCCTAAGGATTTTGTAAATAAATTGATCTATGCGTAAAAGGTCTGACGCCGATGTCCCTCCCGGCGCTCCCTACCGCCCATTCATCAAAGGAAACGGCCTGACTGCGTTTCCTTCTGTGCCGACTGCCGGCTGCAAAACAGCCATCCCGGCACTTTCCTGTAAATTACCGCATCCCTGCTACGGCAGCCAGCGGACATCGTCCGCCCCGCGGGAAAGCCCGGTCAGTCCGGTTCTCGCAAGCTCAAGGATCTCATAATCCTCCAGGAGCGTAATTAATGCGTCCATCTTTGACTGATCTCCGGTGACCATAACGGTCAGCGAATCCTTTCCCACATCGACAATCGTTGCACGGAAAATATTCGCAACTGCATTGATCGCCTGACGGTCGTTGGCGTTTGCCTTTACCTTCACCAGGATCAGCTCCCGGTATACGGATTTGCCGGGAATCAGTTCCTTGATATCCCGGACGTCTTCCAGCTTGCTGAGCTGGCTCTCGATCTGGGCAAGCGTCACCTTATCTCCATTCGAGACAACCGTCATACGGGAATACTTCGGATCCGCGGTCTCTCCCACAGTCAGGCTTTCAATATTATAACCACGCCGGCTGAACAGGCCCGCAACCCGGCTCAGCACTCCCGCAGTATTGTCAACCAGTAATGATAATACGATTCTGTCCATGGATTCTCCTTCATCCGCTATTGAAAATTAATAGTCTTATCTTTTATTATATAACAATCCTGCCCGGATTTGTCAACCGCCATTATCAGCCGAGAGCTACGTCCAGACTCATCATAATCAGAAATCCGGCCGCAAATCCAATCGTTCCCAGATCCGCCTGTTCTCCGCCGGAGGATGCCGGTATCAGTTCTTCTACCACAACGTAAATCATGGCTCCTGCCGCAAATGACAGTAAAAACGGCAGCATCGGCGTCAGCAGCCGCGCCATCCATACGGTCGCCGCAGCGCCCAGCGGCTCCACGGCGCCGGACAATGTCCCCATCAGGAAAGCTTTTTTTCTGCTCTGTCCGCCGCTGCGAAGCGGCAGCGAGATAATCGCGCCCTCCGGGAAATTCTGAGCCGCGATCCCCGCGGACAGTACAAACGCTTCCGCCATCGTGATCCGGGAATCTCCCGCCGCCAGTCCGGCAAACACCGCACCCACCGCCATTCCCTCCGGCAGGTTGTGAATCGTCACCGCCAGAGTCAGCATTGTTGTCCTCGCCAGCCTGCTGTGGATCCCCTCCGGCGCATCCGCGCCGATGTGCAGATGCGGCACCAGGCGGTCAATCAGCAGCAGGAAAAGAATTCCCACGCAGATCCCGCACACCGCCGGAAGAAAACAAAATCTTCCCAGCTTTTGCGCATTCATCTCCATCGCCGGGATCAGCAGCGACCAGACTGAGGCGGCAATCATAACCCCGGAGGCAAATCCCATCAATATCTTCTCAATCAGCGGATGGATTTCTCTCTTTACAAAAAATACACAGGCAGCTCCCAGCGAGGTGCCCATAAAAGGAAGCAAAAGTCCGGCTAACATCCTTCACGGCTCCACTTTTCTGTCATGCACAGAATATGCGGTTCGCTGGCCGTAAGGAACTTGTCTACCAGTGAAATCCGTTTTCCCGATCCCGGGTCGGTATCACCGTCGCTTCGACATCGTCAATGCGCAGATACGGCTGCTGGTTCAGCATCACCGTCAGATGATCCACTGCCCGTTCCTCTCCCTGGGCTTCCATCTCCACACGCCCATCCGAAAGGTTATGCACATACCCGGTCAGTCCCAGCGACCTCGCCAGCCTGCATGCCTGAAACCGGAACCCGACTCCCTGCACCCGGCCCGAAAAGTAAAAATGCTTTCTTATGATCATGCGATTTTCACCCCACAATCACAGATAATAAAATTCCGGCTGCTTCTGTCCGGCACACATTTTCTTCAGCTTTTGTCTGGCCGCAAATTCCATCAGAGTTCCCAGCCCTCTTGCCTTTTCCGGACAGACAAAGACGCATCGCATGCAGGAAATACATCTCTCTTCATCTGTAATTTTGGGATTCGTACGTGAGATTGCCTGCACCGGACATTCCCGGATACAGATGCCGCAGCCCGAACAGCTGCCTCCCACTTTTATTTTAAATCCGACATTTTTTGCCGGCTGTTCCCGATATTTTCCCGGCACCTGCAGCTCACCGGCTCTGCTGCCTGCGGGAAGTGCTTTTAACATCTCTGCGGTCTTTTTTATAAAAGAACGGATCTCGCCGATATCAGACGCTGACGGCCGGTCCGCCGCAATCACCGGAACAATGCTGTGCCGGCAGATCACCGCCGCAGCTGAGACCGGCACGAAGCCCTGCTCTCTCATCACGCCGGCAAGCTCCGCCAGTGCGTCGTCATACGCACGGTTCCCGTAAGTCGCCACCAGAATCACCGGCGTATGATACCCGCGAAGCTGCCGGAAACGCTCCACGGCCGGCTGCGGGATCCGTCCCGCATATACGGGCGCGCCTGCGACGACCACTTCATTTTCCCGGAAACTGTATACCGGTCTCATACCGGCGCCGGTCAGATCCAGTGTCTCCGTACATCCGGAAAAGCCGGAAAGCATCGTCTCAACTACATTTTTTGTCCCTCCTGTGGGACTGAAGTAAATACCTGTTGTCTGCAAGAAGTTCATCATCAAGTTCTCCGTGTTTCGTAAATCCCATATTCCCGTGTAACAATTCCTGCGGCACGATCCGCTGTTAAACCGATTTCATCCACTGCTGTCGCTCTTTTCATTACCAGTATCATACGGTACCTGTCCGTATTCAGAAATGCCGTGCCTCATGCTCGGAGTTCAGCCAGGCAACAGCCTCCGTAAGTCCCTCCCGGTCAAACGTGAAGTCACGTCCGTGCTTCTTCTCTTCAGGAGTACACTCATAATTCATCGGTTCCGGCCAGATCACCGCCCGCAACACGGTTTCACCGGAAGTACTGCTCTTCTGTTCATCCGATCCTGCTTTCTCGCATCGGAAAAGGACATACCGCATCCCCCGGTAACTGCCTGTGAAACGGCTTTTTTTTAAAAAAGGGATCGTAATCATTCCTCTTAAATCAATCATCCTGACCTCCTGTATTATAACACTATTTTTTCCGGTTCTGCAACGCTAAAAAGAAAACCCGCTGCAAAATCTCCATTTTCTGACAAAGCTATAAAACTAAGAGGATTACGGTAAGCATACAGACGATACTGATCATAATCGAGATCGAATTCATCGCGCTCGAAAGTCCCGTATCTCCCTTTAATTCTGCAGTATAAGGAAGCGCGGCCGATGTGATCGGCGAAAAGGCAAGAATCGCCAGTGTCTGGCGGTAGATCAGCGGAAGCGGCAGCACGAAAAAGCAGGTAAGTGATACTGCCAGCGCGACCGCGTAACGCAGAAACAGCATTTTCATCAGAGAACGGATCTGAGACATATCCCCGCTCAGCTGAAAGCCGGCCCCGATTGCCAGCATTGCCACGAATGCATTTGCATTGCCGATCACCTGAGCAAACGAGATCACTGGTGCCGGCAGCGAGATCTGCAGCAGGCAGAGCGCAGACATGATAATATAAACATCAAACGGGACCGAACGAACCAGCTTCCCCAGAATGGATTTCACAACCGATACCGGCGTAAGCGATCCGTCACCTCCCTTGACCAGAGAAGCTATGCTATAGCAGATGCCCAGACAGATAAACGCATTGCCCGTATCAAACAGACTGGTAACAAGCACTCCCGTCGATCCCAGAAATCCCTGTGCGAACGGCATCGTGAAGCTGCCGATATTATAACCGGTACAGTTTAATACTGCAAAGGCTCTCTCCTCCCGGTCTGAGTGCAGATGTGCCAGCCAGGCAGCTGCCATATACAGAACACCGAGCGCAAATCCCAGTACTGCCAGTCCAAGCATCGCAACTGAGATCTCTCTTCCGTTAAAATTGCAGATAATCGACGCCGGCAGCGTAACCTTCAGCGCGATATTCGCCAGTAAGCGAAAATCACTCTCCTGAAAAAAATGAATTTTCCGGAGGAAATATCCCAGCAGGATCACACCGATCAGGCAGCCGGCCTGCATCAGAATCTGCGACATTTCCATAATTTACATCTCCCTTCCTCTCCGAACAGTTATTGATTCTTTCCTTTCCTCATATACTGATCATGAAAAGTCTCTCTTCAGGAGGCACCCATGCACCAAAATGCCACCTTAAAATTTCCTGACATCCGTAAGACCGATGTTGCCGTCAATGGTTTTCTTCAGGTCACGGTTGTCAATACGGAAAATAATTTTCCAATCACCAATGCCCGGATCTCTATCGTCTCCGCGGACAATCCGGAGAAAACCCTCGAAGAAATCTCAACAAACCTCTCCGGTCAGACTCCGGAGATCGCGCTCCCCGCTCCGCCTCTCGGATACAGCCTGGCACCCGGTTCCGGCCGGCCCTACAGCGAATACAATCTTCATATATCTGCACCGGGCTATCAGACTGCCGAAATCACCGGCACGGAAATCCTGCCGGATACGACCGCCCTCCAGCCCGTCCGGCTAAAGCCTCTGGGAGACTCCGCCGATATACCAGACCAGATTACGATTCCCGGACATACACTTTACAGCGAATATCCGCCAAAGACTGCCGAAAATGAAATCCAGCCGGTCAACGAGAGCGGAGAAATCGTCTTAAGCCGGGTAGTCGTCCCGCAGACGATCGTTGTCCATGACGGTTCTCCCTCCGACTCCACGGCACAGGATTACTATGTCCCCTACCGGGATTATATCAAAAATGTCGCCTCCAGCGAGATCTATGCGACCTGGCCGCAGGCTGCCATCACTGCCAATATCCTCGCAATCATGAGCTTTACACTGAATCGTGTCTATACCGAACATTATCGCAACCGCGGTTATGATTTTACGATCACATCCTCGACCGCTTATGACCACAAATGGATTTACGGACGTAATATTTATGACAGCATCTCGGTTATCACAGATGATATTTTTGATAACTATCTCTCACGTCCCGGTGTCCGCCAGCCGATTCTCACACAATACTGCGATGGGCGGCAGGTACAGTGCCGCGACCGGGGATGGATGACACAATGGGGATCCTGCGAACTGGGAGAAATGGGCTATTCCCCCATTGAAATACTCCGATATTTTTACGGAGATGACCTCTATATCAATACAGCGGAAGGTATCGCCGGCATTCCGGCCTCCTGGCCGGGCTATGATCTCACCACCGGCTCTTCCGGAGACAAAGTACGGCAGCTGCAGGAACAGCTTGACACCGTCGCCACGATCTATACCGCGATCCCGCGCGTGGCGCAGGATGGCATCTACGGAAACGGCACAGCCAGCGCAGTCCGCCAGTTTCAATCCATTTTCGGGCTGCCTGTTACCGGGATCACTGACTTTGCGACCTGGTACCGCATTTCCCATATCTACGTTGCGGTATCCGGTATCGGAGAACTGCAGTAGATAACACCTCAATAGAAGTCTTACGATTTTCTCTCCGGTTTAATTGCTGCGCAAAATCAGCTTTGTATATAATTCCACAGGCACATAGGCCTTCACCTGGATGCCCTGCTCTCCGTACTCCTCGCTGATCAACTGCCCCGACCTGCGGATTTCCTGAATCCGGCCGGCCTGCGCGTACGGAAACATTCTCTCCAGAAGGATCGTCCGGCTCCTGAGAATCTCTTCCAGCAGAGATTTCAGTTCTTCCAGATGTTCACCCGTCGCGGCGGAAATCTCAATCTGATAATCGGACTGAAAATCATGCAAAGGTTCCGCATCTGTGCGCCGGTCGATCTTATTAAATACCGTGACAATCGTTTTTTCACCGATTCCCAGATCACGCAGCGTCTGATAAACAACCTGCATCTGCAGCTCCATCTGCGGATTGGAACAATCGACAACATGCAGGATGATATCACTGTAACGGGCTTCTTCCAGTGTGCTCTTAAACGCCTCAATCAGATGGTGCGGAAGTTTGTGAATAAACCCGACCGTGTCGGTAAACAGCATCTGCTGTCCGCTTCCAAGCTCCAGCATCCTGGTTGTCGGGTCAAGCGTGGCAAATAACTTATCCTCCGCCAGGATTCCCGCTCCTGTCAGTGCGTTAAGAAGCGTTGATTTACCCGCATTGGTATATCCTACGATCGCAGCCACCGGCATATGGGATTTCTCCCTGCGGCGGCGCAGCCTTTCCCGATGGCTCCTGACTTCCTTCAGCTCTGCATTCAGCTGGCTGATCCTGTGCCGGATCACACGCCGGTCGATCTCAATCTTTTTTTCACCCGGTCCGCGAGTACCGATCCCTCCGCCGAGACGCGACAGAGAACTGCGAAGGCCAATCAGACGGGATGCACTGTACTTAAGCTGCGCAAGTTCGACCTGAATCTTCCCTTCACTGGTCACGGCATGCCGCGCGAAGATATCCAGAATCACCATGGTACGATCCATAATCTTCGTGTCCAGCTCATCCTCAAGATTCTTCATCTGTTCCGGAGACAGTTCATCGTCACAGACCACACCGGTCGCGTCCAGTTCCCAGATCCGTTCCTTTACTTCCTCCATCTTTCCTCTGCCGATATAAGTAACCGGATGGATCTGCTCCCGGTTCTGAATCATCTTATCTACGGTAACTGCCCCCGCCGTATGGACCAGATCCTCCAGCTCATCCAGACCGGCTGCCGTCCAGGCTTCCTCTCCGGTACAAACCGCAAGCAGGATCACCCGCTCTGCGGCCTCTTTTGTCTCCGTAAATTCCGCCATAGGCTACTCCTCCTGGGATTCTTCCTCACTCTCAGTATCCGATGAATCTCCCGTTCTCGATTGCAGGAATGTGATCTCTTTTTCTACATTTTCATCCGAGCCGAAACGGGCGATATACTCCTCAAACAATTCCAGCGCTTTCTCATACTCTCCGCGATATTCATACGCAACGGCCTGATTATACGCCAGATCCGCCGCGGCGCTTCCATCGTCCACGGCCATGCCCTGCTGGATCACCGACAGTGCCCCCTCATAATCACTGATCGCCAGTTTTTCCAGTGCCATCTTATTATAAATCCGACTCTGGAGAACACCCAGCTTCAATGCTTCCTCATAGTCTCCGGTTTCCAGCATACAGAGTACTGCGTTCTCTTTATATTCTTCATTATCCGGATCCGCTTCGATCAGACGCTGCCAGCTTTCCAGAGCCTGATCATACTCTTCGATCTCATACAGGGCCTCCGCGCGGCGCTCCAGGATATCCATACCTGACTTTCCAAGCTTGCTGCCAACCAGTTCCAGCGCCTGGTCAAAATACGTGACTGCCTCTTCGTTCTCACCATCCTCCACAGCGGCAATTCCGGCCGCGGTATACTCTTCAATCTTCTTGTTCTTCAGATGGCCCCGCACTCCGATTACACCTGCCACAAGAATAACCACCAGCAGGAGCAGGGACAGGATCCTCCTGATCTGTTTTTTCCGCCGCCTTCGCCTTCTCGCCTGAGTCTGGCGTACCTTTGCGCGCGGATCCGCCGATGTGTATCCCTGCCCCTGACTGCGCTGGCCGCTCATCGCACGGCTGCGGCCGGCACCTGCTCCGGCACGGCCGGAGGACCTGCTCTGACTGCTCACTGAACGGCTCCGGCCGGACGTCTGTCTCTGAGCCGACGACTGACTCTGGCCGGACTTTCTGCTCTGGCCCGCCGAACGGCTCTGGCCGAAGGCCTGTGATGAACTTTGTGGTGTCGTCAGACGCGGGTAGGATTTCTGGCTGCGGATATTCGGCGCGCTGATTTCCCCTCCTGATTTTCTGCTTCCTGTATTTTGTCTGTCTCTGTAATCGCTCACGTTATCGTCACTTTCTGCCGGTAGTGCCAAAGCCGCCCCGGTCTTCATGCTCAAGACTCTTTACTTCCTCAAACTGTATCACCGGCTGATGCTCGATGATGCGGAACTGACAGATGCGGTCGCCCGCATGAATCTTCGTATCACGGATTGCATACGCCGGAAATCTCCACTGATCGTTGTCTCCACAATAGCTTTCATCAATCACCCCCATGTGATTGACCTGAATGATGCCAAAATTTTTAAATGTACTGCTGCGCGGTACGATATGCGCCTCATACCCCCTGGGCAGTTCCATAGCCACTCCCAGCGGGATCAGGCGGAAATCCCCTCTCTTCATTTCCACGTCCTCCGACGCACGCAGGTCAATCCAGTCGGATTTTCCTCCAATATACGTCAGCCGTTCCATCTGATCATCAAAATACTTGATCTTTATTGTCTTCCGAAGCGGATTGTTCTTCGTTTCTTCCATGATCAATTTCCTCCCTTTTATCCTGCGGATCATCGTCCGGCCCATCTGGCAGAACCCCCAGTTCTTCCTCCACCTCCTGCTCGATCTCGGCCTCTTCCTCAGGCAAGATCGTAGGCAGATCCGTTACAGATCCCAGACCGAACCTTCTCAAAAACTCCTCTGTCGTCGCAAACAACGCCGGACGGCCCGGCGCATCCATCCTGCCGGCTTCATACACCAGTCCGTATTCGACCAGACGATTTACCGCATGATCCGACGACACTCCGCGGATCCTTGAGATCTCCGTCTTTGTCACCGGCTGTTTATATGCGATAATCGACAGGGTTTCCAGCACTACCTCTGTCAGAACCTGTTTTTTCGGTGTAGACGCGACCCGAATCAGATTTTCGTAATATTCCGCTCTTGTGGTCATCTGATAGGAATCCTCAAGCGCGATAATCTGCATCCCCCGGTTTTCTCTGCGATAACGTTCCTGTAATTTTTCCGTTACCTGCTGCGCAATGCCCTCGCACTGGCCGATCGCTGCCGCAAGCTGACGCAGCTCTACCGGATTCCCCATTGTAAAAAGGACTGCCTCGATGACGGCCTCCCAGTCGGACTGCCGCTCCGGATCTCTGTCGCCGGTCACCCCGGCTGTTTGTTCTTCTTCGTTCCATTCTCCCATCGCCGCACTATCCTTCCAGTCCGAACAGATCTGTCAGATCCAGTTCTGTCTCCTCGCCTTCTTTTTCCAGTGTCTCTATGTATATCTCATCAAAAAGCTCTTCCTGCGTCAGAGCGATTTTCCCAAGCTTCATCAGTTCCAGCACGGCCAGAAAAGTTACCACAATCTCCATACGGTCTCCCTGCCGTTCCAGCGTCTCGCGAAAGCTGAATTTCGGGTGTCTGCGCGCATAAGCCATCACATCATAAATCCGCGTTTCCAGCCGGACCGGTTCTTTTCTGATCTGACTGAACTGGCTTCGGATCGGGTCAATCCGATCTTCCCGCCGCTTCATCACCGCATCAAAAATCCGCTGCATCTTTGCCAGCGTCACTCCGTCCAGAAGCTGGTCCAGATCCACCGGCGGTTCATACCGCTTTACCTCTGACGGGACAGAGGGCTGCCGACAGACAATAGCGCCGGTCTCTTCCTCCAGCGTGACAAGCTCTTCTGCCATCCGTTTGTATTTCTTATACTCCAGCAATCTGGCAACAAGCTCTGCTCTCGGATCCTCTTCCTCCCCCTCTTCCACCGGTTCCGCCGGCAGAAGCATCCGCGATTTGATATCCAGCAGCGTGGCCGCCATCACCAAAAAATCACTGACCACGTTTAAATCTTCCTGTTCCATATGGCTGACATAATCCAGATACTGGCGGGTAATCTCCACGATCGGAATATCATAAATATTCACCTTGCTGCGGTCAATCAGATGGAGAAGAAGATCCAGCGGACCCTCAAACTTTTCCAGCTTATAAGTAATCGCCATTTTCCCGCTCTCCTTTTGCCAAACACATTCGTAAGTATAACAAAAAAGAAAGTTTCTGTAAAGACTCAAGCAACTCTGTCCAGAATGAGTGCGCATAACGAAAAACCGGCCCTGACGGTCGGTTTCTTCTGATTTCTGATTTTCTGTTTGCTTCTTCTACCCCTGTTGTCCGGCTGCTCCCGGTTGCAGCCGAACCACACACACCTGCGGAAGATTGCCGAGCCGGATATTAACAGAGTGTGTTCCCAGACCTCGTCCCACAATCATACAGCGCCCATCCTTCTCAAACGTTCCCTCACAATAGCGGGAAAAGAACTGGTACTGCGGCGTCATAAGCCCACCAAGCACCGGCAGACGGATCGTCCCTCCATGGAAATGGCCGGACAGGGTAAGATCTGCACCCCATCCGGCGTAAGCATCGAAAGAGAGCGGACTATGTGCCAGCAGGATCTGATAACGATCCGCATCCGCCTTCCCCAGATGTGCCTGAACGGCACGCGCTGACATATGCGGCGGAAAAAAATTATAATAATACTTTTTGTCGATATTCAGACCGCTGACCCGCACGTCATCCCACAAAAGAGCAGATCCGTCTGAAAGATATTTCACCCGGTTTTTATACAGGATTCTGCGGAATTTCAGATATAAGCCCCGATATTCTTCCCGCTCCTGCCACATCCGCTGCTCGTGATTGCCGTTCGCATAATAAACCGGACACAGCCCCGACAGTCCCTCAAGCAAAGATTCTGTAACTGCAAGCGACGCTCTTTCCGGCTTCACCAGCATCATATCGCCGCCAATCAGAACCGCATCCGGACGGATTTCCCGCACCGCTTCCAGCAAACGGCAGTTTTTCTGGCCAAACTCCCGATCATGAAGATCCGTAAGAAATACCAGAGTATGTGCGCTTCGGATCTTTGGCGACGCAATTTTCGTCTCCTCCACGACAAAATGAGCCCGTTCATATTCGGACCGCAACAACGCCGCAGCCAGAGCTACTGTTCCCACCGCTGCACTCACTTTCAGGAACTGTTGATTTCTATTCAATGATCACATTCAACTCCTTCCGGATATCTGATTTTCCCTTTGTTCCAGCCATACTGCTACTTCCGACAAAGAACTGCAGACAGCCGCCGCCTGTTCCCGGATCATCGGGGTCGGCTGAGTCAGATCCGGCACCATAATCACCGCAAAACCTCCGGCAAGTCCGGCCGCTACTCCGTTCAGACTGTCTTCCAGAACCAGGCAGTTTGCAGGATCTTCCCCTGCAAGCTCAGCCGCACGTAAAAAAATTTCCGGGTCTGGTTTCGCATGGCTTACCATATTTCCCGTAATCATACCGTCAAAATATGCCTCAACTCCGGCTTCTTTCAGGTTATTTACCGTATATTCCACGGAACTTGCGGTTGCCAGTATTATCTTATACCTGTTTTCCTTTAAATATTCAAGAAGTTCCCGCAGTCCCGCCTTAACCGGTACTCCCCGGTCTCTTAAAATCTGCCTCACATACTCCCATTTGCGCTCCCTGAGCGGAGTCAATGGAAAATCCTCGCCAAAAACTTCCCTAAAACGCGCCGCCGCATCCTCGAGATTCATGCCCCTGATCGTGCTTAGAAAAGATTCCTCCAGATGAATCCCCATCTCCTTTCCCGCCAGGTTCCACGCTTCAGAGGAAACTCTCTCGGTATCAAACATCAGGCCATCCTGATCAAAAATCACCGCACGAATATCCTGTCTCTTCATCTTAACTCGATCTCCCTACTGCCATATTCCGTTCGCATCGACCGTATATCCGTCCGGGGTCACCGTATTGGTCAGCATAACGCCTTCATTGTCCAGATAATACCAGTTCCCGTTATCCTGAATCCACTGTCCTTTCATCGCATAACCAATCGAAGGCTTCAGATAATACCAATTCCCGTTTATGTACTTCCAGCCCGTCGCCATCGTCCCATCGGATTCAAAATAATAGTCCAGTCCGCTGACTGTCACCCATTCGGCTGACGCCAGACTTCCATCGTCTTTGTAATAATACCACTGATCGCCCACCTGATTCCATCCGGACTGCACACTCGTCTGACTGCCCGGACCACTTGCCGACGCTGTCGACGGATTGGAACTGCCGGTAACAGCCGTACCGCCTGGTCCTGTCACGGCTCCGGTCGTCTGCGAGGAAACCGCCGGGCCAACAACCGTCGCTGCTGCTAAAGAGCTCTGATCAGTCGTCGAAGGGTTAGCCTGCGCCGTCTGGCTGCCCGCGACGATTACGCTGCTCCCGGTCTGTGTAGACACACCGGGACCGGCCACGGTTGTCTGCCCGCTCTGAGAAGTCTCCGTCGTCCACGACGATGCGCTCCTGCCGGTCAGCGCTTCATAATTTTCAAATCCATAATCCAGCATGGCTTTGGTATCTGTGTAATGAGTACCTGATGATTTTAATACCACCGCAACCAGACGCACTCCGTTACGCTCTACTCCCGTCACAAGGGTGTTGCCTGCCGCGGATGTATAACCGGTCTTGCCGCCGATAATTCCCTCATAGTACCGGGAATCCGACGGATACATCATCTTGTGCCCCATCGAAATCGTATGCGCCGCTGCGTTCTGTACTGCCGGGAACTCGTAGCTCAGTGTCGTATCAATCTTCTGAAAAGTCTCGCTCTCCAGCGCCGCTGCCAGGATCAGGCACATATCATAAGCCGTAGTCTTGTGCGTGGAATCTGTCAGCCCGTGTGGATTGGAAAAATGAGTATTCTTGCAGCCAAGGCTGGCAGCTTTCTGATTCATCAGATCCGCGAACGCACTGTTACTCCCGGAAATATGCTCCGCAAGACCGTTGCCGATCTCATTGGCTGATTTTAAAAGCAGTCCGTACAGCGCCTGCTCCACCGTAAGCTGATCCCCCTCAGAGATATCGAGCGAAACTGCGCCGGACTCCAGATTGGTCGTTGCTGTCGCGGAAAATGTCACAATATCGTCCAGATTGCACCGTTCCAGTGTAAGAAGCGCCGTCATCACTTTGGTAATGCTCGCCGGATAAAACTGTTCGTCCTGATTCTTGCCATATAACACCTGGCCTGTCCGCGCATCCATCAGACACGCCCCCTGAGCCGAAACCGTTGGCTCCTCCAGGTCAGCCGCTGATACTGTGGCATCGGATGTCGCAGTTGTCGGCGAGGACACCGTAATCGGCGTCAGTACCGTATCCGCATATACCGTCTGTCCAAAAAGCAGCGCAAAACCGAGTCCCAGCCCCACAGCCCGCCTGCATAGTTCTCTTAATCTCATAACCCTTCTCCTGTCGTATTTTCTGAAAATGAATGATCTCCCCATGCACCAGGCAGCGGAGATCCCGCCGCTCTGCACACATCGAAAAGTTATATTTAAGCATAACACAGAATCCGGGAAAAAAATATGACAAATCTATTAATTTTAATTTACCGATACCGAGCAGCGACAGCCACAAAATTTCCATATTCGCTCCTGCGATCCGGCATGAGACGAAAAATCCTCTGCCCGTCCCTGTGCATAAACAAAAGAACACCTCACGGTGCTTATCCTTTGCTGATATGCTCCGTCTGGTGTCCTTTTTTCATTTTTTACTCGTTCACTTCTACAATAATCAACGTACTCGATGTTGCGATATTACAATGTACAACCTGATTTTCTACATCTACGGTACAATCAACAACATCCCAGGCCCCGGTCCAGTTATTATAACGCAGGACTTTCAGTCTCCCCGCATTATCTGCGGAAATACCGGAACAATAAATGGTAGCCGGACCGCCTGCCTCATTTCTCGCTGCAACGGTAGAGCCAAGAGTTTTCATTCCGGAAGTATCGACGCCGCTTACACTGCTGATATTTCCATTATCGAGTTCTGAGATCGTCTGTTTTACCTCATCAGGCAGACCCGCCGTCTTTGCCGTCCTGTCTGTCACATAGGTGGTAGTGGGGTTGTCCGTCTCCTTCTCTTCAGAGGTCTTCTCTGCTACCAGCGCCGTCACAATGCCATTTTCAGGATTCGTATAAGCAGCACCGCTATAGTAAACCGTACCGGAACTGGCAGTCACATAAGCATCCGTCGTCTCCAGCAGTCCGCTTTCTGTTGTTGAAGTAGAACTGCTGTCGGTTGTGTTAATGGAAGAGCTGACCGCCGAACTGCCCGGTCCTCCTGCTACAACTACGCTGCTGCTACCAGAACTGCTGGAGCTGCTGGAGCTGGAACCGCCGCCTCCGCCTCCGCTGCTACTGCTGCCGCTGTTAGAACTGTTGTCCCTGCCGGAACTGGTCGATTCGGAAGGACTGACACTGGCAGCAAAAATGCTGACCGGCATCGTCACCAGCACCATCGCAAGCAGCAAGGCCTTCAATGATTTTTTCATTTTTATCACCATCCTTTATTTATTTTCAATAAACGGCCCCATGCCGTATATTGCGCTTATGACGCTGTCTCACGGTAAAACAGCTGTAATATCACCGGAATCGCCTGACTATAAACCACATAAAACTCATCAAACGTGTCTGTCGTAATGCCCAGACCCGGCAGGACATAAAAGGCGTCGTCATCAAGACTGTTGCTGTCCAAGGCACTTACTGCAATCTTAAGATATTGCGCCTTATCCATATCCGTGAGCATATAATCCTGAATTCTGTCAAAAAGCCGTGAGACCAGGCCGCTGTCAGTTCTGGACTTCTCCTGTAAGGTTTTAAAATACTGCTGAATATATTCCCGGTGCTGATCCATACGGAATACCGCACTGTTATCCCTCTCAATATCCCGATAACGGACAAACGCCTCTGCCTGACTGCCGTGTAAGGTAACCCGAGTGCCTTTTATAAACGCCGGATCTGTCTTTTCCATACCCTCTGTGGGGATCGTAACCGTCACACCGCCAACGGCGTCATTTAATTCTGAAATCACAACCGTATCCACTGCCAGATAATGGTCAATTGTAAGCCCGCATAACACATCAGAAACCGCCGCAGCCATCCGCTCACAGCTCTCCGTATTGCCGTCTCCATAGGCAAATGCCAGCGTCAGATGATTGATCCAACGCCCTGTATCTTCTCCCTGTTCATTCGTCTGCGACATTTCTGTCATCGTATCCCTGGGAATCATTAACACACGAATCTGATCCCGCGCTGTATCCTGCGCAATCAGGAAGATCCCATCGGCCCGTCCTGCCTCCCCGAATTTCCTTGTCCCTGCCATGGTATCGCTGCGATCCAGGCCGATACACAGAATCGCTTTCATATAGCTGTTACGCCGATAAGTTTTACCCTGCCAGGTAACGGTACCATTATCGTTATGGATCAGCTGACTTTTCTGCTCCAGTCCTGACTGATACAGCTGATCCGCCAGTGTGAGGGAGTCTTCGCCTTCAGCTTCCTCCCCAGCCATCTCTGTCTCTCCTGTCTCAGATTGCCCTATTTGCTTCTCCTCCGGCAGGATATCTCCTGACTCAGCCTGTCCTGGCAAGCTGTCTGATTGTGCCTGCCCTGATACAATTACCTCATCTGACGAAACCGCTGAGGACGCGGTCTGCCCGACCTGTGCAGGATACAGCGCTTCCCGTGCTCTGCGCTCCTGATATTTGCCGATCCCATGCCAGATAAACACACACACTGCCACCATAATCACACCAATTATGGCATTTCTGATTCTGGTATAATGGCTGCGAAACCAGTTCATGGCTGTGTCTTATCCTCCCGTCCATAGCGATCGTATTTACCATATTTGCCATACTTCGAATATTTGCCGTAACGGTCATAATACGAATCGTGATAAATATCGATCTTATTAAGAACCACGCCCAGAATCTGGCAGCCGGATCGCACCAGCTGCTCCTTAACTCTCTGCTCCAGACGGCGGCTGACCGCTCCGCTCTCAATTACCAGCACAGCTCCATCGCACTGACGCGCCACAATCGCTCCATCGATCAGATTTGCCATCGGAGGCGTATCAATGATGACATAGTCATAATTCTGTTTCGCATAAATCAAAAGTTCCGGAAAGAGATTCTCCTCCAGCAGCTCCGTCGGTTTCGGTGAATAAGGCCCTGCGAAGATCACATCCATATTTTCGGCATTTGTTCCATAAATAATCTCATCCAGCATTTTCTGTCCCGTCAGATAATGGGTCAGACCGTTTACCTCCTTCTGAACATGATACCGCGTCACCAGAATGCTTTTCCGGATATCACAGTCAATCATCAGCGTTTTCCTGCCAATCTGTGCCAGCGACCGGGAAATAGCAAAGGAAATATCACTCTTGCCCTCATCCGGCATCGCGCTGGTAAACATAACGGTACGGATATTATTGCCGCAGAACTGCAGATTTGTCCTCAGCGTCTTGATCGCCTCATCGTAGTTATAATCGTTCTGCGCCTCACTTTTAAACGTGATTATCTGCTTTTCCATCAGCGCTTCCTCCGTTTCCCCGGCACACGGCTTTTTCCGTTTTTATCCGACGACGCCGGCTGATTCTTTGCCATCGCCT
This sequence comes from Clostridiales bacterium, assembly GCA_020860565.1. GTDB lineage: Bacteria > Bacillota > Clostridia > Lachnospirales > Lachnospiraceae > Brotaphodocola. The sequence continues at coordinate 59,955 of JAJBUA010000017.1, forward strand.
CTTTATCTTCCGCCGTCTCATTTTCACGCACGGGAACAGCCGCAAGAACAGATAATTCCAGATACCTGACAACATCCTCTTCCGTACGCACAGAATCATTCATAATCACTTCCAGCGTGATCAGGCCACAACTGATAACCATACCCGCTAATGCCCCGAGCAGCGCATTTCTGGCATTGTCCGGGCTTGTTTTTGTCGTTGGCACTTCTCCGGTTTCGATTATCTTCGGCGGCGCCATCTCCATAATATCAGCGATATAATCGACGGACCGTGCAGCAACCTCATCCACAATCTTCTTTGCCATCTCCGGATCCGCATCGGTCGCCGCAATTGTCAGAATACGGGTATTGGTCGGATTATCAATCACAAGCCGGTTTGTCAGCTGCTGATAGGTCATATCTAAATTCAGATTATGTATCACATCCTGCAGCACCGGCCTGCTGGTCATAATAACCTTGTAATCCAGCGTCAGCTGGCTGCCGATCTGCAGATCCGCCAGCGAAGTAAGGGTTGTCTCTTTAGATAAAATATATACCATCGCGGATGAGGTATACTGTGGTGTCAGCGCAAATATACTGTATGCGCCTGCCACCACTCCGCCTGCCAGCATCACTGCAAGGATCATCACAATCCGTTTTTTGAATTCCAGAAGGAGCTGCAGAAGATCAATCTCGATTACATCATCTTCCCTTTTTTTTATTCTGTTTTTATTGTCCATCTCTGTTTATCTTTTGTAACTGCTCTGTTACCCCTCTCTTTTTTGCTTTTAAACTTATTATGGATATACTTGATTTACGAGTATGATTTTACTCATTTTTTGAGAATAAGTCAATACAAAACAGAAAAAGAGTTTAAAATACAGGCCTGTCATTGATTCAGCATATCCTCAATCAGGATTCCATACCCACGGGACGCATCCTGCACAAAAACATGCGTGACTGCTCCGATCAGCTTACCGTCCTGGATAATAGGACTCCCGCTCATTCCCTGAATAATCCCGCCGGTCAATTCGAGGAGCTCCGGATCCGTGATATGGAGCACCAGACATTTATTTTTCTGCAGAGGATTCTGCTCCACCCGCTGGATCTCAATCTCATAATCACGAACCTCACCTGACACGCTGCTGCGCAGGTACGCTGTCCCCTTATGAACGTCCTGGCGATAGCCCACCTCGATAGCCTTTTCCCTGACGAAATCCTGTAATTTTTCATTTGCCGTGCCAAAAACACCATTTTCTGTGTTTTTCGTAATTTCCCCCAGTATCGTTCCCGGTCCGTAATAGATAACCCCTGCCATAACGCCTGGATGTCCGGCACTTCCTTTCTCCACACCCAGAATCTCCGTCTCGTACAACATACCTTCTTCACTCTCAAATACCTGACCGGTATCGCTGTCACTGATCCCGTGTCCCAGCGCACCGAAAGTACCGTCTTCTTTTAAATAGGTCATGGTACCGATCCCCTGAGTATCATCTCTGACCCACGCACCCAGCTTATAATTGCCATCCTGCGCTTCAACCGGCGTCATGTGGATCTCCATTTCTTCTCCATCCCTGCGTATTTTCAAAAGCACCTCTTTGCCCTCGGAGCAGTTGAGCATGGTAATCAGCGCTTCCTTATCCCTCAGAGGATTTCCATTAATCGCCTGAATATAATCTCCGGATTCCAATGTGCCATAAGCCGGTTCCACCTGATCCCCATCCGCATCAGTGATCTGTCCGGTTCCAATCACCATGATCCCGTCGGATTTCAGATAAAGTCCGACAGGCACACCGCAGGGGATCGCATACTGAGTCTCCACAACCTCCACCTGAATCTCCCGGAAGGTAAGTTTTCCAAATAATTTCAGCCCCAGCCGATAGCTTCCCAGTTTATTTGCACACATACAAAAAGGGCCGTCCGTCTTTAAGCGGATCTTGTCCGCGGCGATATCGGATTCATTGCCCAGCATCACCTCTTTGCTTTCACTGAACAGTGTTGTGCAGAACGGAAGTTCAAAATCGAACTCTTCCTCCTCTTCGATCACAAGACTCAGATGCCTGGGAACTTTCGCTTCCAGATAATACCAGGTATAAGCAGCACATACGACCAGGCTCAGCAGAAAAATCACTGCCATGGCTTTTTTGTACGGCGGTCGGATCGGTCTCTCTTTTGTCATCTCACATACCTCCTCGAATCTGTCAAATCAAACAGGTCATTTTTCCTGCCCATGCGCATAAAAAAAGAAGGGATACCTCAATCAGGTTTTCCCTCCTAGTATGTGAGAATTATGAAATTCCACTCTGTCAGTTTTTCCTTCTTGCCGCAGCTTTTGTCTCATCTGCCAGCTGTTTCATCTCTCTGGCGTTTTGCAGAACCGAATCCGTGATCTGCGCGCCGCCGAGCAGACGCGCCAGCTCCGTTGTTACTTCATCGCCGTCCAGCAGACGGATCCGTGTCGTCGTCCTGCCGCTGTCCGCGGACTTCGCAATCTCATAATGGCAGTCCGCCATGGATGCGATCTGCGGCAGATGCGTAATGCAGATGACCTGACGGCTCCCGGAAATGATCGCCAGCTTTTCCGATACCTTCTGCGCGGTTCGCCCGCTGATCCCGCTGTCAATCTCATCAAAAATCAGCGTATCCACTGCGTCACTGTCCGCAAGCACAGTCTTGATCGCAAGCATGATACGTGACAGCTCGCCGCCGGACGCCACCGCGCCGAGCGGTTTTTCCGGTTCTCCGGGATTCGTCGAGATCAGGAACTCCGCCTCGTCATATCCGTTTGCCGTATAATGGTCCAGGCGGCGTACCTCCATGCGGAACGATACCTCCAGAAAGTTCAGATCCTTCAGGCTGTTTTCGATCTGTTCTGCCAGCAGGCCGGCTGCTTTTTTTCGTTCTTTCGACAGCCGCCCACAGAGATCATTCAGATGTTTTTCTGATTTTTGATAGTTTTCCTCGCATTGCTTTCGATATTCATCAAAATGTTCTAATTGTTCTAATCTCTGTTTTTTATCGGAAAATGCCGCTCTGACCTTTTTTACCGTTGCTCCGTATTTTGACTGAAGGCGGCGGATCTCGTCCAGTCGCTTTTCCGTCCGCATAAGATCTTCTTCATCAAATACCATCTCGTCAAGATATGCACCGATCGCGTGACGGATATCGTTTAAAATCGCCTCCGCATCACAGAGTTGGTCACGGATATCTCCTACCTGCGGATCATAGGACGCCGCCTCTCCTACCTCCCGCAGCGCACGGCCGACCGTTTCAGTCTCCACTGCCTCATAGGCGGCTGACAGGCTTTCCCGTATCTTCTGTCCGTGCGTGTATTTCCGGTAAAGATCCGCAAGTTCTTCCTCTTCCCCTTCCTTTAAGTCCGCAGACTCGATCTCCTCGATCTCAAACCGCAGAAAATCCGCCTCCCTGCGGCGGCTCTCCTGATCGCCTCCGCTCTCATCGAGCTCTGTCTTCAGCGTCCGATATCTCTGATATTCTGCGGAAACTTCCTTCTTCAGTTCATCAATAGCAGATTTTGCATAGAGATCCAGAATTTCCAGATGACGGGAAACATGGAGCAGAGACTGATGCTCATGCTGACCGTGAATGTCAATCAAACGGGCCGTGACCGCTTTAAGCTTTGCCGCCGTCGCCGTCTCATCATTAATCCTGCTGACACTGCGGGCCGGCATAATCTTACGCGTAATAATCAAAATTCCCTCTTCATCGGGAAAGATCTCCAGCTTTGCCAGCGCCTGCCGCTGTCTCTCATCTACAGAAAAGACAAGTTCGATGTAGGCATACTCCGCCCCGCTGCGGATCATCTCCCGGGAGGCTTTCTGGCCCAGAGCCAGATTGACCGACCCGATAATAATCGATTTGCCCGCCCCGGTCTCACCGGTCATGATATTCAGGCCTTCGCCGAAATAAACATCCGCTTTCTCGATCAGTGCCAGATTGCGCACATGTAATTCCTGCAACATAGTTCTTCCTCCCCATTTTTACAAATGATGTCGTCATGAATCCGATAAAATCTTGCGTATCTTGTCCATTACCAGAATCGTATCGTCTGCGCTGCGCACCGCGCACATAATCGTATCATCCCCGGCGATACAGCCCACAATCTCATGAAAATGCATGGCGTCCAACGCCGCGCCGACTGCCATCGCCATACCGGCCACCGTACGGATCACCAGTATATTCTGTGCCATATCCATGGAGAGAAATCCGTCTTTCAGTACGCGGATATATTTATCCCCATACCCCTCCTGCGATTCCATCACCTGATAGACCTGCCTGCCGCTTCTCCCCTGTGCCTTGGTCAGCTTCAGCTCCCTGATATCACGGGAGACGGTCGCCTGCGTCACCGTAAACCCCGCCTCATTTAAAAGCCTCGCCAGTTCCTCCTGTGTCTCAATCTCATATTTTCTGATCAGTTCTACGATCTTGCTGTGACGTTCCAGTTTCATGATTTCTCCATTTCTCACGTAAGCACATAAACGTTCCGCTGCTCTCTCCCCGGCTGTTGTTTAAATTCCTGACATTTTCTCCCGCAGGTTATCCAGGAAGGAAATATCCTTCATCCGGATCAGCGCCGTCTGATGAGGGGATCTATGGATCAACAGGCGCCGGGAGCTGTCAAGATCAATCGTCCGACCGCCATCAAAAACCGCCATTCTTCTGGTTTCCTCCGGCGAATCCAGCAGGCGGATCTCCACACTGTCCCCGCCCGTGAGCACGATGCTTCGGGTATTCAGCGAGTGAGGGCAGATCGGAGTCAAAAGCATCAGTTCCGCTCCGGGGGTCACAATGGGGCCTCCCGCCGACAGACTATAACCGGTCGATCCGGTCGGAGTCGCTACAATCATCCCATCCGCCGTATATTCATTTAACAGGCGTCCATTAACCAGTAATTGAAAATGAATCGGCTGCATTCCGCCGTTGCGGGTGATCACGATATCATTCAGCGCAGTCTCCCTCTCTGCCGCGAAGTTCTCTCCCGTCCGCTCCGGCACCGGCAGGATCTCTCCCTCCAGCATCATCCGGCATTCCAGCTGGTACTGATCCCTTAACAGAGCGTCCAGCACCGGAAAAAGCGCCTCCCGCGGCGTTACCTGTGTCAGGTACCCCAGTGTCCCCATGTTGATTCCCAACAGGGGAATCCTTCTGCCAAGAGTCAGCCTGGCTGCACGGATCAGAGTTCCATCCCCGCCCAGTGTAATCACACACTCGGTATCCTCCGGCGGTGTGAGGGACCCCGGCATCCGGCGCAGTCCCTTTTCCGGCTTCTGCGGTCTCCAGGAACAGTCCGCGCCCTGCTCCCGCAGATACGCGGTAATCTTCTCCGCCATCTCCCCTGTCCCTTCTTTTAACGGATTTGCGATTAAATAAAAATGTTTCATTTGTCAAGCTCCTGATGTGCGTCGTCAACCACCTGGCGCGGATTCACAGCAGTCTGTCCGACTCCGGCATCTTCCGCGCGGTTACGTAAATCAATCAGATATTCGATATTGCCCTCCGGCCCCTTGACCGGCGAATAATCCAGTCCGCATACCGCAAACCCTCTCTCAAGAGCAACGCCAATCACGGTCTCAATCACTTCAAGATGGGTACTTTTCTCACGGACGACTCCTTTTTTCCCGACCTTCTCCCGTCCGGCCTCAAACTGTGGTTTGATTAACGCCACAACCCGTGCATCCTCTGTCAGAAGTGCCCTCAGGGGTCCCAGCACCTTAGACAGCGAGATAAAGGAAACATCGATCGACGCAAATTCGATCCGATCTGCGATATCCTCCGGCGTCACGTAACGGATATTAGTCTTCTCCATACAGACCACGCGGGGATCGTTGCGCAGCTTCCAGTCCAGCTGTCCGTGTCCCACATCGACCGCGTAGACCTTTTTCGCTCCGTTTTGCAGCATACAGTCTGTAAAACCGCCGGTGGAAGATCCCACATCCATACAGATCTTATCCGTCAGCTCCACGCCGAACCGGTCAACCGCTTTCTCTAACTTCAGACCGCCCCTGCTGACATATCTTAAGACCGCTCCCCGTACCTCGATCGGACTGGTCTCGTCAAACAGAGAGCCCGCCTTGTCCTCTTTCTGGCCATTTACATACACAATGCCCGACATAATAAGAGCCTTTGCTTTTTCTCTGGAAGGCGCAAGATTTTTATTCACAAGCAATAAATCCAACCGTTGTTTCATTCTGTTATCCCCAGGCATTTTATAATTTTTTCCGTGATGCTTTTACTGTCGATACCCAGATTTTCCCGAAGCAGAGTCACATTTCCATGTTCGACATAGGCATCCGGCAGCGCGATATTTAACACCTTTGTACCCGGTCTGTGCTCATGGATACAGGCGGCTGCCGCCAGGCCGAAACCTCCCTGCAGGACATTTCCCTCCATCGTCACCACCAGTTCATGTGCGTCAGCAAGACATTCCAGCAGTCCGGTATCCATCGGTTTAATAAAACGGCCGTTAACAAGTGTGCAGGATATCCCGTATCTCTTCAGCTGATCATACACATGGAATGCCGTGCTGACCATGCTGCCCACTGCGACCAGCGCGATCCTCTCGCCCTCCGCCAGGATCTCTCCCCTGCCATACTCCAGCGGCGCCTGATGATCCCTCAGGCCGCGATACGCTTCTCCGCGCGGATAACGGATCGCAATCGGTCCCTCGTACTCATTTACTGCAAAACGCAGACAGCTGCGTAATTCCCACAGATTTTTCGGCGCCAGCACCGTCATATTCGGAATGGAAGTCAGATAAGAGAGATCAAATATCCCCTGATGCGTCTCCCCGTCACTTCCTACCAGACCGGCCCGGTCTATGGCAAATACAACCGGCAGGTTCTGGATGCAGACATCATGAAGGATCTGATCATAACCCCGCTGCAAAAAAGACGAATATACCGCGACCACCGGCTTGCATCCGGCCGCGGCCATCCCGGCCGCCGAAGTCACCGCGTGCTGCTCCGCGATACCGACATCAAAGAACCGGTCCGGGAACTGCCGGGCAAAAGCCTTTAACCCTGTCCCATCCGGCATCGCCGCCGTCACGGCAACCACCCGCGGATTATCCTTCGCGAGATTCACAAGCTCTTTGGAAAATACATCGGTGTAAGAGGGAAATTTCTTTTTCTTTTTGGGTTTTCCGGTCGCAATGTCGAACGGCTCTACGCTGTGGAAGCGTTCCGGGCACCGCTCCGCCGGCGGATATCCCTTTCCCTTTTTCGTCCGCACATGAACCAGCACTGCATGATCCATCTTTCTGGCTTCCTTAAAGATCTTGACCATGCCGCGAATATCATGACCGTCCACAGGTCCGATATAAGTTACTCCCATGTTTTCAAACAGCATACCCGGAATCACCAGCTGCTTAATCCCGTTTTTGGTTCTGCTGATCTTGTCAACGATGTCCTCTCCGATTACAGGGATCTTTAAGAGTGTTCCGGAAACATTTTTCTTCAGATCATTGTAGCTTTCACCGGAACGCAGACCATTCAGATAGCGCGACATGCCGCCGACATTTTTGGAAATCGACATGTTATTGTCGTTCAGTACAATGATGAAATTTTTCTTCATCGTCGCCGCATTATTTAACGCCTCGTATGCCATGCCGCCGGTCAGGGCGCCGTCCCCGATCACGGAAACGACCGCATAATCTTCTCCCAGCAGATCCCGCCCCTGAGCGATCCCGACGCCCGCTGAGATGGACGTGGAGCTGTGTCCGGTGTCAAACACATCGTACGGACTCTCTTTTCTCTTGGGGAATCCGCTGATCCCGCCATACTGACGCAGTTCATCAAAAAGTTCTCTTCGTCCGCTGAGGATCTTATGGGTATAGGACTGGTGTCCCACATCCCAGATCACCTTGTCTTTGGGCAGGTCAAAAGCACAGAAAAGCGCGAGCGTCAGCTCTACCACCCCCAGATTGGACGCCAGGTGGCCTCCGGTCTGGCTGACCTTTTCCAGCAAAAACTGACGAATCTCCGCAGCCAGCTGCTCCAGTTCTTTATGATTCAGTTTTTTTACGTCCCACGGTCCTTCTATATGATCCAGTATCATACTCTATCGTCCTTTGTTTTCATACTCATACGCCAGAATTACAAATCATACAGAGATTTCATCGATCCCTCGTAATTAACATCCGGATCAGATCTTCCAGAAACGGATTTTCTCCCGGCAGACAATGTAAAATTTCAATTGCATGTGCGGAAATGGCTGCAACATCGCCGCGGGCTTTGTCGATTCCCTCCAGCGTCACATAAGTGGTCTTATGATTCTTCTCATCACTGAGCGTCGGCTTGCCCAGCTGCTCCGCCGTACTGGTCACATCCAGGATATCATCCTGAATCTGAAATGCCAGCCCCACAGCTCCGGCCATCTCTTCTACCCGAGCAAGTTCTTCATCGGAGGCTCCCGCCAGCATCGCGCCAATCATCATGGACGCTTCCAGAAGCGCTCCGGTCTTCAGCCGGTAGATAAAATCCAGTTTTTCCGCCGGAATATTCTGCCCCGTCAGCTGTACATCTACCACCTGACCGCCGACCATGCCGTAAATACCGGTCTTAGCCGCAAGAAGGCCGATCGCACGCGCCACGCGCGCTCCCTCTGCCGCAGTCTTTGTAAAGGCAAGTGCCTTTGCCGCGGTCTCGACCGCATAGATCAGAAGTGCGTCACCGGCCAGCACCGCCATATCATAGCCATACTTCACCCATGTCGTCGGCACTCCCCGCCGCAGCTCGTCATTATCCATACAGGGAAGATCGTCATGGATCAGAGACGACGTATGAATCATCTCAATCGCCGCCATAAATGGCTCAATCTCCTGCCCTTTTCCTCCAAAGAGCCGATAAGTCTCCCCCATCAGGATCGGCCGCAGGCGCTTTCCGCCCGCGCGCACGCTGTAATTCATCGCCTCAAAGATAATCTTCTGATGTCCGCTCTCTTCGGGGAGATACTGTTCGATGACAGCTTCCGCCTCTTTTGTTTTCTGTTTTAAAAGATCAGTCTGTAACATCCCCTTCATTTCCTCCCTGTAATACAATGATCTTTTTTTCTACCAGATCGATTTTTTCCCCGCATGCCTTCACCATCTTCATCCCTGCCTCATACTGTGCAAAAGACTCCTCCAGCGGTGTGTCCGGGGATTCCAGTTTTTCCAGAATCTCATCCAGTTCTCCGAAGATCTGCTCAATCGTTTTCTCGTTGTCCGCCATCATTTTTCCCTTTCCCGCGCTCATTTTCCAGCGAATACTCCTCCACCGCGGTTACCTCTGCCGATATCTGGCCATCTGACATCCGGATCATGATCCCGCAAGCGGCCTCTGCGTCCCGCACATGCCGGATCCGCTTCCCCTCACAGGTTGTCACAAAACCATACCCATTGCTGATCCTTTTAAGCGGCGAGCATCCGTCCAGACGGCCGGATACCAGCGCCAGACGATGCCTGGCCTCCACCAGCTTTCTCTCCAGCGAATCTCTCATATCGTCCTCAATATCTGCCAGCCGCTGGCGCTGCTCCTGAATCTGATGAAGCGGATCATGGAGTTTCAGCCTCAGATGATAATTCTCCAGCTCATGACGTCTCCACTCCACGATGCGGCGGATCCGGCTGTTAAGCTCCATCTCATAGCCGCGCCGCTGCTCCTCAAACTGCCGGTAATCAAAGACGGCAAGCTCCGCGGCTGCCGACGGCGTCGGTGCGCGCAGATCTGCCACATAATCAGCAATCGTCACATCGGTCTCATGGCCAACCGCGGAGATCACCGGCGTTGAACAGTCAAAAATCGCCCTGGCGACACTTTCTTCATTAAAGGCCCACAGATCCTCGATCGAGCCTCCTCCCCTGCCGACAATCAGCACGTCCAGCCCCATCTGATCCAGCGTGCGGATCCCCCGCACAATGCTGGCCGCCGCGCCCTCTCCCTGCACCAGCGCCGGACACAGGATCAGCTGCACGTAAGGATTTCTCCTTGCCGTAATATTCATAATATCACGGATCGCCGCGCCTGTGCTGGCGGTCACCACGCCGATCTTTCCTGCATACCGGGGGATCGGCTGCTTATACTCCGGAGCAAACATTCCCATCTCTTCTAATTCACGCCGAAGAGCCTGGAACCTCTCATACAGGTTGCCGATACCGTCCAGAGAAACGGTGCGGGCATAAAGCTGATACTTTCCATCCCGTTCATACACATCGACAGAACCGGTTACGACAACCTGCTGTCCCTCGCGCAACTGAAAAGAAAGACCCCGCCGCTGGCTGGCAAACATCACCGCGGATAAGGTCCCACTTTTATCCTTTAACGTAAAATATATATGTCCCGATGTATGATATTTGCAGTTCGAGATTTCTCCGCGGACCGAAATCCGCGACAGTGCGAAATCCTGCGCAAACATATTTTTGATGTAAGCGTTTACCTGCGAAACTGTATAAATGCCTGCCATATCACTCCGCCGTCACAAGCTTCGCCAGTACACCATTAATAAATGCCGGCGAATCCTTGCCTCCGTATTTTTTTGCCAGATCAACTGCTTCGTTGATCGCCACCTTTTCCGGGACTTCATCATCATGGCGCATCTCATAGAGCGCCTGACGCAATATCGCCAGCTCTACTTTGCCCATCCGCCGGGTCTTCCATCCCTGCGCAACGCCGTTGATCTCTTCATCCAGCGCCGGAACCAGAGACACCATCGTCTCTACACGATCAATCAGGAACTCTCTGTCCTTCTCCGGGATCTCCACCTCATGGATAATCTCTGTCTCTCCGTTCTCGGATGTCTCCTCCTCCGCGGGAGATAAAAAATACTGTCTTGCCTGCTCTTCTGTCTCCTCCTTAGGATAAAAATCTGTGCTGAACAGCATTTTAAAACAATGCTCCCGCATCTGTCTCCTGGTCATTCGCCTTTCCTCCTGGTCTCTCGTTGCTTATCCGTATCATAGCACACTTTTATCTGTTTCACAAGATTTGAAATCTCTCCCGGAAATCTTCCTCTGCTCCATTTCTCTTATTCCGGATCTTTGATCCTTTTCTCAGATCCGTTCTGTTTTTCCCGATTCATCTTATAATAATAAATCAGACACAGCATAATTCCGAACACCGTTGATGTCGGAGCCGCAAGTCCAACCCATGTAAGTGATACATCCGGCTGGATACTCGTCAGATAAGACATCGGCAACCGTATCAGCAATGACTGAGCCAGCCCCTGTACCATCACAAAAAAAGACCGGGAATGTCCATTAAAATAGCCATAAAAACTAAACAGGATACTCGTAACAACCGCTTCCGGCGCAAACCCCCGCAAAAACTCCGCGGCTCTTAAAATAACGGCCTCATTGTCGGTAAACAGAGAGGAGATCGCACCTCCCTTAAAGAAGATCAGACAAAAAACAAAGACACCCACACCGGCGCCGATCCCAATGCCGCATTTCATTGCCTGCTTTGCGCGGTCTTCCTTACCTGCACCCACATTCTGCGCCACAAAGGAGGACATCGACTGCATGATCGACGACGGGATCAGCATGACAAAGGACTGCACCTTCTGACCGATTCCATATCCGGAAGACGCCTCCAGGCCGATCCGGTTAATAAACGCGCATAACGCCAGAAAAGCAAGGTTCGTCAACAGTTCCTGCAACGCCAGCGGCGCGCCCAGTATCAAAAATGTTTTTTCCTCGCCGGCACTCCCGATGTCCTGCATCGTCAGGGTAAAAGGAAGCTCCTGTCTCCGGATAATCACAAGTGACAGAACAACGCTCACTGCCTGCGCAGCAATCGTCGCAATTGCCGCCCCCGCTACATTCATATGAAGTCCCGCCACCAGGACCAGATCTCCAATGATATTCACGACGCAGGCAATCGCGACAAAGAGAAGGGGCAGCCGCGAGTTACCGATCCCGCGGAAAATGCTGCTGATTACATTATATGCGATCACAAAGACAATCCCGCCCCCGCAGATACGGATATATAGCACAGTCAGATCCAGTGCTTCTGCCGGCGCCTGCATCAACACAGCGACCGGCCGCGCAAATACCAGCAGGACAACCGTCATCACGGCCGCCAGCATCAAAAAGAAACTGATCACGCCGCCTATCACCCGTCCTACCCGTTCGCCTCTTCCCTCGCCAAGATACCGGCCAATCAGTACGGTCACTCCCATAGCCAGTCCGCTGATCGTAAATGTTACCATATTGATGATGTTGCTGCCGGTCGAGACGCCTGAGATACCCGCGGTCGTTCCAAACTGTCCCACGATCAGCAGATCCACTGCTCCATACATCGCCTGCAGAATCAGCGCTCCCAGAATCGGCACCATAAAGCGGATCATTTTTATCAGAATATTTCCTCTTGTAAAATCCTGTTTGTTATCCATGATATTTCTCCCTGACCTCATCATTCACTCTCATTTTACCGGATTCAAAACAATCCCATTGCTTCCAGTGGTTTCTTCCGAAGCCAGAAAACTCAGACAGTTTTCTGCGAACTTCCGATGACCCTCCTCCGAGAAATGCACTCCGTCGAAAGTCATCGGGATATCCCACTCTCCGGCATCCATAAATGTAATCTCAAGCCTTTCTGCCACTTCCCTGTACTGCGCGCCCAGACGTCGCGACTCTGTCAGAAGACGTTCCTCCTCCGCCCAGGCGCCGGGCCGCATCGCCGGCGGCGCGATCAGACACAGACGGATCCTGCCGAAGCAGACCGCCGGATGTTCCTTTAAAGCTCTCAGGAACTTTTCCATCCGGGAGGCAACATTTTCCGCTGTAAACCAGCCATGCTGCAGGAGATCATTGGTCCCCAGCATCACCCAGAACCACACAGGACCAGTCTCCTTCGCGCCTCTGTCGAGCATATTCATCACACGCCCAATCACCGGACTGCCATTGGGAATGGACCGTCCATTCATCCCATAATTGCGCACGATCCAGCCACTCTCCTTTGCCAGAATACCGGTCCAGCGCACCTCTTCCGGATAACGGTCGCCGGTATAAGAACGCGGGTCAAAACCCGCCGTATTGGAATCTCCGTAACATAAGATCGTTCCTTTCATGTTTTGATCGCCCCCTTTCCTCACTTTCGCTCATTATACCATAAGAAATCTCTTTGTGTCATTTTTCTGAAATCTCATCACTTTTTGATTGAGGAAACAAAATCCGTATGCTATAATCTTAACCGAAATTAACTGGTAAGGAGTTATCATAACATGAAATTAGGTATCGTAGGGCTGCCGAATGTCGGCAAAAGCACCCTTTTTAATTCTCTGACCAAAGCCGGCGCCGAAGCCGCCAATTATCCTTTCTGCACCATCGACCCCAATGTCGGCGTCGTCGCTGTCCCGGACAAACGTCTGAAGCTGCTGGGTGATTTCTATCATTCCAAAAAGGTCACTCCGGCTGTGATCGAATTTGTCGATATCGCAGGTCTGGTGAAAGGAGCGTCCAAAGGCGAGGGCCTCGGCAACCAGTTCCTCGCCAATATCCGCGAGGTCGACGCGATCGTCCACGTCGTGCGCTGCTTTGAGGACTCCAATGTCATCCATGTGGACGGCAGTGTCGATGCGCTGCGTGATATCGAAACGATCAATCTGGAGCTGATCTTCTCCGACATCGAGATTCTGGAACGCCGGATCGCCAAGACCTCCAAATCCGCGTTTAATAACAAATCCCTGCAGAAAGAAGTAGAAATTTTAAAAGAAATAAAAGAAATGCTGGAAAACGGTGAACTGGCCTCCGGCTATACGAATTCCGACGAAGATATCATGACCTTTGTCAATTCGCTGAATCTGCTGACCGCCAAGCCGGTGATCTTTGCCGCCAACGTCGCGGAAGATGATCTGGCAGACGACGGCGCAAACAACGCCAACGTGGTGGCCATCCGCAAATTTGCGGCGGAAACCGGCTCGGAAGTCTTTGTCATCAGCGCACAGATCGAAGAAGAGATCGCCGAACTGGACGACGATGAGAAGCAGGAATATCTGGAAGCTCTCGGCCTGCAGGAATCCGGCCTCGATAAACTGATTACCGCCAGCTATCGACTGCTGGGACTGCTGAGCTTCTTGACCTCCGGCGAGGACGAGACCCGCGCATGGACGATCAAACTCGGCACCAAAGCACCTCAGGCAGCCGGCAAGATCCACTCCGATTTTGAGCGCGGCTTCATCCGTGCCGAAGTCGTCAACTATCAGGATCTCCTGGACTGCGGTTCCTATGCCAAAGCGAAAGAAAAAGGACTGGTCGGACTGGAAGGGAAGGAATATGTCGTCAAAGACGGCGATGTGATTCTGTTCCGGTTTAATGTCTGAGTCATTCCCTATCCGTTGTGATCAAAAAAGAGCTGGCAACTTTTGATATGCCAGCTCTTTTTCATTTCTTTCGATTTCATGTTTTTCTATCTTACAGATACTTCTTCATAAATTCGCACTCATCCAGCGTTGCGAAGTAATCCTTCTCCGTCTCCGCACGCCGGATCTTCTGTACCGATCCGTCCTCTTTGAGCAGAAGCTCCGCGGATCGCAGCTTTCCATTATAATTGTATCCCATGGAAAAGCCATGTGCACCGGTATCGTGGATCACCAGCAGATCTCCCATCTCGATCTCCGGCAACATGCGGTCGACCGCGAATTTATCATTATTCTCGCACAGCGACCCGGTCACGTCATACTTATGATCACAGGGCGCATTTTCCTTGCCCATTACCGTGATATGGTGATATGCGCCGTACATCGCCGGACGCATCAGGTTGGCCGCGCAGGCGTCTACGCCGATGTACTCCTTATACGTGTGCTTCTCGTGGATCGCTTTTGTCACCAGACAGCCGTACGGCCCCAGCATATAACGTCCCATCTCGGTATAAATCGCCACATCGCCCATACCGGCCGGAATGAGGATCTCCTCATAAGCCTTGCGTACACCGTCCGCGATAACAAAGATATCATTCGGTTCCTGTTCCGGACGATAAGGAATCCCGACGCCGCCGGACAAATTGATAAAGGCGATATGCACGCCGGTCTCTTCTTTTAACCTGACTGCCAGTTCAAACAACTCCCCGGCAAGCTTCGGATAATATTCATTCGTCACGGTGTTGCTCGCGAGAAACGCGTGAATCCCAAACTTCTCAGCCCCCTTACCCTTGAGAATCCGATACGCCTCAAACATCTGCCCGGTTGTCATGCCGTACTTTGCGTCGCCGGGGTTATCCATAATGCCGTTGCTCATCTCAAACACACCGCCCGGATTATACCGGCAGCTGATCGTCTTCGGGATAAAGCCAAGCGCCTCCTCGACGAAAGCAATATGCGTGATATCATCCAGATTGATGATGCCGCCCAGATCGTTGCACAGTTTAAATTCTTCTGCCGGCGTATCATTCGAAGAAAACATAATACTATGGCCGGAAAATCCACAGGCGTCCGACATCATAAGCTCTGTAGCCGAAGAACAGTCCGTGCCGCATCCATACTCCTGTAAAATCTTTAAAATATATGGATTGGGAGTCGCCTTTACCGCAAAATACTCACGGAAACCCGGATTCCAGGAAAATGCTTTTTTCAGATTCTCCGCGTTCTCACGAATGCCCTTTTCATCATACAGATGAAAAGGAGTCGGGTACTCCTTTACAATTTCTTCCAGCTGTGCTTTGGTTACAAATGGTTTCTTCTCCATTCCCTTTTCTCCTCTCAGGTTACTACGTTCCCCTAAACCTTTCCTTCCCCTAGTCTTCTACTTCAATGACTCTCATAATATTGGTATGAGTCGCCGGTTTATGGCGGTTTGCCCTCGTCACGACGCCGGCAGTCACAATCACGATATCCCCATTATCGATCATGTCCTTCTCCTTTAAAAGATCCAGGGAAGCCTCAATCAGCTCATCGGTCGAATCGGACCGTCTGGCATAAAACGGCTTCACACCCCAGTAGATCTGCATCTGACGGACGGCCATCGCATTTGGCGACAGGCCGATGATCTGAGCGCTCGGTTTCCACTTGGAGAGCTGTCTCGTCGTAAAGCCGCTGATACTCGGCGCGATGATACATCTTGCCTTCAGGCTGAACGCTGTGGATACAGATGAATAGCACACGGCATTGGTGATATCCAGAGTATTTGCCCGGTCAACAATCCTCTTGCGGAAAGCCGTATAATCCAGATGCTTCTCACTCTCCTCACAGATATGCACCATCATCTCCAGCGCCTGGACCGGATAGCGGCCCATAGCGGTCTCACCGGAGAGCATCACCGCATCGGTGCCGTCATACACCGCGTTCGCAACATCCGTCACCTCTGCCCTCGTCGGACGCGGATTGCGGATCATCGAATCTAGCATCTGTGTCGCCGTGATTACCGGCTTACAGGCACGGTTACACTTACGGATGATCTTCTTCTGCAGATGCGGCACCTCCGGAGCCGGGATCTCAACGCCCATATCTCCGCGGGCAACCATAATGCCGTCACTGGCCTCAATGATCTCATCCAGATTCTCAATTCCCTCGGCATTCTCAATCTTGGCAATAATCTGGATCGATGAATTTTCCTCATTGAGGATCGCGCGGATCTGATGGATACAGTCGGCGTTGCGCACAAAGGACGCCGCAATAAAATCAAATCCCTGCTGAATTCCAAAACGGATGTCCTCGATATCCTTATCGGTAATCGCCGGAAGCTTTACCTTTACATTCGGTACATTGACCCCCTTGCGCTCTCCCAGCTCGCCGCCGTTGATCACCCGGCATACGAT
>JAJBUA010000118.1 GCA_020860565.1 Clostridiales bacterium
AGGGGAGAAAATTCTCAGATAAGGGATCATACCAATAGATAAAAAACCACAGGTTCTTTATAAGGATAACCCTCTTAAAGAACCTGTGATCTTTATTTGTCATAGCATATAGAAAAGTTGCCAATAGCAGATTTTGCAGCTGTTTTACGTAAATTACATTTTAGTGACAGACAGGCAAAGAAAAATTCATTGATATCTGATTAGTATCGGTTTATTCTGCGTTATCCGGCTCTTTGGCTTCCGGCTTCGGGATTCTGGATCTCCTTTTTCGCAGGAACGATCGGATCACCGATATCAGGATGAAGATAATTACTGCCAGTACAATCAGACTGGGAAGACTGGAAATTACCCAGACAGTAAGATTCACGGCAGAGTTACATACAGCAGCGAGATTTTCTTGAAATCCCTTCTGAATCCGAGTGAGAAAGCTGTCAGGAATGGTTGGAGTCAGTACCCTGACTTCTGTCACATTGATGTGAACGGTGCTGTAATCGACCTGATTATCGTACGTGCGCAGCCGTGATTCATAAGATTCCAGCTGATAGCGGATCTCAGAGAGCCGCTCTTCCAGTGCGATAATGGCGTCCATGCTGTCGGCTTTCTCCATCAGCTCCCACAGCCGTTCCTGTTCAATCGAGAGAGATTTTTTATGGCTTTCGATGTCAGTATACTGCAGTGTGACATCTTCGACATTTTCCGATTGATTGGTAATATTTCCCTGATTACCGACATGGCTGATAAAATTATCCAGTTCCTGTGCTGGAATGCGGACCGTGAAGGACGCATAATGGCGGCTGGTGTCATCGTAAATACTGTTGCCGGAAATATTGGAGTTTTCTATGTATCCTCCGGCATCCGATACGGATGTCTGAAGGTCGTCAAGCAAAGCAGAAAAATCCGTTGTTTCTACCGTCAGATCCACGGTGCGGATGAGTTTGCGGTTTTGGTCTGCCGGCTGTGAGGGTTCCAGATCATTGGCGGATGTAAGAGTAGTTCCGGCATCAAAGCCTTCTTCTGCCAAGACGGTGTCCTTTTCCATTTCAATACTGTCCATCACTGCCGCTGTTTCGAGGGTGCCAGATGCCATGGCTGCGCGGGACGCACTGCTTACGAAAGAAGATCCGGAAGAAAAATTTCCTCTTTGGATCAGTCCTGATAAAAGGCAGCCGATAGCAAAGAAAATTACAGCGGTGGCGAGAATGATTCCTGCAAAGATGCAGGTAGTTCGCTTTTTCATAAAATCCCTCCCGTAGATTATTGAATGAAAAACTATAATTTATTTTACTCCCCTTGCGTGGCAAATGCAAATTGAGTATAATAAAGAATGTCTTAATTAATTGTTACAAATCATCCGGCAGCGGAGAGTGCGCAGCGGACGTGATGGGCAGCAATTGGTTCTTACGCGAAAAACGCAGGAATGGCGCGAATACCAGGAGGAGTAATGTTATGGACAAAGAGAAAATCATTGTGATTGACTTTGGCGGTCAGTACAATCAGTTGGTGGCACGCAGGGTCAGAGAATGCCACGTATACTGTGAAATTTATTCGTATAAAACGGATCTGGGAAAAATAAAGGAAATGGCTCCGAAAGGTATCATCCTTACCGGCGGGCCCAACAGTGTATATGAGGAAAATGCCGCGAAATGCAGCGAGGAGTTGTTCCATTTGGGGATTCCTGTGCTGGGTTTATGTTATGGTGCACAGCTGATGATGCATTTACTTGGCGGCAGTGTCTGCAAGGCACCGGTCCGGGAGTACGGACGGATCGAGGTTACGGTAGATCAGACCAGTCCGCTTTTCGGCGATGTATCGGAAAAGACAATTTGCTGGATGAGCCATAACGATTACATAGAAAAGGCAGCGCCCGGATTTCGGACGATCGCACATACCGCGGACTGTCCGGTAGCGGCCGCGGAGAACGAGGAGCAGAATCTTTATGCCATTCAGTTCCATCCGGAAGTTTTACATACGGCAGAAGGGAAAAAGATGCTCCATAATTTCGTCTACGAGGTGTGCCATTGTTCCGGCGACTGGAAGATGGATGCTTTTGTAGAAAATACGATTCAGGAGATCCGTAAAAAAGTAGGAAGCGGAAAGGTGCTGTGCGCACTGTCCGGCGGTGTAGATTCATCTGTGGCGGCTGTGCTGCTGGCGAAAGCGGTCGGAGATCAGCTTACCTGCGTTTTTGTCGATCATGGGCTGCTGAGAAAAGATGAGGGCGATCAGGTAGAAGCAGTATTTGGCCCGGAGGGTCCATACAATCTGAAGTTTATCCGCGTAAACGCGCAGAAACGTTTTTACAGTAAGCTTGCCGGAGTGGAAGAACCGGAACGAAAACGGAAAATCATCGGTGAAGAATTTATCCGGGTCTTCGAGGAAGAAGCAAAGAAGATCGGCACGGTTGATTTCCTGGTGCAGGGAACCATTTACCCGGATGTGGTGGAGAGCGGACTCGGCGGAGAATCTGCGGTCATCAAGTCCCATCATAATGTAGGCGGACTTCCGGATTATGTTGATTTTAAAGAAATCATCGAGCCGCTGCGCAACTTATTTAAGGATGAAGTCCGCAAAGCAGGACTGGAACTCGGCATTCCGGATTATCTGGTATATCGTCAGCCTTTCCCGGGTCCGGGTCTTGGTATTCGCATTATCGGGGAGGTTACGGCAGAAAAAGTAAAGATCGTACAGGAAGCAGACGCTATTTACCGTGAAGAAATCGCAAAGGCAGGATTTGACCGCAGTATCGGCCAGTATTTCGCCGCATTAACCAATATGCGTTCCGTTGGCGTGATGGGAGATGAGCGGACTTATGACTATGCCGTTGCGCTGCGCGCTGTTAATACCATTGATTTTATGACGGCAGAAGCGGCGGAAATTCCGTGGGAAGTGCTGGGGAAAGTGGCAAACCGGATTGTGAATGAAGTGAAGCATGTGAACAGGGTATTTTATGACTGCACGGGGAAGCCGCCGGCGACGATTGAGTTCGAATAAGTAAAGGGGTCGCGGGAACCCGCATAAACACTGGATTCTCTGCGAATTTGAGTGCCGTTTGATAACAATTTGATAACAGCGCCAGAGCATTTATTTTAATGATGCGTGATAAATAAATGCTTTGAGGGAGGTGAAGACATGTCTGAAAAAAGATTGAATAATACCATATTCCTGATGTATCTTGTTACCGATAGTTACTGCAAGGCACATAATATTACAACAAGGGAATTTTTAGACTTAGACAAAAAATATGCCATATTAAATTATGTGTCAGAGTGTCCGGATATTTTTGACAGTATGACGGAAGGAGAGATGGTACGGGAGGTTGAGCAGTATGTTTCCTGAAATAAAAACAACTCTTTATCATGGTACAGTCTCTGAAATTATGTCGGTAGATGTCAATGCCGGAAGAAGCCGAAAAGATTTTGGCAAGGGATTTTACATGGCCGTCACCAAAAAACAGGCTATAGGTATGATGCATAAGAAGTACCGCGAAGCAGTAAGACGGAGTGCAAATAAGAATACTACAGCATTCCGGGAGTATTTATATGAGATTGAGTTAGACCCTCAGATTTTAGGAAACCTCAATGTTAAGATATTTCAGAATGCTGATATCGAGTGGCTTGATTTTATTCTGATGTGCAGATATAAAGGCGGCATGCCGCATGATTACGATATGGTGATTGGCGCTACAGCGGATGATGATACAACATTGTGCCTGAAGGTTTATGAAGAAGGAGCCTACGGCGAGAAGGGCAGTATTCAGGCAAAGCAGATTTTACTTCAAAATCTGGAAGTGGAAAATCTTGGAATCCAGTATTACATAGGAAAGCAGGAAGTTGCAGATACTGTGATAAAAAGTATTCGGGAAATAGTTTGGCGGTGAGTATTGTATGACAGAGGGAAAAGCTCGGGTTACGTTAGGACTTTCGGTTGTGACAATTACAAAATATCTGATGGAACGTTTTAATCTATCACATGAAGATGCTTATAAGAAACTGATTAATACAGATTTCTTTGAGCGCTTGAATGATCTTGAAACAGGTTTGTATTTAGAACCGGATCAGTATCTGTG
>JAJBUA010000091.1 GCA_020860565.1 Clostridiales bacterium
AACAAAGTAGTTCCTGAGAGGGAAACATATCCGCAGAGGACATTTTTCACGTCGGTTCTTAGTGAGCCGGATGTATTTCCGGCGAACTTAGCACCGTTACGTGAAAACCAGAGCGCAAGCGGTCCTCGGAGGATATGTTTCCCTCTCAGGAACGGTCGATTCATCAATAACGTAGATAAAAAAATGACTTTGTAAAAGAAGAAAATCTAGAGAAAGCAGGAGGAATTTTTGTTATGCAGAATCATGACACATGGTCGCTGGGCGGCCACACATTTACATCCAGATTCATTTTAGGTTCCGGAAAATACAATATGAACCTGATCAAGGCGGCCGTAGAGGACGCAGGTGCGGAGATTATCACACTGGCCCTGCGCCGTGCCAACACAAAGAAAGAAGAAAACATTCTGGACTACATACCAGAAGGCGTGACGCTGCTGCCCAATACCTCCGGCGCAAGAAATGCCGAAGAAGCAGTCCGTCTGGCAAGACTGGCACGCGAGATGGGCTGCGGTGATTTCGTAAAAGTAGAGATCATGCACGATTCTAAATATCTGCTGCCGGACAATTATGAGACAGTCAAGGCGACCGAGATCCTGGCAGCAGAGGGATTCATCGTCATGCCGTACATGTATCCGGATCTGAATGCCGCCAGAGATATGGCAAAAGCCGGCGCTGCCTGTATCATGCCGCTGGCGTCGCCCATCGGCTCCAACCGGGGACTGGCAACCAGAGACTTTATCCAGATCCTGATCAATGAAATCGAACTGCCGATTATCGTAGACGCCGGCATCGGCCGCCCGTCTCAGGCCTGCGAAGCCATGGAAATGGGGGCCGCAGCCATCATGGCAAATACAGCCATCGCGACAGCCGGCGACATCCCGGCGATGGCAGGCGCCTTTAAAAAAGCGATCGAAGCCGGCCGTTCTGCCTATCTTGCCGGCCCCGGCCGCGTCCTGCAAAACGGCGCTTCCGCATCCGATCCGCTGACGGGTTTTTTACATGATTAAGATAGTAATGAGAGTATAAAGATATGACAAATAGTTAGTACATGCAAATAAAGCAGTCCCTGAGCGGGAAACATCTCCGGAGAGGACATTTTTCACGTCGGCACTTAACGAGCCGGATGCATTTCCGGCGAGTTTAGTACCGCTACGTGAAAACCAGAGTGCAAACGGTTCTCGGAGGATATGTTTCCCACTCAGGGACGGACGGCTGAATATAATTTATAAGAAGATATTACAAAGGTGATAAAAAATGGAAAATGAATATATCATTCAGTGGGACGACATGAATCCTGCCGCCAAAGCCCGTAAGGAGCGCCTGGAAAATGATCCGTCATCAAGAACCGACCATATGGCTTATATGGAAGGGATGGAACAGATCCGATCGGACATCATGGATAAGGTCATGTCTCATGTGAAAGCATATGACGAGAAAAATTACACGGAGGCAGATGTGCGGGCAGCGCTGGCTCATGAGGTCTGTACGATTGAGGATTTCAAGGCGCTTCTGTCGCCGGCGGCACAGCCGCTTCTGGAAGAAATGGCCCGGAAAGCCATGATAGAAAGGCGCAATCATTTTGGCAATTCGGTATACCTGTTTACACCTCTCTATATTGCCAATTACTGTGAGAATTACTGCGTATATTGCGGCTTTAACTGTTACAATCATATTCAGCGCAAAAAGCTGACCATGGAAGAGATCGAGCATGAAATGAAGGTCATCGCCGATTCCGGTATCGAGGAGATCCTGATGCTGACCGGCGAGAGCCGCAAGATGAGCGATGTAGAATATATCGGAGAAGCCTGTAAGCTGGCAAGACAATATTTCCGCAATGTAGGTCTGGAAATTTACCCGGTCAATACAGATGAGTACCGTTATCTGCATGAATGCGGAGCAGATTATATTACCGTATTTCAGGAAACCTATAATCCGGATAAGTATGAGACGCTTCACCTGATGGGACATAAGCGCGTCTGGCCGTATCGTTTTGAAGCTCAGGAGCGCGCGCTGATGGGCGGTATGCGCGGCGTCGGCTTTTCGGCGCTGCTGGGACTGGATGATTTCCGCAGGGATGCGCTGGCGACAGCTCTTCATGTATATTATCTGCAGCGCAAATACCCACACGCGGAGATGTCGCTGTCGTGCCCGCGGCTGCGGCCAATCATTAATAACGATAAAATCAATCCGAAGGACGTGCATGAGACCCAGCTGTGCCAGATCCTCTGCGCCTACCGCATCTTCCTTCCCTATGCAGGCATCACAGTCTCTTCGAGAGAGGTTGCGTCATTCCGGGATCATATCATCCGCTTTGCGGCGACCAAGATCTCAGCCGGCGTCAGCACGGGCATTGGCGATCATGAGGAAAAATATACCGGAAAGGAAAAGCAGGCGGAGAGCGGAGATGAGCAGTTTGAGATCTCCGATGACCGGAGTCTGGAAGCGATTTATAACGCGATCAGCGAACAGGGGCTTCAGCCGGTGCTGAATGAGTATATCTATGTCTGAGAAACGTTCATTGAACCATATGATTGCGGTGACAAACCGCAAGTTATGCGAAGGGGATTTTCTGGATCAGATCCGTTATCTGGCTTCCACGGATATCGAGGCGATCATTCTCCGGGAAAAGGACCTGACAGAGCGAGAATATGAGCGGCTGGCAGCGGAAGTTCTGGCAATCTGCGCCAAAGAGAATAAGAAATGTATTTTGCACAGTCAGATCGGCGCAGCAAGGCGGCTGGGATGTCCGAACATTCATCTGCCGCTGGCGGTCCTTATGGCTAACCGGGATGCGCTGGAGGGTTTTGTTCATATCGGCACTTCGGTCCATTCTGTGGAGGATGCCCGGAAGGCGGAAGCTGCCGGAGCGACCTGCCTGACTGCCGGACATATCTTTGATACCGACTGTAAAAAAGGCCTGCCCGGACGGGGGCTGGATTTTTTGCAGGATGTCTGTGTGGCAGTGCAGCTGCCGGTCTACGCTATCGGCGGGATCACACAGGAGAATCTGGATGAAGTCATAGCGGCAGGGGCAGCCGGCGGATGTATGATGTCGGCGGCCATGAGACTTGGGAAGTAAAGACCGACCGCTGATTTCGTCAGATTTACTGTTCCGAGGAAAGGGATCTTTGATTGACAACCTCATGGAAACGCCGTAAAATAAATGCGATTTTACGGACGGAGGATGTTATCATGCCGGGTTTAGGAACCATTATTAATGTCGGAGCAATTATAGCAGGCGGCCTGATAGGTTGTCTGTTTGGCAAACGAATCGAGAAAAGATATCAGGATATCCTGATGACGGCCTGCGGTTTGGCGAGTCTTTTTCTGGGTGCTGCCGGAACGATGGAAAAAATGCTGCGGATCGAAGATGGTACACTTGCAAGCGGCGGTTCCATGATGATGATCGCCAGTCTGGTGATCGGTTCCCTGATCGGCGAATGGCTCAATATCGAATCTCATATGGAAGAATTTGGTGAATGGCTGAAACGCCGCTCAGGGAGTGAGGGAGATGCCGGTTTTGTCAATGCTTTTGTGGTTGCTTCCCTGACGGTCTGCATCGGCGCGATGGCTGTGGTCGGTTCCCTGCGGGACGGGATCTATGGGGATTATTCCATTCTGACTGCCAAAGCCGTGCTGGATATGGTGATTGTTATGGTCATGGCTGCCTCGATGGGAAAGGGCTGTACGTTTTCCGCCATTCCGGTGGGGATCTTTCAGGGATCCGTGACGGCGCTGGCGCGGGTGATCGAGCCGTTCCTGACCGAGACGGCGCTGGACAACCTCTCCCTTGTCGGTTCGATCTTGATTTTCTGCGTGGGAGTAAACCTGGTATGGGGAAAGTCGGTGAAAGTTGGCAATATGCTGCCGTCGATTGTGGTGGCGGTTGTATGGGCACTGGTGTAGCTCCTAAAAATGGAAATGAAAAGGAAGGCATCTTTGAAGGGTGCTTTCTTTTTTTGTTTCAAGGACGAATAAAATTAGACCTGATTTTGAAACGGAAAATATAAGAGAAAATTAATTTTTTGTATAATTTAGA
>JAJBUA010000068.1 GCA_020860565.1 Clostridiales bacterium
TTCATTTGAGCCTATTTTTTAGACTTCATTTTTTCATAGATCACTTGACACTACCGAATCATAGGTAACGGCGCTATTGGAAATCTTCAGCGTAGCCACCGTAACAATCAGAAGCAGCAGGAAGAAAAATACACCCACTGTTGCGGCCCGGTCCATGCGGAAATCCACCATCGCGTACCGATATATGTTATATACAAACACTTCTGTCGAGCGATATGGTCCTCCCTGTGTCAGAATATCCACCGACTGGAAAACCTTCATGGAAGACAAAAAGGTTGTAATAAACAGGAACAACGTCGTCGGTGAAAGCAGCGGCAGCGTAATCTTGAAAAATTTCTGCACCGCGTTGGCACCGTCCAGAGACGCCGCTTCATAATAATCCGTCGCAATCCCCATCATCGCCGAGAGGTAAATCATCATCCCATATCCGATACACCGCCAGCCTGTGAGCATCAGCACCGAAATAAGCGCCGTTCTCCGGTCTCCCAGCCAGTCCACCGGTTCATGTCCGATCAGCGACAGCAGATAATTCAGAATTCCGGAATCCGTATTGAAGATCCACAGAAATATAACCGCCGCCGAAGACATCGCCACATATCGCGGCATAAAGACAATCGCACGCATCAGAGAAAATGCTTTTGTCATCTTATTAAAAATCAGTGCGAAGATCATTCCGCCGATAATCGTAATGGAAAGCTCCCCGATTGAATAAAGGATGGTTACCTTCAGAGAATTCAGCAGATATTTTGTGCCCGACCCGTTAAACATCCATTTCCAGTTTTTCAGTCCCACATACTGCCATGTGTCATTTAACAGATTCCAGTCTGTAAAGCTGATC
This sequence comes from Clostridiales bacterium, assembly GCA_020860565.1. Taxonomy (GTDB): domain Bacteria; phylum Bacillota; class Clostridia; order Lachnospirales; family Lachnospiraceae; genus Brotaphodocola. Next base: position 839 of record JAJBUA010000068.1, read on the forward strand.
TGCACCAGCTTTATGATCGGATAATAGGTAAATACCGCGAGAAACAGCAGCACCGGTACCACACAGGCAAAGTCCTTGATCTCAGACAGAGTTCTTGGATTGATCTTTTTTTTACCCATTTCTACTTCTCCTTTTAAAACGGTACCCGGTTTTTAAAAAACCGGGATACCTGTCTGTCTTATGAATCTTCTAATACGTCGTTGATCTCGTCTGCCATCTCCTCCATCGCAGCCGGAACATCGCCGCCTTCGATCATCACCTCCGCCATGCTGTTCTTCCAGATCGTCGCCAGCTGGGACCACGCCTTGTGCTGGATACGCGGATAGATCAGATCCAGGTTATCAAAGATCGCCTGGAACGCCGGTTTCTTTTCCAGAAATTCTTTGCCTTCCTCGGTCTCCAGTACGGATTTTCTCGTCGGCATATAACCGGTGCCTTCCGCCCAGGTCATATTGACGTCTTTGCTGCACAGATACTGCAGGAACTGCCAGGCCGCGTTCTTGGTCGCCTGATCATTCTTGGCCGGAATCAGAAGTACACAGCCGCCGATCTCCTGATTTCTTGTATCACCGCCCGGAAGCCACGCCATGCCTACCTCAAAATCGCACTGATCAACATAAGTATTGTAAAGGGACGTCGTATGTACAACGGAAAGCGCCTTGCCAGAGATGAAGTTCTGTCTCATGTTAGAGGAAGCATCATCTGCGGTGCCTGTCCAGTAGGTATAGCCGTTATCACACCACTCCTGGATCTTCTCGGCAATCTGTACTGCGGTCTCATCTCCCAGATCAGTGGAAATCTGATCATCATTGATGATATTCACACCCTGATTCAGATAAAAGGTCTCATAATACCACTGATCCCATCCCGGGATTATCGTCGCGTACCGCTCTGTCGAGCCATCCGCCGCCTTCTGAGTGCCTTCCTGCATAAAGGTATCCATCTCTTCCCAGGTGGTCGGGATCTTGATGCCCAGCTCATCCGTCAGATCTTTGTTATAAAACAGGATCTGTGTCGAAATCAGAAACGGCAGAGAAACCTGTTTTCCCTCATACTGAGCCGCCAGAATCATACCATCGCCAAAATCTTCAATATCATAGCCACTCGCTTCAATGTAGGGCGTCAGATCTTCTGTAAGCCCTCCTGCGCCATATTCCGCCACATACGGCGTATTGGCAACCGTAATTGCCGGAAGTCCCGTTCCTGCCGCATGGGCCGCCACCAGCGCTTCATTTGTCTTAGCATAACTTCCGACATATTCTGCCTCGACGGTAATCAGGTCCTGTGAATTGTTAAAATCTTCCACGATCTGATTCACCGTATCGGAATACTGATCTTCCAGCGAATGCCACCATTTGATAGTAATCGGCTCCGTTACCTCATACATCGACGGATCTGCCGCTGCCGGCTCCGTGCCCGCAGACTCAGAACCTGCTGCCGCAGTTCCCGCTGCGTCTGAATTCACTGCCGCCTTACCGGTCGAACCGCCGCTGCATCCTCCCAGCGTTTCTGCTGCCATAACCACTGCCAAACATAATGCTACACTTCTCTTTTTCATATTTTTCCTTTCCCATTTTCCGATAATCTTTTTATCACAACCACGACTCTCATCGGATATTATCGGACATGCAATTTGAAATGTAGCACATGTTCACAGAATATTCAATCGTTCTTACCAGATCTTCACTAAATTTAACCAGATTCTTACAAAACGTCAGTTCTCTTTGTTGTACTATGATATATTATCGGAATTTTTATGACTGCGGCGAAATACCGCATGAAAGAAAAAAGAAGCCCCATACATCGCAAAGGCAAACCATATCATAAACAGCTCCGGAAACAGCCAACTCACGACCCCACACACGCCCGCAATCAGCAGAATCAGCAGAGAGCAGGGCAGATTTCCCACAGCCATTACCAGACTTTCCGCAAGCACTTCCCTTCCAGGCAGAGAAAATTCTGCCAGTACCGGGAAAAGATAAAGAAGCGTCAGCGCATAAATCAGCAGCAGACTCACAAAAACCGCCCGCATTCCCCAGACAATCACTTTCCCGCCCGGCAGGAACTGGCAGGCATACAGTTCAGCCACCAGACATCCGCCCAGCACAACCGCTCCCAGCCACAGGATTGTCGCCGTCCGGAAATGTCTGCGAAATCCCCTCCAGAAGCTCTGCAGCAGATATCCCTCCTCATCGTAAACCAGTCTCAGCGTATAAGTAAACAGTGCCGTCGTTGACGCTCCGATCGTCACCAACGGCAAAGAAAAAAGGAACCACAGGATTCCCAGTACACACAGGTTCATGACTTTTTCCATAAAAGTCCAGAAACGGTTCTCCGGATTAAAAATGCCATTCATATTCATCTTCTCATCTACTTTCCATTCTGATTCTATCGTTGCCGTCTCAGACTGTCAAGTTAAGTAAATTTAACATTACTGGCCTTGTCAAAAATAGCAAAACTGGCTATTTCAATCAATCCTGTCGCATGCTATGATGTCCCATAACAATGAACAGACAAGGATGGTGTCAAATGATGAAACGAATTGTAACAATCCAGGATATCTCCTGTGTAGGAAAGTGCTCTCTGACCGTAGCGCTTCCGATTATATCCGCAATGGGCGTCGAAACAGCGATCCTGCCGACCGCGGTGCTCTCCACCCATACCCAGTTTAAAAATTTTACCTTTCATGATCTGACCGGTGAAATCACCCCCATCTCCGACACCTGGAAAAAAGAGCAGATCGACTTTGACGCAATCTATACCGGCTATCTCGGCTCCTTTGAGCAGATCAATCTGATGATCGATTTCTTCCGGGATCACAAAAAAGCCGGCACGATCACGATCGTCGATCCGGCAATGGGCGACAACGGCGTTCTCTATAAGGGCTTTGATCCGGCGTTTGCCAGAGAGATGGCCAGGCTCTGTGCAAAGGCTGACGTGATCCTGCCAAATCTGACAGAAGCTTCTTATATGCTGGACATTCCCTATGCCGGCAGTGATTACGACGAAGATTATATCCGCAATGTACTGAAACAGCTGACCGGCCTTGGAGCAAAGAACGCGGTCATCACCGGCGTAAAATCCCCGGACGGCAGGATCGGCGTCATGGGATATCTCTCGGAGGAGGATCGTTATTTTTCTTATTACAATACTCACCTTCCTGTGTCCTTCCACGGGACCGGCGATATCTTCTCCAGTACGACCGTCGGCGCCATGATGAACGGACTTTCCCTCGAAGACGCACTCAAGGTTGCCGTTGATTATACCCTCGAGTGTATCCGCCTGACGATGGAAAATGAAAATCACCGTTTCTACGGCGTTGATTTTGAAGCTGCGGTACCGTATCTCCTGAAACGGCTGGGAAAAGTCTGATTTTTATTCAATCTGATTTTATCGGGTTTGTTTTTGAGAAAACTTTTCCTTTACAAATTATGGAAAGGTATGTATACTCTGTAAAAGCAGGAGATGTTTTCCCTCATTGCAAAAACTGAATAACTGGTCTTTGTGGCAGGGTGCAAGTCCCTACCGATGGTATAGCCCATGACTCGCGCGAGCGACTGAACCGGTGAGATTCCGGTGCCGACGGTAACAGTCCGGATGAGAAAAGACATTCCTTTGCATTAATTTCGCCCGGACCTTTTTTGGTTCGGGTTATGTTATCTTATAAGAAATATTTCTTATAAGATAACATAACCTCCGGCGGATGCGCATGCCGCGCCAGGGTAATTTGGCTGCTATAGCAGCCGCGCGTCAGCGCTGGAGTTCCACATAGTGGAACTCCTATTAATCAGAAAGGAGACGTGCAGCAAAGCCTGCACAAAAAGAATCATGAAAAACAAATTAACCATCCAGCAAATCGCCCTCATCGGTCTCTTCGGCGCTCTCGGCGCCGTCCTGATGCTCTTCCGCTTCCCCATCCCCTTTATGCCGCCATACATGGCATTTGACTTTTCCGGACTGGTCGAACTCATCGGCGGATTTGTCATGGGACCCGTCCAAGCGTTCCTCATCGTCCTCGTCAAGGTTCTGGTACAGGTCGCCCTCCAGGGCACCAAATCTGCGATGACCGGCGAACTGCAGAACATCATGTTAAGCAGCGCCTTTGTGCTCCCCGCCGTAATCATCTACCATCATCATAAAACCAGGAAAAATGCCGTGATCGGCATGATTGCCGGCACGGTCATCTGTTCCCTGGTCGCAGTATTTACCAATCTCTATATCATCATCCCCTTTTATGTCAATCTGATGGGGATGAGCTGGGAAAGCATTATAACGATGTGTACCAAAGTAAACCCGTTGATGAAAGATGTCACTACCATGGCAATCTTTGGCATCATTCCCTTTAACCTGATCAAAAATAGCATCGTCTCTGTTGTCACTTATTTTATCTATAAGAGAGTCAGCCGGCCGATGAAAGATTTTATCCAGCGAGACCGATAAAATTTCATATCAGATGATATGAAGTCAGCTTCACAGTTTCTATCGCTGTTTTATTTGACAACAAGCTCCATTTCCTCCATCCGCCGTGCCTGCTCCTCGATACTCTTGCGCGCATAGATACGGGTCGTATTGAGGCTTGTATGTCCCATAAGATCTGCCAGAGCGATCGGATCCTCACATTTTTCCATGTATTCACAGGCAAAGAGGTGGCGCAGATTATGCGGAAATACCTTATTGCGATCTACGCCTGCCTCTTCACAAAGGTTCTTCATATTACGGCAGATATTACTGCGATCGAGCGGTTTGCCATTTCTCGTCACAAACACACTCCCTTCCTGCAGCCCTGTGCGTGCGATATAGTCCTTCAGCAATGCGCATAACTCCGGAAGCAGAATGATGCTGCGGATCTTACCTTTAAAATTCACATAAGCATATCCTGCCATCACTGCTTCGACTGTAATATAACGCAGCTCGCCCACCCGGATCCCGGTAGCGCACATGGTCTGTATAATCAGCCAGAGTTTCTCGTCCTCTCTCTGTTTTGCCACCTCGAGGAGGCGGTAATATTCTTCTCTTGTCAGTTCTCTCCCCTGCGCACGGAAAAGATCCGGCTGAATCTTTAATGTCTTTACCAGACAATCATACCAGCCAGCATATTTAAAGAACCCGTTCAGAGACGCCAGCATGGTATTGACACTGTTGGCGGTATGGTTATCCACCAGATATTGTTTATACTCGATCGCCAGTTCCTTCGTGACCGCCCTTCCGTTGACAAACATACAGAATTTTTCCAAATCATGACGATATTTCTTAACGGTCTCTGCACTTTTTTCTTCACGGATTAACTGCTCATAATATTTTTCCAGTATTTCCCTGTCTACAAAATATTGATTCATTTCATACGCCCCCTCAGATGAATTGTAATTTTATTAAGATGGAACAAAAATAACGAGTGAAAAAGAAGAAAGAAAAGTGAGATTAACAGATGAATATACAAAGCATAGAATGAAATTTTTTGCGATTTCGAAAGTACGGCATAAAATCATCCTTTTTACGTAACTGACAACGCTGCTGCTCCCGACAAAACAGAACCGACCGATAACTGCCGGGAAAACCGGCATCCATCCGGCCTTCCCGCAATATCTTATCATCCCGGCAAATCTGTCTTTTTAACCAAAGGTCACAACATCGCGGATCGCCGATGCCGGCGTCACGGAATCAGCATAAAGCACTGGTCCCACGCCGTTGTAATCCGGCCATTCCTCGTAGGCAATTTTTGCCCGGACCTTTACCCATTGCCTGGATTCCAGATTCTTCGCCTCACGCGACTTGCAGACATAGCCCAGAAAGGTCATATCCTCTGCGCAGCACGTCATCGCCATACGCCCCGGCACAAAATAATTTTTCGGGAACTTCGGGGATTTTAACACCATTGCGGTAAATTCAACCACCTTGCCCCGATAACGATCCGGCTTGTCCATACAGTCAATGTACCAGATCCCGTAGTCTTCCGGCTTTAACGTTACCACGTCCGCTTTCAGGTCATAGGGCAGATCCTCCTCAGAGATCTGATCGATCTCCCCGTTAGCGTCCTCGAAGATGATGTCACATTCCGTATTCATGGACTTCAGCATCCGCTTATAACGTTCCAGATCTTCGATCCCGTCGCAGCGGTTGCAGATCACCAGCTCTGTGTTTTTCACCATCGCGTTAAAAAGCGATTTCATGTTTTTCACATAGACCTCAAATGTGGACATATCCACAATCGTGATCATCTGATACAGTGTCCACTCCCGCGGGAGACGCAGCTCATCCTGATTCCACATCCCGTTCCACTCGATCAGCACACGCTCCGGACGATGCAGTCGATCCAGCGCGCTCAGATTCTCCGGCGTCATTTCCTTCAGATCTGACAGATAGACCACAGACGTATTGGTCGACGACAGAAGTCCCGGATCATATTCTGTCTCGCCCTCTTCACAGACAATCAGAAGCGTCCTGCCTTCTGTCTGAAAATAATCCTGATCCATGGTAAAGGACAGAAACTCCGTTTTCCCTGCCTCCAGAAATCCATTGATCAGAAAGACCGGTGTTTTGTTATCATCAATCGCTGGTCCCATTGATAAACTGACCCTTCTTTCCTAAATAATTACAGTAAACATCAAATTATTTTGGCGTTTACACTATACGTTCTGAAATGCCGCGGCAAGCGCATCTTCCTTCAGTTCGGAGCCGATCACGCATACCTTGCCCGTATACTCAGGAGCGCCGGTACGGATCTCATACTCCTCCGGAACCAGGTCAAAATACAGCCACTCACCCGCTGCCTCACCCGGAACCATGCCCTTCGCACGCAGTACCTCGCCAAACTGAGTACCATAAGCCAACTGCTGCAGGATACCGTCAAGGATCTCGCGGGAAATGCTTCCCACATTCTCCAGACCCCAGCTCGTAAAGACCTCATCCGCATGATGATGGTGATGATCATGGTCATGATGACAGCACCCGTCATGATCATGGTGATGTTCGTGGTCATGATCCTCCTCATGGTCGTGATGATGCTCATGGCCTTCCTCGTGGTCATGATGGCAGCACTCATCGTCATGGTGATGATGCTCATGGCCTTCTTCATGGTCGTGATCGTGGCAGCATTCGTCATCGTGATGATGATGTTCATGGTCATGGTGGCAGCAGCCGTCATGATCATGATGATGCTCATGCTCTTCCTTCACCTGGGCAAGCAGTTCTTCCATCATCGTATCCGGCTTCTCAATCAGTTCCAGCAGCTGCGCACCCGTAAGCTGATCGATCGGAGTTGTGACAATCGACGCTGTCGGATTTTTCTCCCGGAGCATGATCACATCCTGAGCAACCTTGCCCGGATCCGCAATATCTGTACGGCTTAAGACAATCGTGCCTGCGCTCTCCACCTGATTATTAAAGAATTCGCCAAAATTCTTCATATACATCTTGCACTTCGCGGCATCCACCACCGTTACGGCGCTGTTTAATTTAACGTCAAGATTCTTCGCGACATTGCGAACCGCGTTCATAACGTCACTGAGTTTGCCTACTCCGGACGGCTCGATAATTACCCGCTCCGGTTTATATGTGGTAAGTACTTCCTCCAGTGATTTTCCAAAATCTCCGACCAGCGAACAGCAGATACAGCCGGAATTCATCTCACGGATCTCGATCCCCGAATCCTTCAGGAACCCGCCGTCAATACCGATCTCACCAAATTCATTTTCAATCAGTACAACCTGCTCGCCCGCAATGGCTTCCTGAAGAAGCTTCTTGATAAACGTAGTTTTTCCGGCTCCCAGAAAGCCGGAAATAATGTCGATTTTCGTCATAATAATCCCTTCTTTTCCTGACTGATAATAACTATATTTGCTCTGAAATTCAGTTTTAACACAAATATCAGTCATTGTCAACAAAGCACTCGTGCTTTTTCCCACGGGAGCAGTGTGACATAAAATCTGTAATCCCATCCATCACTTCCTGATCAAGGATATGCTCCATCCGGCATGCATTCTCCTCCGCAATCTCCGAATTCACCCCGATAAAATCCTGAAGAAATGCAGTCAGGATCTTATGACGGTCATAGATCTGCTCTGCTTTGGCAAGCCCGGTTTCGGTCAGCGTGATCTCCCCGGTACGCCCCATCGTGATAAATCCATTCTCACGAAGGATCCCCATCGCGCGGCTGACGCTGGGCTTGCTGAAATTTAAAGCTCTCGCAATATCAATCGAATGAACTGTGCCCTTTTTTTGTTTCAGCATCAGAATGGTCTCCAGATAATTTTCTCCCGATTCATGCATGGTTCTTATCTCCTCCCGGCCACTATAAATGTTGCAGTGAACCACCCGTTCACTCTGTTTTTGCTAAATATTATCCTTAATCATAAACGAATTTTTCCATTTCGTCCAGATGCCTGATGATTCTTTTTTCTTGTTTTCGTAATTTTTTCACAAAACAATCTGATTTCCTGCCATCCATCCCCTCATTGATCCTATCGGCTGTTTTTCGTATCTTCTTTTGTCGGTACCTGATGACAGATTCCGCCGCATTCCTTACAGTCGCCGCCGCAAAGCGGAGAACGTCCCGCCTTTTTATCCCGTATCATGCTGCGGATAATCAACGCCACTATGATGAGCAGAATCGCTAATACCAGTAAATCTCCCATATTTTTACACCTCCTGTGCAATTACAAGGTCTGCCGCCGGCAATCAAGTGCCCTGCGGGTACCTTTCGTATGTTATGGCAAGGGAAGCCTGCATACCAAATGCAGGCTTCCCTCCATACCTATCTTTTGATTTCCATAATATTCTACATTATTGCTGAATTTATGAATACGCTGTTGTTAATCTGCGCTGATGCTTCTCACATTTTTGACATCCAGGGTATCGCTCTCCTTATAGGGACGAATCAGCAGATAGACAAACAGGATAATCACAGCGATCGCAACAATTGTAAATACGCCAAATCCCTGTCCGGTAACAAAGTTGCCGATCTGGTTTACTACCAGAGATACCAGATAAGCGAAGCCACACTGATAACCAACCGCAACCCAGAACCACTTCGTATTATTCATCTCTCTGCGGATGGCGCCCATTGCTGCAAAGCACGGTGCGCAGAGCAGGTTGAACGCAAGGAACGAATAACCGCTGACTGCCGTAAAGGAAGCCGCCATATTTGCGTAAACACTGGCGTCCTCGGAGTTGTAGATAATTCCCAGCGTACCTACGATATTTTCCTTCGCAATCAGACCGGTGATGGAAGCAACCGTCGCCTGCCAGTGACCCCAGCCCTGCGGGATAAAGATCCAGCTGATCGCGTTGCCGAGCATCGCCAGGATACTGGAATCAATCTGATCCTCTTCCAGCATCGTAAACGCGCCGTCCACAAATCCGAAATAGGTCAGGAACCAAACCAGAATCGTAGACAGAAGGATGATGGTGCCCGCCTTCTTGATGAAGGAAGATCCACGCTCCCACATGCTGCGCAGCACACTGCCGACGGTCGGCAGATGATATGCCGGAAGTTCCATAACAAACGGAGCCGGATCACCGGCAAAGAGCCGGGTTTTCTTTAACATAATACCGGAAACAATAATTGCTCCGATTCCCAAGAAGTACGCTGACGGAGCCACCCAGGCCGCGCCGCCGAATACCGCACCGGCAACCATCGCGATAAACGGAAGCTTTGCACCGCACGGTACAAACGTCGTCGTGATAATCGTCATCTTGCGGTCACGGTCATTTTCAATCGTACGGGAAGCCATGATACCAGGTACGCCGCAGCCGGAGCCGATCAGCATCGGGATAAAGGACTTGCCCGAAAGACCAAACTTACGGAAAATACGGTCCATGATGAACGCGATACGCGCCATATAACCGCAGCCCTCCAGGAAGGCCAGGAAAATAAACAGAATCAGGATCTGTGGTACAAATCCAAGGACAGCGCCAACACCCGCGACGATACCATCCATGATCACTCCATACAGCGGACCATCCGTCACACCGACAGCAGTCAGTGCTGACTCGATAAATACCGGGATACCCGGAATCCAGATCCCATAATCTGCCGGATCCGGAGCTTCGCATCCATAAGCCGCCAGAACCTCAAGAGCATCCATAAATTCAGCTCCTGTCGCGGAAGCCTCTTCGGTCGCCAGCGTTTCCTCATCCTCAACGATATAGGTAACCTCAGCGCTCTCATCTACCGTAGCTGCGAACTCCTGCAATGCAGCCAGAGCAGCCTCGCCGTCATACTCTTCCGCCTCATCGTCCAGAAGCTCCGCGAGTTCCTCATTCTCCGCGTTGTCAACAAATGCGCTGACAACCGCCATTGCATCGCCGTACTCGCCGTCCGCCTCGTCAAACTCACCGCGTCCGATCCCGGCCAGATACCAGCCGTCTCCAAATACGCCGTCATTCGCCCAGTCTGTCGCAATCCCGCCGACGGTTGTAACTGACACATAGTAAACGATAAACATAATCACCGCAAAGATCGGCAAAGCCAGAATGCGGTTGGTCACAATCTTATCAATCTTATCTGAGGTCGTCAGTCCGTCTGCGGATACATGCTTCTTATAGCAGTCGCTGATGATCGAAGAGATATAGTTATAACGCTCGTTTGTGATGATCGACTCGGTATCGTCGTCCATCTCTTTCTCGATCGCCTTGATCTCCTCTTCTACATTCGGAGCGGAACTAAGCTGATCGATGATCTTATCATCTCGTTCCAGCAGCTTGATCGCGAAAAATCTCTTCTGCGCATCCGGTACCGCACTTCCCGCGAGCTTGCCTTCGATGGAAGCAAGAACCTTTTCCACGCTTTCACTGAAATTATGTAACGGCGCTGCAGTCTTTCCTGCCTTGGCTAAAGCGATCGCTTTCTCTGTCGCCTTGTCAATCCCGTCGCCCTTTAACGCGGAGATCTCGACAACCTCACAGCCCATCTTCTTTGCCAGTGTGTCAACCTTGATCGTATCACCGTTTTTACGGACAAGATCCATCATGTTGACTGCCATCACAACCGGGATCCCCAGCTCCAGGATCTGAGTCGTCAGATACAGGTTGCGTTCCAGGTTCGTGCCGTCAACGATATTGATAATCGCGTCCGGACGGTTATTGATCAGATAATTTCTCGCTACCACTTCTTCCAGTGTGTAGGGAGACAGAGAATAAATACCCGGAAGATCGGCGATAATCACATCTTTATTGCCTTTAAGCCGTCCTTCCTTCTTCTCTACGGTAACTCCCGGCCAGTTTCCCACATACTGATTGGAACCGGTCAGGGCGTTAAAAAGTGTTGTCTTGCCGCTGTTTGGATTACCAGCGAGCGCAATTGTAATTGCCATTTTCTTTTCCTCCTGAGCTTTTCATAAGCTCTGATTATTCTGAATCACTTCTGTTTTTATCCCTGCGCGATCTTACTCGACAAGTACCATCTCCGCATCTGCCTTACGAACCGACAGTTCATATCCGCGGACCGTCACCTGGATCGGATCTCCCAGCGGAGCTACCTTGCGGACAAAAACAGACTGACCTTTGGTCAGGCCCATATCCATGATTCTTCTTTTTACCGGGCCGTCTCCGGTCAGCTTTACCACCTTTACTGTCTCGCCTACCGCGGCCTCCTTTAAGGTTTTCATCGTTTTTCCTCCCTTACTTACGGATTGACCTGAATCTTTGACGCCATATCTTTCCCTATAGCCACTCTCGACTCCTTGATATTCACAATCGAATTACCCTGAGAGGTGGCAACCACCGTGACCTGTGCGTCCGGCACGAAACCCAGCGTCTCCAGAAATTTCCTCGTTTCTTCTTTTCCTCCGACACGAACGATCGTACACGGTCTCCCCATTTCCATCATCGATAACGGCATCATAAATTCCCTCTTTCCCTGATTCTTACACGGTAAATCTTTTGTTATTGAGAAAAATTATTGGTTAGCGTCTCCTAACCAACCGTGCCTATTATAGCCTGACCTCTTTGAGTTGTCAATAGCTAACTCCTCACATTTTCCATTTTTTGAAATTTTTTTCTCAATTTCACTTCTTCTCACGCGATTGCGGTTTCCTCCACTTCGACACGATACATGTTTTTTCGATGGATCAGGCCTGCCTCCTCCAGTGTTTTCACCATACGATAAACCGTGGCCATACCGATGGACGCATCGCGCTTCGCGGCCTGATAATAAATTTCCTTGCAGCTTCCGCACTCATCCAGCAGTATGATATCCAGAAGCAGCCTGCGCTGACTGGTAATACGGCAGCCGTTTTTCTTTAATTCTCTGATGATGTAGTTTTTTTTCGCCTCCTGTGACATACATAACCTCCTGTATTCAGTCTGATTTCTTATATTCTTTGTTGGTTAGCTATTGCTAACCTCTGGTCAAAGTTAGTATAGGCTAATCAACGGACTTTGTCAAGAAGCATTCTCAGTTTCTTTTTGTTAATGAGAAAGATTATCAGTAAATAGCAAAACGCCGTCCATGAGAGGAAAGCATATCCTCCGAGGACCGCTTGCGCTCTGGTTTTTACCTTACCTGTCTCACCAGTCCAATCAGATAAAAGATCAGGAAAATACATACATCCACGAGCACAACACTCGCCCCTGCCGGGATCGAGCATGCGTAGGATATGGTCAGACCCACAAAGAATCCGACTACTGCCAGGATGCCTGAGCAGATCACTACTCCGCGAAAGCTTTGAAAGATCCGCATGGCGGTCAGCGCAGGAAAGATGATCAGACTCGATATCAGCATGGCTCCCATCATGCGCATGCCCAGCACGATCGTTATTGCGGTCAGCGCCGCGATCAGAATATTGTAAAAGCCGACTCTTACACCGGACGCACGCGCAAAGCTCTCATCGAAGGTTACTGCAAAGATCTTATTGTAGCAAAACAGATACAAAAACAGCACAACCACGGACAGAAGCACACTCAGACGCACATCCGCGCGGCTCATTGCCAGAATACTGCCGAACATATAACTGCTCACATCTGTCGTCATGCCGGTAGTGAGGGATGTCACTACGATGCCGACTGCCAGCGATACCGCAGAAAACATCGCGATCGCGGCGTCGCTCTTGACCTTGCCGTTCTCGGTAATCCTCAGCAGGAAAAAGGCCGCCAGTGTCACGACCGGGATCGATATGCCCAACGGCGACCAGCCAAACGCGACCGCCACTGAGAGGGCGCCAAACGACACGTGAGAAAGGCCGTCGCCGATCATCGAATAACGTTTTAGTACCAGGCTCACACCCAGAAGCGCGGCGCACAGGGACACTAACGTGCCGCCAATCAGCGCCCGCACAAGAAAGGAATACGATAACATTTCTGATATCAGACCCATATTTTCACACCTCGTATCATATATAGAATCCGGTCATTCCCCGGCAGCTTCTTCCGCAGCCATACGCTGCGCATATTCCTTTGCGGGGCCATCGTAAAGCACCCGCTGCTGCAGATGAAGAATCCGGTTTGCCTGCGTGACCACATTTGCGAGGTCGTGAGAAACCATTACAATAGTGATCCCGTCCTTATGGTTTAATTCTCTCACAAGGTGATAAAAATCCCGGATCGCCGCCGGATCCAGACCGGCGATCGGTTCGTCCAGAATCAGCATCTGCTCTGTCGCGCACAGGGCTCTGGCAATCAGCGTCCGCTGCTGCTGTCCGCCGGAGAGATCACGGTAGCACCGTTTTCTCAGGTCGGTAATTCCCAGCCGCTCCATATTTTTTTCTGCCATCCGGCGTTCCTCACCGGAATAAAAGGGCCGGTTTCCCCGGTGCCCCAGTGTGCCGGACAGCACCACCTCATATACGGTTGCGGGGAAATCCTTCTGCGCCGCGGTCTGCTGCGGCAGATAACCGATCCCTCCGCGCCGCAGATTCTCCGCGATCGCAATCGAGCCTCTTGTCGGTTTTAAAAGGCCAAGAAGTCCCTTGACCAACGTGCTCTTTCCGGAGCCGTTTTCACCTACGATGCACAGATAGTCTCCCGGAAAGATCTCCAGGTTCAGGTCAATCAGTGCATCGATATTTTCATATTTAAAATCCGCGTGTTCACACGTGATGACTGCTTTCATTCCGCAATTCCTTTTCTAAGATTCTCAACATTCTGGCGCATCAGCTCCGCATAGGTGACCCCGCGGTCAAATTCCATGCGCGTTACATTATGACAGCTGTGCAGAAGCAGAGGTTCGGCTCCTGTTTCTTCACTGATGATCTCAACGACCCGGTGGGTACTCAGTTCCAGATAATAAATCACCGGAATTTCTTCTTCCTTTACCTTATCGATCAGATAAGCGATTGTATGCGCACTCGGCTCCGTATCCGTACTGCAGCCGGAAAACGCCGCGCGGTAATCCAGCCGGTACTCATCAGCAAAATAGCGAAACGGGAACTTATCACCGACCACAATCAGGTTGCGCACCCGGCTGTCACTTACTTCGCGGAACGCAGCATCGATCTCCTGCAGCTCGGCCAGATAATTTTTCGCGTTTTTTTCGTATGCGTCCGCATGAGCCGGATCCCTGACCACCAGAATATCACAGATTACCCGCACGATTGCCATCGCGTTTACCGGAGACGTCCAGATATGCTCGTCATACTCAATCTCTGCCTCATGACCATCATGATCGATGTAATCCACGCTGTCAGAAGTCCCCTCCACTCTCCCATGGGAACCGCTGCTGCCATCCGGGAGCGAATCATGCTCATGTTCATGCTCTTCTTCAGAGTTCTCCATACCCTCGACGATCTCTTCTTCCACGGTATCGACATAATCCATCATGAATGCCACTGTCCTGCCGGAGGTATCAATCGCCTCCAGCACCTCTGTAACCCATGTTTCCATCGCACCGCCGTTGCCGATCAGAATGTCCGCCTCCTCAATCGTACGGATATCCGCCGGCGTCGGCTCAAAAGAATGACTGTCCATGCCGGCCGGCACTACAAGCGTCAGATCGACATTCTCACCGGCGATCTGACGGACAAAATCATAATACGGGAAAAGAGTCGTCACAACCGTCAGCCGCCCTCCGGACTCATCTGCCGGCGGCTGCGATACAGAAGAAGCGCCCGAACAGCCGCCCATCAAAATCATCAGCGCGGCTGTCAGGCACAACAGGATTCGTTTCAAGGTCATTAATTTCTCCTCCAGGAAGACGGCAGGAATAAAATCAGCATCGGGAAAAGTTCCAGACGGCCCGCCAGCATGTCAAAGCTTAAGATCAGCTTGGAGAATGCTGAAAACCCACTGTAATTTCCAGCCGGTCCCACTACGGAAAGTCCCGGACCGATGTTATTTAACGTCGCAACAACTGCCGTAAAGTTTGTCGTAAAATCGAACTGATCCACGCTGATCAGAATCACCGACAATAAAAGGATGGACATATAAGTGCAGAAAAATACATTCGCCGAGCGAAGCACCGTATGTTCGATTTTCTTTCCATCCATTTTGAGGATTTTCACACTCCGGGGATGTACCAGAAATGCAAGTTCCTTTTTGATCGTCTTAAAATAAATCAGGATTCTCGACACCTTCATGCCGCCGCCCGTACTTCCCGCGCACGCGCCGATAAACATCAGCACGACCAGCAGACTCTTGGAAAGCTCCGGCCACAGGTCAAAATTCGCCGTGGAAAAGCCGGTCGTCGTCATCACAGTCGCCACCTGGAAAGCAGCATGATGCAGATTCATCAGCGGTTTGCCGCCCATTACCGTAGTAAGATTCCACGCTATTACAACCGCGGCAACCGCAAAGATCGCAAAATACCAGCGCACTTCCTCGATACCAAGAGCCTCTTTCGGCTTCCTCATCAGCATCAGAAAATAAAAGGAGAAATTAACGCCAAACAGCATCATGAAAATCGTCAGCACAAGCTGCTGATACGTTGTGTAATCTCCCGCACTCGAATTGACAATGCCAAAGCCACCGGTACCGGCTGTACCAAGCGACATACAGATTGCGTCAAATATTGGCATCTTCCCGATTAACAGGAAGATAAACTCTAGAACAAGCAGACCGATATAAATCGCATACAGTACCATCGCGCTGTTTTTTAATTTCGGCACCAGCTTACTGACGGAAGGCCCCGGACTCTCTGCCTTCATAAAGTACACGCTCTCTCCGCCTGCCATCGGCAGGATCGCCAGTACAAACACCAGCACTCCCATTCCGCCCAGCCAGTGAGAAAAGCTCCTCCAGAAAAGCATACACTTTGACAGCGCCTCGACATCCTGCAGGATACTTGCCCCGGTTGTCGTAAACCCGGATACAATCTCAAACCAGGCGTCTACAAAAGAAGGGATCTCCCTGCTCAGATAAAAAGGAACCGCGCCGATCAGACTCATGATGATCCAGCCGAGTGCCACCGTGATGAAGCCCTCTCTCGCATAAAAGGATTGTTTCTGGGGTTTCTTCCAGGACATCAGCGTCCCCGCAATCATGGAAAAGGCCGCTGCTCCCAGATAATAAACGCCTGCGCTCTCCCCATAGATCGCCGCTACCAGCAGTGGGAGCAGCAAAAATATCCCCTCTACCCGGACGATCCAGCCCAGAATGTAAATTATGATCTCGTAATTCATGCCAAAATCTCCCGGATATCATTTAATCCTACATGTGTCGTGACGACAATCACCGAATCTCCCTTTAAGATCATATCCGAACCGGACGGGATAATCTGATTCCCGGCTCTTACAATCGTACAGACCAGAACATCATCCCGCAGCTTCAAATCCATCAGACGCACATTCGTCACAGCGGAATCACTCCGGATATAAAATTCCAGCGCCTCTACCCGGTTATCCATCATGCGGTATACCGCCTCTACATTGCTTCCCAGCGAATTTTTCAGCGAACGGACATAGCGGATGATATACTCTGCCGTCAGATTCTTGGGACTCACGATGCTGCCGATCGGGATCTCGTTGATAATACCGCCGAGCCGGTTCTTATTGATCTTCGTGATCTGTTTGGCATTAGAAACTTTATTGGCATACAGCGACAGCATGATATTTTCTTCGTCGCGATCGGTCAATGCGATAAACGCGTCCATTCCGGGAAGCCCTTCCTCATTCAGCACGACCTCGTTGGAAGCGTCCGCCTCGATAATCATCGCCTCCGGCAGCTGCTCGCTCAGTTCCTCACAGCGTGTATGATCTTTTTCGATTATCTTGACACGGATCCGGGAACGGATCAGGGATTTCGCCAGATAATACGAGATGCGGCTCCCGCCCGCGATCATCACATTACGGATCACCCGATGCGGAATCCCCAGCTTATCAAACAGGGTATTCGTATACCTCGGCGCTACCATGACAGAAATCTTATCTCCGCTTCTCAGTACAGAACGTCTATCCGGGATGATAATCTCATTTCCCCGCTGAATAATGCATGCCAGAAAATTCCCATCAAAATCCGAAGAGATCTCACGGATCGTTTTATCTTTCCACCGAAAATTCTCGGGAAGTTCAAATTTGATCAGATTGACCCGTCCTCTGGCAAAGGTATCAATCTCCATCGCCAGCGGGACCTGAATCAGACGCGCGATCTCCGATGCCGCCGCCAGCTCCGGGTTAATCACCATCGAAAGTCCCAGCTCGGATTTTAAAAAACCGACCTCGTCATAATACTCCGGATTCCGCACCTGCGCGATCGTCTGACAATTTCCGGTTTTCTTGGCAATCAGGCATGCGAGCAGATTGACCTCATCCATGTCGGTCACCGCGATCAGAATATCCGCGTCCTCAACGCCGGCCTCCTCCTGCACACGGTAGCTGCTGCATGTCCCGTTGATCCCGATCACGTCCAGGCCGGTCGTCGCCGCATCCAGTTCTTCCGACCGGGTATCAATCAGACAAATATCATGCTTTTCCTCGCTTAACTGCTCTGCCAGAGCATATCCCACATTTCCGCATCCCGCAATAATGATTTTCATGAAGCTTTCCTCCGGTTCTTTTAAGAATCTGCCTGTGCCTTTGCCGCTCCGCCCGGAGCAGTCTTTGTCCTGTCGATCTTCAACGGGAGGTTAACTCCCAGTGGATTTAATACCACACCGTTCGCGTCCGGCGCAAGGATCCGCGGCAGCTTTGCGGCTTCCACCACAACCGCCTGGTATTGCTTCTCCCGGTTAAATTTCTGAAACTCCAGAATGTCCGTAAACATCGGCTGGTATTTCTCACCGTTCTTCAGCTTCAGCATCGGGATCGCCTTCTGTCCGTTTGCCACCGGCTGGATCAGCCTGCCTCTGGACATATGCGCGGCGATCTCTTCCAGCATTTCCCTGTGTTCTCTGGAAAAAGTATGCTCGGAGGTCCTGCGCATCTCCTGCATCAGATAAATCGCTGTCAGCTGCAGCTCCGGGTTTTCCACCCAGACCGGCCCGTCCTTTTTTTCTTCAGGAAGTTTTCTTTTGACGATATCCTCCAGCTGCAGCCGCAGCTTTCCCTTGTCTCCGTTTACCATGACTGCGTTGACGCCCATGGTGTATAAAGAGGTATAGAAATACAAAAACAGTTTCTTTTTCAATGTGATTAACGACACCGGCACCTGACTTTCTTTCAGCCGCTCCTCTGCCTGTTTGCCGGCTTCGCCGGTCAGATAAAGAAATATCTCATCGTCGCAGGTCTCCGGATCGCAGACCACGTACGGACATTTGGTTGCTGTCGAAAACAGGACGTAGACTTCCTCGTTTTCACGCAACTGAGAAAGAATCTCGTCTTTTTTCTCCTCGCCCATTGGTTTTCCCCCTCTTTTTATATCTAATATGTAACTAACAGTATTCTTTACCGCCCGTCCCTGAGCGGGAAACATATCCTCCGAGGACCGCTTGCGCTTAGGTTTTCACGTAGCGGTACTCCATATAACGTGTCACTGGCACGTTATATGGATACTAAGGCATAAGCTCGCAAAAGCATGCTCACTAAGTGCCGACGTGAAAAATGTCCTCTGCGGATATGTTTCCCGCTCAGGGACTACTTTACCGACATCCATTCACAGACCAATATCATTTTAAGTACCTGACTCTTCGCCTGCGATTTCACCAGACAGATTTTCCGCCACCGGCTCAGTTAACTCGCCTGGTCCTGTGATCTGGGAGCCGGAACCGGCTACGACGACCGGGGATGTCTCGGTCTCCTGGGGCGTCGTTTGCTCTGTACGGCGTGCCGCGCTCTGACCGGCTATGATTACATTGGAGCCTGCTGTCGGCTGTGCGGGTTCTCCGGAGGATTCCCCTGTTGAATCCGTCTGTGGTCCGATCTGTGTGATCGCAGTCTCTGACTCTGTGGTTCCGTCGGCAGTTTCTGCAGTCTCGTTTTCTGCTGCTGAAGCAACCTCCGATGAAATCGGCTGTGCTGCAGATGTGTTTCCTGATAACGATGAAGACGAACCGGTCGACGCCACCGTTGTCACGCTCTCTGCGGCTGTTCCGCCCAGATGATAGCAGAGCACGGCTGTCCCTGCTTCTATATTTTCATAAATGGTCTTTGCCGCTGCCGGCGGGAGATTGATGCAGCCATGGGAACCATTCGTCCTGTAGATGGTTCCTCCAAAGCTGCTGCGCCAGTCTGCGTCGTGCATCCCGATATTGCGGTTAAACGGCATCCAGTAAGAAACCGGAGATGCATAACCCTGGCCGCGCAGCACTGCATTTCTCTGTTTATAGGTAATCGGATACGCGCCGTCCGGCGTTCCGTTGCCTCTGGATTCATTGCCGGACACAAAATCACTCTCGACCAGCAGCTCCCCATCTTTATAATAATACAGGTGCTGTGCCGTCAGATTGACTTCTACGTAGGTATCGCCATAATCCTTTCCCTCATGGCTTGCCGCTGTCTGCAGGTAAACAGGCTCACGCTCCTCCCCCTGTCCGGAGAGGATGATTTCTTTCAGCGCGGCAGTCTCCTCCTTCTGTGAGATCCGCCAGCCGTAATTTCCCTTTGTGATGGTCACGGTATCCCCATAACTTGTCGTAAATTCTTTCGGCTGATATGCGGTATCATATTTACCCGCAAGTGCCTTTACGTATTCCGCGACAGCAGTCTCATCTACGGACATCGTCCCATCTTCGGCAACTGTCAGCCATTTCTGGATCTCAACTCCCTCCAGGATCTCCTCGCTCTCTCCGAACCGATAAACGACTGTCATCGCCGCATATCGGTTTAACTCCTCCAGACGCGCCAGCAATTCTTCATTTTCGGAAGTGATCTCTGCCTGCGCATAAACTCCGGCATCCTCCAGAGATATCTCCGGCTGCAGAGCCCGGATGGCCGCCGTCAGTGCAGCAATCGCCGCCTCCCGATCGAGTTTTGTCCCGGCTTCCTCCGGTATGATCTCATATCCGGTTCCTTCTATGTACCCGGAAATAGCCGCATTGACCGGCTCTTTCATCTGGCTCTCATCCAGCCAGGCAAATCCGTCAATCTCCTCCTCCATCTTATCGTCGTCAAAGACAATCATTGTCTCCATCGTTATCTCAGTATCCTGCAGCAAATGCAGTCCCCAAAGATACGGATTCTGCTGTGCCATCTCCTGCTCCAGAGAATCATCATACTCCATCCGCAGGCCAATCGCTTCTCCGGAAAGTTCATCCTCGCCGGTGCGTGTCAAGATCCGGCAGGTATAACCGGCGATTCCCTCGGCGATCCGTGTTTTTACCTCACTGATGCTCAGGCCGGAGACATCGATATGATTTACAGCAGTCCGCGGAAAAAAACATTCCGTATACCGCTGTGCCGTCCCGATATAGGCCGCGGCTGCAAACACCAGCAGGGCCGCTCCCACCGCGAACACAGCCTTTTTACGGTTCCCGGACTGCTCCCTTTCTTCATTTTCCATAATCTATCCTCAAACAATTACTGTCATCTTTTTATATATGGATTTCCAGTACTATCTTATGCCGAAATCCACGTCTATTATAGGGTAATTTGCTAAGAAACACAAGTCAGAATTCCTTCAATAAAAAATACAACAAAAAATCATGAGACAGCTTTTCTGTTGCCCCATGATTTTTTGTTATCTGTCGTCTGCTGAATTCACTTCAACATAGACAAGTACTTTTCATACTGATCTTCCGGCACCTTAAGCGCTGCCAGCGCCTGCTCCGCAGACCAGGTCATCGTTTCCATCAAAGCTCTCAGATTCTCAACTAAATTCAACGTTTTTCCTTCCGCTATTCCTTCAGCCCTGCCCTGATTTAAAATCCGGGTTGCCTCTGTCATGATCACTTTTCCGCCCATTACATTTCTCACCT
>JAJBUA010000088.1 GCA_020860565.1 Clostridiales bacterium
TCAT
This sequence comes from Clostridiales bacterium, assembly GCA_020860565.1. GTDB lineage: Bacteria > Bacillota > Clostridia > Lachnospirales > Lachnospiraceae > Brotaphodocola. The sequence goes on from JAJBUA010000088.1 coordinate 5, forward strand.
TTGAGCCTATTTTTTAGACTTCATTTTTTCATAGATCACTTGACACTACCATCTGTCATATTCCCCTCGTATGTCCCTGAGGCAGGCAGTCCTTCAACAGACTGCAAAAGCTCTCCTCGTCCTCTCCCAGTACCGTTTTTGGCAAAAGATAGGCATGGATCCGATCCAAATAGATAATCAGCATCGAACCGTGCCGGTCCACCCGCCCGATCTGATCCCAGGTAAACCGTGCCGACTGTCCATGCTGTCTTACCCGAAGCCCCTCGCTGCGGCTGAATGTCAGCTCCATCGGAGCCGCTATCGCAGGTCTCTTTGCCTGTTTGCACGCTTTATAATACAAAAGCCCCGGCTGCCATATCGTAAACAGCAGCAGACAGATAACCAGCAGTCCTTTCTGATACGTTTCCAGCACATTCCACCGTGTCAGAATCAGCACCACCGCTATCAGCGTAAAAATCACGCAAAAAACTCCGGTCATGCCAAAATAGGCATGATACATCGTAAAATGCCAGAGATCCCTTGCCGTCAGCTTCACCTGAAATTCAAATTTCTGCTTCATTTTTCAGCCCTTTCATCACTTAAGCCAAAAACACTTGAGCACTTTCTCAATTCGTGATACAATCATGAACGATAGCGTATTTTTTTACTTCGGAGGAAATTCATGGGACTCACTTCAAACAACTTCGGAATCACCCCAAAAAAGCTTGCGATCCTGAGCATTGCCTCCGGGATCTCGTCCATCGCAGTTATCTTTAATCCGCCGATCGAACTCCTTTTAGGCGCATGCGCGGTTTTTCTCGCCTGGCTTTTCCGGATTCATAATCAGAAATTTTCCGTACTTTCAATCATAGGCCTTGTGCTCGGGATCATCGGTATCCTGCTCAGTATCTTTGTTTTTCTCAACTATATCGCCGTCATCCGTTTGATGGACAACCCGGAAATGCTCATCCAGTCCATCAAGGATCCGGATCTGGCAAACCAGTTTCGCGAAATGCTGAATTACTACCGTGAAATGCTCAACAATCTAAAGTAAGAATGCGCCGCGTCAGCGGCGCATGTCCATGATCACAGTTCTGCACGAATCATCTGACGAACTTCGAATCTTCCTGCTTTTTCCTGATACTCTTTCTCTGTCATTATTTCCGTAAGCACCGCAAATTCATCCATGCCGTCCAGTTCAACCACCTGTACCTTGCCGAATGCCGCGATTACTTTCTCTTCGTTCTCGCTGTAATTTCCGGCGATCCTCACGAAGTACCGATGCAGCGATAACGAGAAATCCGCAACCGTCTCATGCTCAGCCGACCAGCCAAATGGTATCGTACCGCCCGGATTCTGAACCGCCTCGATGATATCCGCCACAACCGCTCCGCCTGTCGGAAGCTTGCCCGCACCGCTGCCATAAAGCATCGTCTGTCCCAGCATGTTGCTGGTAATGAGAATGCCATTATAGACATCTCCCACAGCGTACAACGGATGCCTGGGACCGATCATGACCGGAGCTACCCACGCCTGAACACTGTTCCCGCCAATCCGACTGCTTCCAAACAGCCGCACACATGTGCCCATCTTCTTTGCATATTGAAAATCGATATCGGTGATCTTCGTGATGCCCTCGGTATGAATTTCTTCATAACTGACTTCTTTCCCACTCACCATGGCCGTCAGGATCGCGATCTTCCGGCAGGTGTCATATCCTTCCACATCCGCCTCCGGATTGCGCTCCGCATATCCGAGATCCTGAGCTTCCTTCAGCGCAGCCTCAAAGGAACTGCCTGCTTCGCTCATACGGGTAAGGATATAATTCGTGGTTCCGTTCAGAATACCCGTAATTCCTTCAATCTTTTCCCCGGACATACTCCGATACAGAGTGCGGATCACCGGGATGCCGCCTCCGACGCTCGCCTCAAACAAAAAGTTTACCTGTTTTTCTCTCGCAATCGCCAGCAGCTCTGTGCCATGGGCGGCTACCAGCGCCTTATTGGAGGTCGTCACATGCTTCCCGGCAAGAAGGCATGCCTTTACAAACGGGTAAGCCGGGTTCAGGCCGCCCATTGTTTCTACTACCAGTCCAACCTCCGGATCCTCTTCAATGATCTTAAAATCATGAATCAGCCTGTCCTCAATCGGACTTCCCGGAAATTCCCTCAGATCCAGAACATACTTTAACTCAACCTTCTGACCGGCCGCTGCGGCAATCTCGGCTTTGTTCTTTTCCAGAATTTCCGCCACGCCGGAACCGATCGTCCCATATCCCATTATCGCAACATACATATTTGCTGTCTCCTCGTCTTTAATCTGTCAGTGCATTTTTGCGGTCCGGCCGCCCTAACTTCAGCCATTTTAAATAGGCGCTGATAAACGGATCCAGTCCGCCGTCCAGAACGTTTGTCACATTTCCGGTCTCTTCTCCTGTGCGCAGATCCTTTACCATCGTATACGGCTGCAATACATAAGAGCGAATCTGGCTGCCCCATCCGATCTCCTTGACATCGCCGCGGATGCCCGCCGCTTTTGCTTCCTGCTCTTCCTTCTGAAGCATCAGCAGCTTTGCCTTCAGCATCTGCATCGCCTTGTCCTTATTCTGGAACTGAGAACGCTCATTCTGGCAGGTTACCACGATTCCCGTCGGGAAATGCGTGATACGGATCGCCGAAGAAGTTTTGTTGATATGCTGCCCGCCGGCTCCGCTTGAGCGGTAAGTATCAATCCGGATGTCGTCCGGATTTACCACAACATCCACATCTTCCTTGATGTCCGGCATGACATCGCAGGAGACAAAAGAGGTCTGACGTTTTCCCGCCGCGTTAAACGGTGAAATCCGCACCAGCCTGTGGACGCCATGCTCGGATTTCAGATAGCCATAAGCATTCACACCCGAGATCTGAATCGCGACGGATTTGATGCCGGCTTCGTCTCCATCCAGATAATCGAGCACCTCGGTCTTATATCCCATTTTTTCCGTCCAGCGGCAGTACATGCGGTAAAGCATGCCGCACCAGTCGCAGGATTCTGTGCCCCCGGCTCCCGCGTTCAGACGCAGGATCGCGTCGCACTTATCGTATTCGCCGGAGAGCAGTGTCTCCAGACGCAGCTTCTCCAGTCTTTCCTCAAAGGCGGTAACCATTTCTTCGATTTCCGGCACGAGTGACAGATCGTTTTCTTCATCCGCCATCTCGATCATGACCTGGATATCCTCCAGCTCCTGCTCCAGACCGTGATACAGTTCCACGGTATCCTTGAGGTTCTTGGCCTCCTGCACCAGGCCCGCCGCTTTCTCGGCGTTATCCCAGAAGCCAGGCTCTTCCATGGATTTATCTAATTCATCGATTCTTCTGACCTTGTTATCGAGGTCAAAGTGAATCCCTCACTTCCACTAATGGTTTTTTAAAGGCAGATAATTTGTATCTGTACTGATCAAGTTCGACCATTGTGTCACCCTCTTTCTTATTTTTCATATTTATGAATTTGGTAAACCATCCGTCCCTGAGCGGAAAAATATCCTACACCGGTTTCCGTCCATGGCACTGTTTGTATTTCTTGCCGCTGCCGCACGGGCAGGGATCGTTCGGGTAGATCTTGCGGACTTCTCTGCGCTTGGGAGCTGCTTTGAGGCTGGTGTCGTCGCGGTTGGTGCCGGTTACTTTTGCCGCGGGCTCGCGTTCTACTTTCTGCTCGACGCGGATGTGGAACAGGATGCGCACAGTGTCTTCGGTGATCGCGGCTGTCATCGCCTCGAACATATCGAAGGCGCTCATCTTGTACTCGACTACCGGATCGCGCTGGCCGTATGCCTGCAGACCTATGCCCTGACGGAGCTGATCCATGTCATCGATATGGTTCATCCATTTATTATCGATCACCTTAAGCAGGACGACACGCTCGATCTCGCGGATCTGTTCTGCCTCCGGGAACTCTGCTTCTTTTGCCTCGTAGAGACGGATTGCGGTCTCTTTTAAAGACTGTTTTAACTCATTTTTCTTTGATACCGGATACCTTTCCAGTGTAATGGGTTCCATCGGGATGATCGGCAGCAGCAGCGCGTTTAATCCCTTCAGATCCCAGTTCTCAGGCACCTGCTCCTCCGCGATCGTCATATCTACGGAATTATCGATCAGATCGGTAATCATACGCAGGATTACATCGCGCATGTTGTCACCGTCCAGTACCTTGCGGCGCTCCGCGTAGATGATCTCACGCTGTTCGTTATTGACCTCATCGTATTTGAGCAGGTTTTCTCGAATGCCGTAGTTATTGGTCTCGATTTTCATCTGCGCTTTTTCGATCGCGCTCGACAGCATCTTATGCTCGATCTGCTCGCCTTCCGGCACTCCCAGCGCGGTGAACATGTTCATCAGGCGCTCGGAACCGAATAACCGCATCAGATCGTCTTCCAGTGAAATATAGAAACGGGATTCTCCCGGATCTCCCTGACGTCCGGAACGTCCACGCAGCTGGTTGTCAATTCGTCTCGCTTCATGGCGTTCCGTGCCGATTACCTTCAGACCGCCAAGTTTCTTGGATTCCTCGTCCAGCTTGATATCGGTACCACGGCCTGCCATATTGGTCGCGATCGTAACCGCTCCGTGAATACCCGCGTCGGCGACGATCTCCGCCTCGAGTTCGTGGAACTTCGCGTTCAGGACCTTATGCGGGATACCGCGCCTCTGCAGCATCTTGCTGAGCATCTCTGACGTCTCGATGGTGATCGTACCGACCAGCACCGGCTGTTTTCTCTGATAAGCCTCTTCGATCTCATCGCAGACGGCCTTGAATTTTTCTTTTTTGGTCTTATAAACCGCGTCGTTGTGGTCAATTCTGGCTATCGGACGGTTCGTCGGGATCTCGATCGCGTCCATCATATAAGTGTTGCGGAATTCCTTCTCCTCGGTCCGCGCGGTACCGGTCATACCCGCCTTTTTCTTGAATTTATTAAAGAAATTATGGAAGGTGATCGTCGCCAGCGTCTTACTCTCCCTGCGCACGTTGACGTGCTCCTTCGCCTCGATCGCCTGATGCAGTCCGTCCGAATAACGGCGGCCCGGCATGATACGTCCGGTAAACTCATCGACGATCAGCACCTCATTGTCCTTTACGACATAATCCTTATCGCGGTGCATCAGGTTATTGGCCCGCAAAGCAAGGATAATGTTGTGCTGGATCTCCAGGTTTTCCGGATCCGCAAGGTTTTCTATATGGAAGAAATTCTCTACTTTCTCAACACCCTGCTCCGTCAGGTTTACGACCTTGTCCTTCTCATTTACCACATAATCTCCGGTCTCTTCGATATCCTCGCCCATAATGGCATTCATCTTGGTAAATTCTCCGGAGGCTTCGCCCCGCTCCAGCTGATGTGCCAGTACTTCGCACATCTCATACAGCTTCGTAGATTTGCCGCTCTGTCCGGAGATAATCAGCGGAGTCCGTGCTTCATCGATCAGAACCGAATCGACCTCATCGATAATCGCATATTCCAGACCGCGCAGAACCATCTGTTCCTTATAGATAGCCATATTATCACGCAGATAATCAAAACCGAGCTCATTATTGGTCACATAGGTGATATCGCAGTTATACGCCGCCTTTCTCTCCTCGGACTTCATCGGATTCAGCACTACGCCGACCGTCAGTCCCAGAAACTCATGCACGCGGCCCATCCACTCGGCATCACGTTTTGCCAGATAATCGTTGACAGTAACAATGTGTACGCCCTTGCCCGCAAGCGCATTCAGATATGCCGGCGCCGTCGACACCAGGGTCTTTCCTTCACCGGTCTTCATCTCAGCGATTCGTCCCTGGTGCAGGACGATCCCGCCGATCAGCTGTACCGGATAATGTTCCATATCAAGAACTCTTCGCGCCGCTTCCCTCACCGTCGCAAACGCCTCCGGCAGGATATCGTCAAGAGTTTCTCCCGCAGCAAGACGTTCCCGGAAAATGCGAGTCTGATCACGAAGTTCTTCGTCCGTTTTTTCCAGCATCTCAGGTCTCAAAGCTTCTATCTTTTTCACGATCGGATATATCATCTTCAATTCGCGTTCGCTGTGAGTGCCAAATATTTTCTCTACGAGATTCATTCCTTCATTCTCCTAATTAAAGATAGTCTAGTACATTGTAGCACCAACCTCCGATTTATTCAAGTTCCCGATTTCTCTTTAAAAAATTTTAAGCAAATTTTTATACCTGCTCAACATTTGTATCTCTCAAACAACCGTGTTCACAATTCACACACCGCATTCTCCGGTAATCGTCCATGAACTTACACAAATAGACAGAAAGTAACATAAATCCTGTTATTATCGTCAACCTGGCAATTTGCACAAAAAATATGTTCTTTTTTGTTACTATCCACTTTGTCCACATTATCCACATAGTTTTCCACTGATTTTTTCCACCGCGCAAAACAACCGATTTCCGCTTATTTATGGTTATACACCAGGTTATCCACATTTTCCACTATTGTTTGCACCGGTCATAACTGTTGTCAAGCCATTTTTTCAACTTTGTACAAGTCTCCCAAATTTGACAGGATTCTTCAAAAAAAACGTAAAATCTCCTCGTTTTAATTGTCAGCACAATTCATCATTTTTCATTGAGTTTTTCAGAAAAAGATGCTATAATTATGACATCTCAACAAAAGGAGCTGATGATATGCGTTATACGATTACGGGAAGAAATATGGAAGTAACTCCGGCACTGAGGTCAGCCATCGAAGACAAGCTTGGCAAGCTGGAGCGATATTTTCAGCCGGAAACAGAGGCTATCGTTACTTTAAGCGTACAGAGGGAGAGACAGGAAATCGAAGTTACCATTCCGGTAAAGGGAAACATCATCCGTGCGGAAGAGTCCAGCACCGATATGTATGTTTCCATTGATCTGGTTGAAGAAATCATCGAGCGCCAGATTAAGAAGTACAGAAAAAAACTGATCGACAAGAAGCAGTCGGCTCAGGCGTTCTCCGACCTCTTCATTAACGAAGAGAGCGTCGGAGAAGAAACCATCGAGATCGTAAAATCCAAGAGATTCGCGGTAAAACCCATGGATCCCGAAGAAGCCTGCGTACAGATGGAACTGTTAGGACACAGCTTTTATGTATTCCTCAACGCGCAGACTGAACAGGTCAATGTCGTATATAAACGCCGCGGCAACACCTACGGCCTGATCGAGCCCGAATTCTAAATCAGCTTTTTTAAAAAGCTTCCTCTCTCCGTCCCGGAGAGAGCCGTCATAAGCCCCGAAAAGATCAGAACCGGAATCAATATCATAAGCGTGATTGATCGATTGGTAAACGGAACCGGATTAAGCGGTCTGGTCCATACAAGGAAATGAAAGAAATAAAAATGAGCGAAGTAAATCCATTCGCTCATTTTTCTTATTCCCGGATACAACCTTCCGCCCGGCAGCTGCAGGACCTCCGCCGTTGTGAACAGGAAAAATGCCGCCAAAACCGTTGTAAACACAAAGTTTGTCTCATAACAGTGCATGGACTCCCAACCGGTCAGAGCAAGACTCGCCACAGCGCCTGACACCGACAGCCATAGCGGTGGTCTTCTGCGAATCTTTGCCAGAGCCAGTCCCAGAGCCACAAAAAATATCCCATAAAACAGTCCGTTGCGCATCGTAAGGAAATAACGGGAATACAGATGCATGACATCCTGAACTGCCGCCGGAAGCTGCTGGTTAAAATACCAGTTATTTCCGATCGTTCCCGCGGCAAACAGCAACAGGCCGCCTGTCAGAAGCGGGCCAATCCCCATCCCGTGTACATACGCAAAACCGACAATCAGGCAGGCAAATGCCAGCGCCGGCAGGTACCAAAGCTGCGGGATCGTACTGTCAAACACAAAATGATGCAGATATGTCAGGATCCCGCTCACGATGCTGTGATTTTCTTCATGATACCAGTTGTAGATATCAATCGGAAGATAAAGCACCGACCAGATCACATACAGCCTGAGGATCCGCAGACAATAGCGATAGACCACAGAGCAGTCCGGGTGTCTGTCATCCAGCCGCCGGAACAGGAAAAATCCCGCTATGGTAAAAAACACCGGAACTGCAAGGTTGGAGAGCCAGTAGCCGATCACCGCGCGCCACGGGCTTCCTTCCTCATAAAAGATCTGGATGATATGTCTCTGTGCCACCAGCAGCGCCATACACAGCTTCAGCACATCCAGACCCGGATAATAGGTTCGCTTTCCCATATCAGACTCCCATCAATCCAAAAACGTAACAGCCTTGCACGGAGTCCGGTAATCATATGCCGCGATACAGATACCGGTTCGTTCTGTCCCGGCATGAATGATCTGTCCATTGCCTATGTACATCGCCACATGATTGATCGTCCCGCTGCTTCCGCTGGAATAGAACAGCAGATCTCCCGGCTGAGCCGATGTGATGGAAATCGTTTTGCCATTCGCTGCCTGATCGCGCGAGCTCCGCCCGGTCGTAATTCCAAAATGCGCATAAACCCCCTGAGTAAAGCCCGAACAGTCGGTACCGTTTGTCAGGCTGGTTCCTCCATATACATAAGGATTGCCCAGGAACTGCTTCGCGTAGGCGACAATCGCAGTTCTTGTGGCGGAGGTCACCGCTGCGGAAGCTGCGCTGATTCCCGGTCCTTCCGTAATCTGAGTAATCTGCGAACCGGAGCTTCCGGACGAGGAACCTCCCGGACCGGAAGACGAATCCGAGGATGTGCCGGACGAACCGGCCGTCCCTTCTGTCACCTCAGACGACGGAACCTCAAAGACAGGAGCCGTCGTGCTGTGAGAATTATCACTCTCCTCCGGATTAGCCAGGATAAAACCGGAAGCCTCTGCCTGAGCCGCCTCCTGTTTCGCGAGTTCAAGAGCGGCAATCGCATCCTCGGCATCCTTTTTTCTCTGATTTTCTTCATCGATCTTCTGCTGCTCTTCCTCCAGAGAAACTGCCTGGTCAAATTCTACCTCTGTACGGCAGTATTCCTTCGCGATATAACCGGTCAGATCTGCGTCTACTTCGACTTTAAAGAAATCTCCCTCTGCTCCCTGCACCAGATAACGCTCACCATTGGACAACAACGTCAGGATCTCACTGTTCAGATCCGGTTCCGTCCGCAGACGCAGCCCTTCTGTATCAATCGTGACATACTCTCTGCCGATCTCCATCGCCAGCTGTTCCGCTTCACTGCCGGTAATAAAATATTCCGCTTTGATATAACCCGAAACACTTCCGGACTGGATCTGATACCAGTCTCCATCCTCGCCGGAAACCGTATCCAGAATCGTCGCCGCACAATTATTATAAATTTTTCCCACGATGGTGCTGTCTGTATTCGGCTCCTCCCGGATATTCACATAGTCCGAAACCTGCGATACCGCAACATTGGAATAATCCTCCTGAGCAGCAACCAGAATCACCGAATGCACGGATTTGTCCAGATCCGCATATGCGGTAATCCCGCCTGCAAACACTGCACAAAGGCATCCTATTGTCAGTACTTTATACCATCTCTTCATATCCTATGGCCCCTCTCGTAATCCACGCTTCTATTTGCACAGGAACTCTCATCCCTTCGAAATCAATCTCCTGTTCTCTTATGACTCCATCAGGTATCTCTCCGCACCGGCAACCGCGTTCGCCCCGTCAGCCGCCGCTGTAATGATCTGGCGCATCGGTTTGGTCCGGATATCTCCTGCGGCAAACACACCCGGCACGGAAGTCTCGCCGGTCTCTCCGGCACAGATATACCCGTGATCCATCTCCAGAAATCCCTCAAAGGCTCCGCTGTTTGGTTCGATCCCCACTGCGATAAACACACCGTCGACGGAAAGTTTCTTCGTCTCCCCGGTCTTTTTATTTTTCAGAGACAGCTCTTCTGCCGCATCTATCCCCAGGATTTCCTCCACAATCGTATCCCATATAACCGTGATATTATCCTGCGATAAGACTTTTTCCTGCAAAAGTGCCGCCGCACGCAGTTCATCGCGGCGATGAATCAGATATACCCTCTCGCACATACGGGAAAGATAAATTGCATCTTCGACTGCCACATCTCCGCCCCCGACTACTGCAGTCACTTTGCCGCGATAAAAAGCGCCGTCACAGGTCGCACAGTAACTGACACCCGCTCCGGCAAACTTTTCCTCACCCGGCACGCCTAATTTTTTATGCGCAGCGCCGGAAGCGATGATCACGGTCCTTGCCTGATAAGTCTTTTTCCTTCCGTGAATCTCTTTGATCATCGGCCGGTTCCCGCCCATCGATAATTCTGCCGCCCGCAAAAGCTCCGGCTCAGCTATCGGCACCTCGCAGATCTCCTGTACCGTATCTTTGACAAATGCCGCACCCAGAGCATCCGCATGCTGCCGGAACCGCTCTCCCAGATCCATCCCTGAGATCCCGGGAAGTCCCGGATAATTGTCCACTTCCCAGGTGTTCAGCATCTGGCCGCCGCTGATAAACTCCTTTTCGATCACAAGCGTACGCAGTTTCGCCCGCTGCGCATAAATTGCAGCGGTAAGTCCGGCCGGACCGGCTCCAATAATAATCAGGTCAAAAACCTCTGTCATCGCGATCTCCTGTTTTTCAAAATGATCTTATTTTCCTCAACAGATAACTCTCTGTCCTTTTCTTCCTTTGAATTTCGCGTTCACAGTATACCATAATTTACGCGAAAGATACATAGAGTTTGAAAAATCGTAATTCTTTTTTAAAGTTTTGTGCTATACTTATATCTCAGAAATCTGCTGATGCAGAACCCAAACGAAAGGGAATCACACATCCGCTCCTTAAGCGGCCGAATGGAGAATCTATCATGAATAAGAAAGTGGCTCTGGTAACCGGTTCCTCACGCGGAATCGGTAAAGCGATCGCCATAGAATTTGCAAAAAACGGATATGATGTCATGATTAACTGCGCTCACCGGGAGGAAGAACTCCTGTCCGTCAAAAAAGAAATCGAACAATTCCGGGGAACCTGTATTGCATTTCTCGGCGATATCGGCGATTTCCCTGTCTGTGAAGAGCTGTATGCCCTGATCCGGCAGCAATATGGCCGTCTGGATGTCCTGGTCAATAATGCCGGCATCTCCTACGTCGGCCTTCTGCAGGATATGTCCCCGGAAGACTGGTCGCAGATCATCCGCACCAACCTGACCTCCGTCTACAACTGCTGTAAACTGGCAATCCCGCTGATGCTGCAGATTCACAGCGGAAAGATCATCAACATCTCTTCCGTCTGGGGAAATGTCGGCGCCTCCTGTGAAGTTGCGTACTCAGCCAGCAAAGGCGGCGTCAATTCCCTTACCCGCGCGCTCGCCAGAGAACTGGCTCCCAGCAATATCCAGGTCAATGCAATCGCCTGCGGAGCGATCGACACGGAAATGAATCACTGGCTCTCCGCTGAAGAACTGCGCAGCCTGACCGATGAGATCCCGGCCGGACGGCTCGGTTCGCCGCAGGAGGTCGCCGATCTCGCCTGGCAGCTGGCGTCCACAGGCTCTTACCTCACCGGACAGGTGATTACTCTCGACGGAGCATGGACCTGACCCGGCTAATTCCACAGGCAAAAGCAGACCCTGTCATTTCGCCGAAGACATAAACACACTGCTAATACGTCCGTATCGCATCCCCGCTGTCATCGGTATTTTCAATCTTACGAATCACCACATAATACGTATAGCCGGTATCCGTTGTGACAGCTACGCGGTCGCCCACCTTTTTCTTAAAAATCGCCCGCCCCAGAGCTGACTCCGTACTGATCCTGTTATTCAGCGAATCACCGCGGATACTGGTCACCAGTTTATAGGTTTCCTCCTCATCGTCATCTTCCATATAAAGAGTAACCGTATTATTCATACCGACCTCATCCGCCGCGGACTCATCTGAGATCACAATCGCATTCTTCAGAATATTTTCCAGATAACGAATGCGGCTCTCATTGCGGTTTTTCTCCCGCTTCGCCGCATAATACTCAAAATTCTCACTGAGATCGCCCTGCGCCCGTGCTTCCTTTACTGCTTCCAGACACTGCGGCCGCACAACCAGCTTGCGGTGCTCGATCTCTTCTTCTATTTTTTTCACATCACTGTTAGTCAGTTTTTCTCTCATTTTTCAATCTCCACCTAATATTTATAATCCATATAAATGTATTACATCAGCCATCCGTCCCTGAGAGGGAAGACTATCCTCTTTAAGGTAAAAATTTCGTGTATGATTTTCCCGGTTTCAGCCCGCCGCGGTACGCCGACAGCTCGCTGACTGTCACCAGCTGATATCCCTGCGCCACCAGTTCATCAATGATCGTCATGCTCGCCTCTGCGGTCGCGTCATACAGGTCATGCATCAGGATGATATCTCCATCTTTGACTTGATCTCTCACTTTCTGAATCGTAGACGACGCATCCCTCGTCTTCCAGTCCAGGGTGTCAATGGACCAGAGGATCGCCGACATCCCGATCGAACCGACCGCAGCCAGTCCCTCATCCGTTTCATTTCCTCCTACCGGACGCATGAGAACCGGCGTCACCCCGCACGCATCGATCACCAGCTGATTTGTCCGATCCACCTGCGCGACCAGTTCCTGCGGCTCCAGATTTTTCATGGCTGTGTGTTCATAGGTATGATTGGCTGGCTCGCAGCCCAGGGAGACCATTCTTTGAATCAGTTCCGTGCGGTTTTCCGCCTGCTGTCCCACCATAAAAAATGTCGCATGCCCGCCGCATGCTTCCAGCTTGTCCAGAATCTTTGGCGTAACGGTCCCGGAAGGACCGTCATCATAAGTAATTGCTACCATCGGCTGGGTCGGGTCAATCTCCCCCGCCCACGAAGCTTCTCCCGGTTTTTTGCGCACAACAGACGCGCGGACGCCGTCTACATGCAGCCCGACTCCTGAAGACCCCGCTTCTTCGCCGTTCTTTACCCAGTCTGTCCACTCGTCATTTTGTAATACACAATATAAAATATCATAGTAATTGGCCAGATCACCCGTCAGACGCATCCGGATCGCCTCCAACGCCGCGTCTCCTTCGCTTTCTCCCGACTCCCCGGAATCATCTGTCCAGTCCAGCCAGCCGCTGCCGCTTAAATTAACCGAATATTTCAGAGTTCCCGTAAGCTCCTCCGGCTGGCTCTCAAGCGCTGCCTTCATCGCCGTCAGATACGAGCCTGCAGGCGCTGAGGCGCACCGGTTATCCGCCACATACGAGCTCCACTCACCGCCGGCAGGACATATACTGCAGAGTACTCCTATCCGCGGAAGCTCCGTCCACATATGCTGTGCTTCCGCCGTCTCACGCACTCCGCCCACTACCGGCAGAGAACCATTTTTGTCGCCTCCCAGCCATTTTCCTGCTGCGGCAAGCGTCAGCGCAATTGCTCCGGCCAGGACCACCCCCATACATCCAATCAGGAGCAGCCGTTTCCTGCGGGCACGTCTGCGTTTTGCTTCTTTTTTCTTTCTTCGTTGCCGTTCTCTCTCCCTGTATTCTTTCTCCGTCATACTCACGAACCCCCGTGTTTGCCGCACCTCTCTGGTAAACTACTATATATTGTATTTAGATTACTCCTGAAAGTCAATATTTTACGAAAAGAAGATTCATAAGGAAAAAGGAGCCCCTGCGGGACTCCCTTCACGATGTCTGTCCGGCAGGACAGAACTCTTATTTATCTTTTCCTTCCAGCGCATGAACCATGTTGACAATCAGTTCATGGCTCGGCACCGCCACGCCAACCTTTGCCGCCGCGCGCACCACAGAACCGCTGATGGTATCTACTTCTGTCTTTCTCCCATCACGGATATCCGCGCGGATCGAGGTGCATCCATTCGGCGACATTTCGGAAGTCTTTCTCACCTTCTCTGTGATCGCCGCTTCATCTGCTTCAAGTCCCATTGCTTTCGCAACAGCAACTGCCTCATGGATCAGAGCCGTTGTCATCGCCCAGGCATAAGGATTTGCGGCAATATAACCCATATCTACCTGAAGGACGCCTGTCACCGCGCTTAAGGAAACATTGGTAAACAGCTTATCCCAGATCAGCTGCTGAATATTGGCGTGAATTTTCACGTTGAAACCACAGCTGTCAAAGGCTTCTTTCAGCTTCGGCAGGAAACCAGCCTTATCCTCTGTCAGCATACCAACATTGGTATTGCCCACACCGCCGCGGCGGATATGTCCCAGGCCCAGTACGGCTCCGTTGTCTTCTGTCGTCCCGATCACAATATGATCCAGATCAACGAATTCGCCCAGAATGTCTTCATGGCCGGAACCATTCTGCAGTGTCAGCACATACGTATCCGGTCCGATCAGATTTTTATTGCCTGCAAGTGCCGAACGGGAGTACAGCGCCTTTACAAACAGGATGATCAGATCTACCGGCTCGATCCCTTCGGTCGAAGTAACCGCCTGCGGGTGAAAGAGGATATCCTCTCCATTCTCCTGAATCTTAAGGCCTTCCTTCTGAAGATGCTCTACTACCGGCGCAGCCGTGTCCACCATATAAACTTCATTATGCTGAGACAGATGACCTCCATAAATGGAGCCCATCGCTCCCGCTCCGATTACCGCTATTCTCATACTTTTTATCCTCTTTTCTTGATTACTTGCTCGCAATATCTTCCGCCTGCATATTACCGGCAGCCAGCGACTGGATCTGCGACCAGATCGCTTCATCTACACTCACACCCTCTGCCATGCTCTTTGCACGGGTACGCAGGGTACGCTCGCCCGGACAGCTCACATGACCACCCTCATGATCCGGATGCGTTGCGTCCGCCGCCGCCACGCGCTCATTTAACATCGACTGGATCTCTTCTTTGCTTCCAAACAGATATGGGTCATACGCGATAAAGATCTGGCAGCAGCTGCCACAGCTGCCGAGTCCATTCTGATCCATCCGCGCGCCGGAATTGCCGTTTGCCATCAGCGCAGCCGCCATATCCAGACAGATCGCCATACCGCTGCCCTTCCAGTAACCGGTCGGCAAGATCCTCCTGCTGTCTTCAATCGCTCCCGGATCATCCGTGAGATTGCCGTCTTTATCAAAACCGCCCGGATACGGAAGCTTCTTGCCTGCCAGACGATATACGCCCAGTTTTCCATACGCATACTGGCTCATCGCCATATCCAGCACGATCGGGCCGTCTTCTCTGGGGATCGCGATACAGAATGGATTGTTGCCGACGCCGGGTTCATCACTGCCCCACAGCGGCATACAGCTCTCGGTATTGATCCAGCTGATCCCCATAAAACCGGCCTCAGCGATCCGCCACGCATAGGTTCCGCCGCGCATCCAGTGGGTCGTATTGCGCAGAGCCACGCAGCCAATCCCGTGAACCTTTGCCAGTTCCATCGCTCGATCTGCGCAGAACAGAGCATTCGTGATCCCGACGCCCAACTGGCCGTCGTAGTTCTCCACAGCGCCTTTAGCGCCGACCAACTGCGGACTTCCCTGCAGATTGATCCAGCCCTTCTGCACATAATCGACAAAACGTGGGATCCGGTTCAGGCCGTGGCTCTCCACGCCGTCCGCACTTGACTGGCTGTGGATTGTCGCGCAGGTTTCCGCGTCCGCTTCTTTCATACCCAGGTTCAGAAATATCTGTTTTACGGTTGATTTTACGGTATCGTAAGGGATACGTACACTCATGATTCATACTCCTTTTTTAATTTGCAATCATAATTCTGCGTTAATGGTAAACCGCCCGTCCCTGAGGGGAAAACATTTCCTCCGAGGACCGCTTGCGTTTAGGTTTTCACGTAGCGGTACTCCATATGACGTGTCACTGGCACGTCATATGGATACTAAGGCATAAGTTCGCCGGAAATACATCCGGCTCACTAAGTGCCGACGTGAAAAATGTCCTCTGCGGAAATGTTTTCCCCTCAGGGACTATTTTATTGTCTTAGCCTTACCAATATATAACTTATTTCTCTACCGGATCACAGGGCTGCCGACCCACGAATTCCATCATCTCCTCGTACAGGCCGCTGGCTTCTTCGGGCGAGTAGCCGTAGACCAGAAATACGTCCATGACATAAGGAGAATAGGGAATTCCGATGATCTCACGGGCAAAGGCCATGGCCGCGATCTCGCTCAGGGCAATGATCGTAGAATCATTGTGCAGCGGGCCGACCGACCACAGCCGTATCTTTTCTGTCTTTGTATAAATTTCTTTTTTGTATTTTTCTTCTACATGATGGAAGAGCTCGTGTGCCAGTAAAAGCCTGCTCACATCCAGCTTTTCCGTGAGGATGGCGCATATTTCCGGTTTTGCCAGATATTTTTTTGCTTTTTTCACTGCATCCATATAGATACAGATCGTATCCGGCACCCGATATTCCGCAAATAGCACCCGGTCGGTCTTTTCCGGAAAGGTCGGGTAACTCACCTTCATCCCCATCCCGCGGGCCAGTTTTTCCGGATCGGACGAACCGTACTTTTCTATCATCCTCCGGGCATATTGCTGTCCGCACGCGGTCGCCTCCTCCATCCAGTGCCTGCGCTGTTCATCATTAAATTTGCCGTTTAATGGTTCTCTGGAGAATACATAGTGATACCAGTCGACCGGATCGATCGAAACCAGATCCATAAGCATCTGCTCCAGAGGCCGCAGCGGGAAGTGCGGGCGCTCGTAGCGCACACTTCCCTGCTTGCCAAAAAGCCCTCTTGCGATCGGCTTACATGCGTCTTTGAACTCTTCCTTTGTCATGCAATCAGACCTCAGTTACTGTCGCTACAACAATAATTTCCTCATCCGGTTCCCGGTCTCCCAGATCCAGATCCATCAGCAGGAAGATCTGATCCAGATCGACCGCACTGTAGTCGCAGACACGCGGACCGACGCAGACGAAGTAGTCCGGACGCAGCACGGAGTCGGTCTTAAATACAGCACCATTCTCCCACAGATCCTCTACCACATCCTCGTACTCGCTGACCTTACATTTAACAACCTGTCCGTTGGAGCACTGAACCTTGATGAAGCCCTTCTTATCCACGATACGAAGCGGCGTCTTATCGTCTTTCTTACCGGCATATACATAGAACTTGTCGGTCTTTTCCGCCAGCTTCACATCGCTCACCTTATGGCCGAAATCCTGTACGGCGAGCTCATAAGCCTCTGCCTCGTCGCACTCTTTCAGCAGATCGGTCGTCTTAACCTCGGTAGATCCGGTCGCGATGGCCGTAACCTTACCGGTCTGGCTGTCGATCTCGATATGAACTTCCACCGTATCCGGTGACGCGCCGGAGCTGATCGCCATATCGGAAGCTTCCTTCTTCAGTTCGCGGATATCTTCCTGAGTCGGACTCGGGATCACTCGCTCTACCACATCCCGCACCATCGAAAGCGCTACACCGATCGAGGAGATCACTTCCGCATTTTCCGGGATGCTGTACTGCAGGCCCATCTTCTCCGCACAGTACGGAACCAGAGAAGCAGCGCCGCCGCCGCAGCCAACCAGCTTCATGCTCTCATGATCCAGCTGATATTTATCTGCCAGCGCGTTAATGCAGGCGTTTACTTTCTCATAGTCTTTGTCAAGGATCTGGGTTGCCAGTTCTTCGACTGTGATACCCAGCTTATCTGCTACCGGCTGCATTGCCAGACGCGCTGCTTTCGCGTTGCCGTGAGCGAAATATTTCTCATCGATCAGTCCCAGCACGTTTGCCGCACAGGTATTGGTAAAGCAGATGCTCTTGCCGTTCTTTAAACGGATCGTCACATAGTCGGACGGATCACCCGGCTTCGGGCTTACCAGTTCGATCTGCGGATCGACGATCTCTTCCTCCGGGGTAAAGCACGCATACTCGCAGCCCGCGATATGAGCGGAACGCGGTCCGACATCAACAACTTCTTTATCATTGATACGTACCATGGAACCGCCCGCGCAGCCCAGAATTCGTACATCCAGAGAACTGATATAAGTATCATGTCCGCCGATCTGAGCGTAGTCAACGCCCGGACGGCCATTCTTGATAACACCAATATTGGTTGTCGTTCCACCTACCTCGAAATAAATCGCGTTCGAAGCACGCAGATACATCAGAGAACCCATAACGGAAGCGGCCGGACCGGACAGAGCCGTCAGAATCGGACGCTTTCTCATCTCGTTGATCTCCATAACACCGCCGTCGCCTCTCATGATCATCAGCGGCACGGTAACTCCCGCGTCACGGACTGAGGACTCCGTCGCGTTTGCCGTCATCATCATCTTGGGGAGGATGGACGCGTTGATCGCCGCGGTACGGGTACGGCGGGTAAGGCCATACAGCTTGGTAATGTCCGAAGCCATGGTTACCGGGATATCCTTCTTCTGCGCACAGTCATGGATCATCTCTTCCTCTTCCATGCTGTCAACGCCGAATGCCATCGAAGCAACGATAACCTGCGCTCCCTGACCAAGCAGTTCCTCGATACTCTTATTGATCGTGTCCTCATTGAGCGCTTTCTTCTTAATGAAAGAATTATATACCTTGATCTTACGGTCAACCTTCGGATCGAGGACAATATCCTTTAAGGTCAGCTGCGGCTTGGCCAGAAGTCCCTCCAGACCTCCGCCCGCAACGCCTACCACGCCTACGTTTGCCACATCGCCCTCAATGAAGGCGTTCGTTGCCTGCGTTGTGGAATGTGCAACGAAAACCACATCTTCCGGAGCAATATGATTCTCCTTCATGCAGTTTTTAAAACTCTGGACAACACCTGCCGCAACGCCTTTTTCATCGTCATGCGTGGTCTTGACTTCGTTTTTTCCTATAATTTCATGAGTCTCATTATCCATCGCAACGCACTTGGTATAAGTGCCACCTACGTCGATACCCATACGGACAGCTCTTCTTTTACTTTCCGCCATTATTTTCTTTCCTTTCTGTTGATCGATGCTGCCTTTCAACAGCTAAAATCGAGGGGGAAAACCGGGCGCGTTGTCCGCGCCCGATATCCTGCAGAGCATGACTATCCACAACTCATGCTCCCGGAGCCAGATTATTTTCAGGAGATATTATCGATTGATGATTTAAGCAAACCACGCTGCACCCAGTCCGCCGAGCATAATAAATACCGCGACATACTGGAGAACGCCCGTGATATAGGCATTGGGGATTGAAAGTTTCAGGAAATCCTTCGACTCTACCTTCGTATAAGCAAGGCCCCATGCAACCCAGGACTGTGTAATACAGCTTCCGATATTGACCGTGATCGTGGGGATCGCGAATACGCCATACAGGAACGGTACCGAGAAAGAAGCAACATTGGAAAGCACACCCAGCGTTGCAGCGCCGCAGCCAACGAGGGTCATCGGTCCACGGAACAGGCCCATAAAGAGCAGAACCGCAAATACGATACATACCGTCAGTTCACTCTTCGGCATTACGTTGCCAAGGATAACCTTGAAGTAAGGAGACGCATAGCTCGCTACAGAGTTGAACATCGGCAGAGTAAGAAGGAAGCCGACCAACGGAGCGGTATCCACAACGCCGTCATAATACAGCTTGTTAACCAGCTGGCAGTTCTCGGAGAAGGTACCCTTCATTCTTCCGCACAGGAACAGTGCAAGGAAACCAGAAATAACGAAACCGCCGATTACGGAGAAGTCAAACGCGATCTTCAGCACAACCGGTACGATCGGCAGGATCAGGGTATACATCGGAGCGTTTCTCTGCTCGGAAGCAGCGTTCCGTCTCTGAGCCGCCCATGCATGGGAGGTCTTGCTCTTTGCGAGATAAATGCCTGCCAGAACGGTCGTTACAACCAGCATGATCAGCAGAGCAGCATAGCCCCAGTGGAATGCGTACCAGCCCAGGGTGAAGTCCGGCATCTCATCGGGGGTGATGTAGAACGCGCGGTACTGAGCAAAGTTAACCGGATTCAGATAGATACCTGCCGCAACAGAACCCATGAAAGAGAACATTGCGATGGCTTTCGGCACGCCGAGAGACATCAGAATCGGCAACACGATAACGCCGATCGCGATAACCGGGCCTGCGCCGGTCATAGCGGTGAAGATCAGTGCGGTAACGATATTCAGCAGAGCGATGGTCACCATCGGTTTGTCTCCGCCGAGCTCAACGGTCTTACGGATCAGCGTAGACGCAATACCGGTATCCATCAGGACACGGCCGAACCATGCGCCCCAGCATACGTTAACCAGTGTGGTGCCCCAGCCCTCCGGCGCGCTCTGGTAAATCTTATTGAGGATCGAAACCAGGCCTTTGGCGCCGCTGAACTGCAGAATCTCATTTTCCGCAAGGAAGTCCGCGCTTACAAACATCGTGCCTGCCAGCGGAAGGACGGTCCAGATAACTGTGATGATCAGGAAGCCGATCATCAGATTGTAGCCCTTGATACAGTAATAAGCGAGGGCAAAGAATGAAAGTAACAAAATAATACCAACCAGGTATTCCATGATATTCCTCCTACATTTTTAATTTTCGTACATACTCTCCTGAAAAACTCTGATTCTCTGTCTTCATCCCCTTTCATTTATAAATAACTATGTATCTCTATAACCGGAAACGGCAGATGAGGCCTATCCGGCAAAGAACTGTGGATAAATTCTCCGGAGCTGATCCATGTTCCAGAGAATCGAATTATAATGGTTGGAACAGATCAGGCACGCAGTGGAAACCTCTCCGCGCAGAATGTTCTCAACCATCATCTTCTCCTCAATCACTGTATGCTCCCAGCTGGTCAGAGAAGAAACGTTTATTTTATAATTAAATGTGTGATATTGCAGATAAAGCACCCGCAGCATATCGCAGTCTACGATCCGATAATATTCACAGGCATATTCTTTGCCGCAGGTACCGAGCAGGAAACGCCGGAAAACGCGCACCGTCTCGATCCGGTGCAGATCGTCCACTTCCGTTGACTTATTCCTGCGGGCAGCCTCCTCCATCTCCGTCCTCTCCCGGAGGACTGTCTGGAAAGTATCTTTTTCCCGCTCCGTCAGCTTTCTTGAGCAAAGCTCTGTAATCACCGCCTGCTCCAGGACAATGTGAGTATGTACTGCCTGACGGACCCGGTCCGGAACGATGCGGGAAACCTCCGTCCCTCTCTGCGGATATACATTGACATACCCTTCTTCGGCCAGGCGCGACAGCGCGTCCCGGACTGCCGGTCTTCCCACCTTCAGCTGCGCCGACAGGGAATTCTCACTGAGCATTTCTCCCGGTTTTACCGCAAAACTCAGGAGCTGCCTGCGGATCCATTCGTACACCTCATCCCGCTCTTCAGAAGGTACCAGTCCGAATTGCATACAAGTTATCCTCCCGTTTGTCTATCAGCGCCAAAAAAAATATCATCCTTTAAAAATAAAGAAGATAATATCAGTTTTGATTTTTTGTTCATTGTATATTTATCATTTTATACTAAAATAGCACATTTATCCAGTATATGCA
>JAJBUA010000108.1 GCA_020860565.1 Clostridiales bacterium
GTCCAGATACCGTTTAAAGATTGGTGTGCTGGAAAAGAACCTCGACGTCTGTTACGAAACAAGCGGACGCAATTCTGCCGTCGTGCATGGAGGTTTTGCTTATGACAGCGGCACATGGAAGGCAAAGCTGTGTGTGGAAGGAAATCAGGGTATGGATCAGCTGGCAAAGGAACTGGGATTTTCTTTTAAACGCTGCGGGAAGGTTCTGGTGGGAAAGAGTGCGGAGGACAGGGAATCGTTAAAACGTACCATGGCTCAGGGAGAAAGGAACGGGGCGACCGGCCTGCGTCTGATCGAAAAGGAGGAACTGCATCGTCTGGTACCGGCGGCCGTAGGTGAATTTGCCATGTTTTCAGAACGGTCCGGCATTCTGGATCCGTTTATTTATACGATTTCTTTAGCGGAAAACGCAGCGCAGAACGGGGTGCAGTATTTTTTTGACAATGAGGTAACGGCAATCGCGCAAAAGGAGGGTAGATATGAGGTCACAACAACCCAGGGAACGTATCATTCCCGCTGGGTTGTCAATGCGGCGGGCCTGGGCTGCGGAAAGATCTCCGACATGCTGGGAATCAAAGGTTATCACGTGATCGGTTCGAAGGGAGATTATATCATTCTGGACCGCAGGACGGGTGCTCTGCTGCCGATGCCGGTGTATCCGGTTCCGAGTAATACTTACATGGGCATTCACGTAACCAATACGACCGACGGCAACGTGATTATCGGACCGAACGCAGAGACGGTGACGGATTTTACCTATTATGGCGTCCCGCAGGAAAATATGGATTATCTCGCGAGAAGTGCGTCTGATATCTGGCCCTGCATCAAGAAGAGCGATTACATACGCAATTATTCCGGGATTTTGCCGAAATGGGTGGATGAAAATGGTGTGATTCAGGACTTTAAGATTGAGATACGCCCGGAAATCGCTCCTCGGGCGGTAAACCTGGTCGGCATTGAGTCACCCGGACTCACGGCTGCTGTCCCGATCGGAAGGCAGGTTGTGCGCATGATTCAGGAATATGAAAAACTGGAAGAAAATGCGGATTTCAATCCGGTCCGGAAAGCGATTATCCGTTTTGAAGAACAGGATGATGAGACAAAAGCACGGCTGATCGAAGAAAATCCGGATTACGGTGAGGTGATCTGCCGCTGTGAGAAAGTAACAAAAGCGGAGATCCTGCAGGCAATTCATAATCCTCTTGGTGTACATACCATGACAGGAATCAAATATCGTACCCGTTCTATGATGGGACGCTGTCAGGGAGGATACTGCCAGATGCGTGTGGCGAAGATGATTGAGGACGAACTGGGCATTCCGGAGACAGAGATCCGGTACGCCAGACAGAATTCCTGGTTATTTACCGGAAAAGTACGGGAGGAGTAGACAGACGATGGAAAAACGTGATGTAGTGATTATCGGCGGAGGTCCCGCAGGTCTGGCCGCGGCAGTGGAGTTGTACACGAAAGGGATCCGGGATGTTCTGATTGTAGAAAGAGAGAAAACACTGGGAGGTATCCTGCGTCAGTGTATTCACGATGGTTTTGGCCTTACGCGGTTTGGAACAACGTTAAGCGGACCGGAATATGCCGATCGTTTTATCCGTGAGGTGGTTGATCAGGAGATCCCGTTTATGCTCAATGCAACGGTTCTTGATGTAAGCGCGGATAAGGTTGTGACCATCGCGGCGAAAGATGGTCTGCACAAGATTCAGGCAAAAGCAGTGATCCTGACGATGGGCTGCCGGGAAAGGACAAGAGGAGCGTCAGGGATACCGGGTGAGAGGCCGGCCGGAGTTTTTACAGCGGGCGTCGCTCAGGCCTATATCAACCTCTATAACCGGATGCCGGGAAAGGAAATCGTGATTCTCGGTTCCGGCGATATCGGCATGATTATGGCGCGCCGTCTGACGCTGGAGGGAGCGCATGTGCAGGCAGTATTCGAGATCCAGCCGATTCCCAGTGGACTTCCCAGAAATATCGAACAGTGCCTGAATGATTATGGCATCCCTCTGTATCTGAGCCATACGATTACCAATATCCATGGAAACGAGCGGGTGACAGGCGTGACCATATCAGAAGTTGATGATCACCTTCGGCCGATTCCGGGTACGGAGAAGGAATACTCCTGTGATACGGTCATTCTTTCGGTGGGCTTGATTCCGGAAAATGAACTTTCGATCGATGCGGGAATCTCCCTTGACCCAAGAACACACGGTGCGGTGGTCGATGAGTTTTTTCAGACAAACCGGGAAGGATTTTTTGCGGCAGGCAATGTGCTGCATGTCCATGATCTGGTGGATTTTGTGTCATTGGAGGCAGAGAAGCTCGCGGACGGCGTGGCCGGATACGTAAAGGAAGGTTCCCTTCCGGAGTGTCCGATCGAAGTCCGCACAGATGCGAATATTAATCATACCGTACCGCAGAAGATCAGCGGAGATCAGGATGTCGACCTTACCATGCGGGTATCGAAGAAACTGGAAAATTGTGTGATTATAGTAAAACAGGGCGAAGAGGTAGTGGCGCAGAAAAAGATGAAAAAAGCACTGCCGGCAGAGATGATCCGGATCCCGGTAAAAAGAGAGAAGCTGAGAGGAAAGACGGAAATCGAGGTGAGTGTATTATGCTGAGAAAATTTACGTGTATCGTATGCCCGAATGGCTGTGAGATTGAGACAGAGATCGAAGACGGAAAGGTGACAGCAGTCAGGGGAGCGACATGCAGAAGAGGCGAAGAGTATGTTTGTCAGGAAGTGAGTGATCCCCGCAGAACCATCGCCAGTTCTGTGCGGCTTAAGAATGGAGAACTGCCGCTGGTCAGCGTCCGGCTGGATGCGCCGATTCCCAAGGGGCGGATCTTTGATGTGATGAAAGTGATTCGAGAGGCAGAGTTAGAAGCACCGGTCTCGATTGGTGATATCGTAATCGAAAATGTACTCGGGCTTGGCGCAAATGTGATTGTGACGAAAAATGTGGATATACGGAGGTAGCGGATGGCGGAACAGATAAAAACGCTGGCTGAAAAGGCATCCGAAGAAATCCTGAAACTGATCCAGAACCGCCCGTATCTTCCCGGAGAGAAACTGCCTACGGAAAAAGAATTGTGTGAAATGCTTGACGTTGGCAGAAATACTGTGCGGGAAGCCCTGAAAATCCTGGCGTCAAAAAATATTCTCACGATCCGTCAGGGCGCCGGGACCTATATTTCTGAGAAGCAGGGAGTATCGGATGATCCGCTGGGCTTTGCCATGGTAACTGACCGGAAGAAGATGACGGTCGATCTGCTGCAGCTTCGTCTGATTATGGAACCGCCGATCGCCGGTCTGGCGGCTCAGGAAGCGTCCAAAAAAGACATTGAAGAATTGCGCGAGATCTTAGAGGAGATGGAAGAACGGATTCGCCGGCGGCAGGATTATACGGCGGCAGACTGCCGGTTCCATGAGAAGATTGCTGATTGTACCGGCAACACTGTGATGGGAAATCTGATCCCCGTCATTATGAAAGGAATTCAGGTATTTGCAAGAGAAGTAGATGAAACCGACTATGAGCAGACACGGATCTCCCATCGGAAGATTTATGAATCCATCCGCAGCCGGAGACCTTTTGATGCAGAGATGGAAATGCGTTTTCATTTACTTTACAATAACAACCGATATCAGAATCTTTGAAAAGAAAAAGGGGCTGTGAAAAAACAGCCCTGATGGCAGGAGGTTCATTGATTCGAGTA
>JAJBUA010000111.1 GCA_020860565.1 Clostridiales bacterium
TGTCGCTAAAGCGACCCGCCGCAGGCGGAGAATCCTGCTTTGCAGGATTCTTTTTTACTTCATCAGTTTCTTCACACAGGCAGCGATCTTCTCATCCTTGCAGTCCTTAAAGAACAGCTCGGAGAAATGCTCACCCGCGAAAGCTCCCGCCACAAGCTCTGGATCCAGATCCTCAAGGATATCACACAGATCGCGGAATGCTTTCGCGCGTACGCCATCCAGAATCTTTTTATTTCTCTGCTCCGGCTCTACGCGCTCACGCGGATAACCCTGCCCATGTCCGAAACCAAACAGTTTCTCAAATACATATTCCAGATTCAGCTCGCCGCCCCAGCCAAAACCTTTGGCAAACGGCATCGCAACTGCGTTTCCGTCATTGACATGAGCAAACGTATAAGCGTCTACCGGATCCTCTACATGACCGCAGATCACGCCCGGGAAGCTGTTCAGCGCAAGCATTGCGCCCTCGCCGGTGCCGCAGCCGGTAATCACATAGTCCGCTGCGCCGGAATTCAGCAGTACAGCCGCCAGGATTCCGTTCTGCACATAGGTAAGCTGTGCAGCATCGTCTGCCGCGTACATACCGTAATTGATTACTTCATGTCCCATTGGCTCTACCACCTTTTTCAGGGCAGTCTCAATGATGCTGTTTTTTGCTGCCTGGCTGTTTTCATTAATAAGTGCGATTTTCATCTTTATCCTCTCCTTACATTAAGTTTTTGCTCTTATATTTTACATCCGGTTATGGGGAATTGTCAATTTCCCTCTTGCCGTATGAAAAACATTTAACATGATCCTTCTTCCAACAATCTGAGGAAATCCTCTTCTGAAATCACGGGAATCCCCAGTTCTCTCGCCTTTTTATTTTTGGACGATGACGACGCAGTATCATTATTGATCAGATACGTCGTCTTTGAAGTCACGGTGCCGGCCGCTTTGCCGCCTTTGGCAATGATCAGTTCCTGCAGCTGCCTGCGGTTTGTAAAATGATGCAGCGAGCCGGTAATGACAAAGGTCTGTCCCTCAAAAACGGCCTCGTCGGAATCCTCCTGCTCCTTCTCAATGGTCAGTTCTCCCAGCAATTCATCTACCAGCCGGTTATTTTCATCCGATGAAAAATAGGAAATCCATGCCTGTGCCAGCACTTCTCCGATCCCGTCTACCGCGGTCAGTTCTTCCTCGTCTGCATGGCGCATTTTCTCCAGGTCAAAATGAAAGCTCCGGCACAGCATGCGGGCATTCGCAAGGCCGATCCCCGCGATCCCCAGGCCGTAAATCACCCGCGGCAACGTTGTGTGCGAAGCCGCCTTTGCCGCGGCCGTCAGATTGTCAAAAGATTTCTGTCCAAAACCCTCCATGCTGATGATCGCTTCCGCATGACGATCCAGCCGGAAAAGATCTGCGTACGTGTGAATCAGCCCCGCCCCGATCAGTTTTTCCAGCGTCATCTCGGACAGACCGTCGATATTTAATGCATCTCTGCTGGCAAGCAGGGCGAAACTCTTGACTTTCTTTGCCTGACAGTCCGGATTGGTACAATACAGGGAACGGACGTCGTTCATCTGGCGTATCTCCGTCTGACCTCCGCAGACCGGGCAACACTCCGGGATCCGGATCTGTCCGCTCCTTGTCAGGTTTTCCGCGATCTGTGGAATAATCATGTTCGCTTTATATACGGTAATCCGATCTCCTTCACCCAGTTCCAGCGCCTGCATAATGCTGATATTGTGAACACTGGCACGGCTCACTGTGGTTCCTTCCAGTTCCACCGGATCAAAGATTGCCACCGGATTGATCAGGCCGGTCCGCGACGCGCTCCACTCGATCTCCCGCAGCGTCGTCTCCCTCGTCTCATCTGCCCATTTGAACGCAATCGAATTACGCGGGAATTTGGCTGTCCTGCCCAGAGAATCTCCGTACGCAATGTCTTCCAGCAAAAGCACCAGCCCGTCAGAAGGCAGATCATAGGACGTGATCGCCTCCGCAAAATCCGCCACCGCTCCCGGCAGCGTCTCCCTCGTCACCATCCGGTAGTCCACCACCTCAAACCCCTGCGTCCGCAGCCATTCAAACTGTTCCCGGCGGGAATTCTTAAAATCCACTCCATCCGCGCGCACCAGCGCGAACGCCAGAAAACGCACATTTCTTTCCGCTGTGATCTTATTATTGAGCTGACGCACGGAACCACTGCAGAGATTACGCGGATTTTTATATTTTGCATCCACATCCTCGATCTCCTCGTTGATGCGGTTAAAATCCTCGTAACGGATCACGGCCTCGCCGCGCAGGATCAATGTCCCGCGGTACGCGATCTTTAACGGCACATTGACAAACACCCTGGCGTTATTGGTAATTACTTCACCGACCTCACCGTTTCCGCGGGTCACAGCCTTGATCAATTCGCCGTTTTCATACGTAAGTACGATCGTCAGGCCGTCCAGCTTCCATGACAGGAGCGCCTCCTGATCTCCCAGCCATTCCTGCAGTGCCGGAACCTCCTTTGTCTTATCCAGCGACAGCATCGGAGCCTCATGCGCTTCCTTCGGCAGTTCGCTTAAGATCTCATATCCGACTTTCTGCGTCGGGCTCCCGGCCAGCACGATACCGGTCTCCCGCTCCAGATCCGCCAGCTCATCATACAGGAGATCATATTCATAATTACTCATGATCTCGCGGTTTTCCTGATAGTATGCCCTCGAAGCCGGCAAAAGCCGCGCCGCAAGCTCCTTCATCCGCGTCAGCTTATCCTTTAAATCTCTGTTTGACGCTTCCTTTTCCATCCCTGATATCTCCCAATTCAGCCGCGCTCTTCGCGGGCTTCGTCCAGCTGCTGCAGCAGCTCTTCCCATTCCCGACTGGTAACCTTGCGAAAATCTCCTGTTTTCAGTCTTCCCAGTCTCAGGTTCATGATACGTGTCCGTTTTAAACCTGTCACCCGATATCCCAGTTCCCCGCACATCCGGCGGATCTGACGATTCAGGCCCTGCGTCAATACGATGCGGAACGTTTTGGCATCGATCGTTTCCACTCTGCACGGGCGGGTCGTCACTCCCAGTTCCTTTAGCTCAACGCCTTCCCGCATCTTTTTGAGGAACGCGGCGTTATACGGCTGACTGACTGTCACTTCGTATTCCTTCTCATGGAAATTACCCGCGTGCATGATCTCATTCGCAAGATCTCCCTGATTGGTCAGCAGAACCAGTCCTTCCGAATCCTTATCCAGACGGCCGACCGGATAGACGCGGGTCGGATACTGGATCAGTTCAATGATCGTCGTCGCACGGTCCTTGTCGGAAGTCGTACAAACCACGCCCTGCGGCTTATTTACCATCAAAAGCACCGGTTTGCTGCTCTTCTCCCCGGCACTCTTCCCCACAGGCTTACCGCCGCAGACAATCACTTCCGTTCCGGTTACTTTCTCACCCATCACAGCGATATGTCCGTCTACGGTAACCTTCCCCGCTTCGATCAGACGGTCCGCCTCCCGGCGTGAACAGACGCCGACCTCACTCAGATATTTATTTAAACGAGTCAATTCCATTTTATCTGCCCTCTGTTTTATTATGAAATCGAGTAGGAGAAATTTCCTCGAATGAGGAAATTTCGACCTCTCACACCACC
>JAJBUA010000066.1 GCA_020860565.1 Clostridiales bacterium
GATTACTCGAATCAATGAACCTCCTGCCATCAGGGCTGTTTTTTCACAGCCCCTTCTTAAATTTTGATGATGAATCCACTCAACAAAGAAAATTATTTCCGTAATTGACAAGTACACGGTACCAATTTATAATATCGCTAAAGAAAACGTTTTCGTAAACCATGAAACTTTAGCAAAATATATGATTGATCTTATTTTACTGACAGATAATTCAGGGAGGTGACAATATCATGGAAGCACGAAAAATTACACTTAAAGATATCGCACAGGCGAGCGGTTATTCTCTGGTCACGGTCCACCGGGCGATGAACAACAAAGAAGGGGTCAGCAAGGCGGTACGCCAGGAGATTTTAAGTGTCGCTGACCGGCTGGGGTACACAACAAATTATGTGGCGTCTGCCCTCAAACGGCGTCAGGTAAATCTGGCGGTAGTGCTTCCGGAACCGGAGGGAGATGGAAAGTATTATTTTCAATATGTATGGAAGGGCTGTCATGTCGCAAGAGATAATGTGGCCGGCTATAACCTCAATGTAATGGAATACACCTTTCCGGTAATCGGATACAGTGGAAGCAGAGAACAGCTTGAGATCCTGAAAAAGCTTTATGAGGAATGGGGTAGCCAGCTGGATGGGTTGCTGACCATGCCGAGCATCGGGAGTACTCAGATGCAGTGCCTGTTAAGCCAGTTCGCGGGCCGCAGCATATCGGTAGTGCTGATTGATAATGATTTCCGGGATTGCGGCAGGCTGTGCTGCATCTCGCCGAATGATGTTTATACCGGGCGGCTCGCAGCGGAACTGATGGATCTGGTCCTGAAAGGCAGGCAGGGAACCATCCTGGTAGCTCAGGGGGATGAACATTCGCCGTCGCACAAAATGAATACAGAGGGATTTGCCTCTTACTTTGAGGAACATAATGCGGATATCCGGATGAGGTATCTGCAGGATCTGTCAAATCCCGAAAAGATCCAGATGCAGATGCTTCAGTACCTGAGAGAAGATCCGGATATTATCGGGGCTTATTCGACGCGTGCAAGAGATACGATCCCCTTATGTAAGGCACTGACCGGTTCCGGAAGGGAAAATGAGGTTTTTGCTGTGGGAAGCGACCTTTTTCCGGAAAGTGCACAGATGCTCAGTGATGGGATTCTGAAAGCGATTATTTACAAGAATCCATATCAGAAAGGTTATCTGGGATTTAACATTTTGTTTGAAGAGCTGATTAAGGGAGCTGCGCCCAAAGCGGAAGCGGTCAGTGTCCCAATATCCATTATTTTGCAGAACAACATTCAGTTTTTTAAAGAATTCATTTGAAAGTTTAGGAGGACATGAAATGAAAAAGATATTAGCGGCTGTAATTTCCGGTGTAATGATGGTATCTCTGGCAGGTTGTTCCGGAAGCGGCGGGACTACTGCGGCGACTGCCGCGCCGGCAGCAGCCTCATCGGAAGCGGACACAGCAGAAACTGCTGCGAAAACAGATACTGCGGAAGGATCCGCGGAAATGGGTGAGGTTCTTCACTTCAAACTGGCGGAGAACCAGCCGGAAGGGAACCCGATTACTGACGGCATGTACCGGTTCGCAGAGCTTGCAAAGGAATACACGGGCGGAACGGTCAATATCGAAGTATATCCGAACGCGGCTCTGTGTGATGAAGCCTCATCCATTGATCAGGTGATGGCGGGAACGCTTGATTTTTCCCGTGTTAATACCAACAGTCTGGCGCCGGTCGTCGATTTGTTCGGGGCTTTCAGCATGCCTTATCTTTTCTCGGATATGGAAGCGAAATACCGGGCGTTAGACGGAGATGCGGGAACCATGGCTTTTGAGGAACTGGAAGAGTATCAGATGGTCGGTCTGGATTATTATGAAGCTGGCTCCAGAAATTTCTATACAACAGATAAGCCGATTACCAGTGTGAGTGATCTGAAAGGCATGAAGATCCGTGTCCAGCAGACGGAGGTCGCCATTTCCATGGTGCAGGCTCTGGGGGCGGAAGCAACGCCGATGGATTATGGCGAAGTATTTCAGGGACTGCAGACCGGCATTGTGGACGGCGCGGAGAACGATTTTGTCAGTTACTATACCTCAGGGCATTATGAAGTTGCCAAAAATTATACGCTTGACGGGCATATGGCGCCTCCCGCACTGGTCATCTGCAGCAGGAAAGCCTGGGATCAGATGACTGACTCCCAGAAAGAAGGGGTGCGGAAAGCGTCGCGTGAGGCCGCAGAATGGCAGCGTCAGGCCATGCAGGATTATCAGGAGGAGTCCAGAGCGGTTTGTGAAGAATCCGGC
The DNA here is from genome assembly GCA_020860565.1 of Clostridiales bacterium. Classification (GTDB taxonomy): domain Bacteria; phylum Bacillota; class Clostridia; order Lachnospirales; family Lachnospiraceae; genus Brotaphodocola. The sequence goes on from JAJBUA010000066.1 coordinate 2,299, forward strand.
TGTACGATCATCAATGTGGATGTGAAGGAGTTTCAGGACGCAGTCAGCTCGGTCTATGACCAGTACCCGCAATATCAGGAACTGGTAGATCTGGTACGTGCTGCTGAGTAACATTGAACTATCCTATAAATGTAAAAATATAATAGATTCCGTACCAGTACATCTGCGGGGGTGCGCCTGCCGGCCTTGCTCCCGCGGTTACCGGAAGAAAGGAGATTCGAGTCGATGTCTAAAATTCGTGGATATCTCAGACATATCGTAAGAGTGGAACAGTCGGTGTGCTGTCTGCTGCTGGTCACTATGCTGGCAGTTTGTTTTGCGGCGGTAATCCTGCGCTATGCATTCGGCAAACCTTTGGTCTGGTCCGAAGAAGTGATCTTAACCTTGCTGATCTGGTTTGGGTTCCTGTGCATTTCCATAGGCGCTTTCGGGGATACACACATTGCGATTGAAGGAGCTTATAACCTGTTTCCACCTGTACTAAGGAGATTCTGTGACCTGCTGCGGCATGTTTTGCTGATGGTATTTGGCGGTATGATGGTCTACTTTGGCTGGCAGGTATTTCACATTAATCTGCTGAAGCGTCTGCCGGCAACCCATTGGCCACAGGGAATTCAGTATTTCCCCATTGTTTTCGGCGGGCTGCTGACGGCGGTTTACAGTGCAGTCAACCTGATCGAATGCCTGTCCGGGAAAAGAGAAAGGAAGGAGGGAAGCGAATCATGAGTGGAGCAGCAACCGGAACATTACTGTTATTTGCATCGCTGGCGGTCCTGATGATCATCCGGATTCCGATCGCGTTTTCGCTGGCGATTTCCGCCCTGATTACGGCAACTTATCTGGGTATTCCTTACTTTAATCTGTTCCAGAAAATGTCAGTCAGCCTTCTGAGCTTTACTTTCATTGCGGTGCCGTTCTTTATTATGATGGCGCAGGTAATGACAGACGGAGAGATCACGGCGAAGCTGATGGCGTTTTGCAATATTGTAGTCGGGCGCATCCGGGGAGGTACGGCTATTGTCAATATTCTGGTAAGTATGCTCTTTGGCGGTATCTCCGGATCCTCGGCGGCAGATGTATCCTCCATCGGAGCCATGCTGATTCCGGCGATGGTGAACGAGGGCTATGATGCGGATTACAGCGTGGCGGTAACGGTTACCTCGTCGGTGGAGGGAGTGATCATTCCGCCCAGCCAGAATATGCTGTTTTATGCGCTGGCGTCCGCAAGCGGGATTTCGATCAGCACCCTGCTGGTATGCGGATATGTTCCGGGCATCCTGCTTACGGCCGGTCTGATGATTCCTGCTTATGTTATCGCGGTAAAAAAGAATTACCCACTGGGAGAGAAACATTCCTGGCGGGAAAATATTAAAATTATCGGAGAAGCTTTAATTGGGCTGGGAGCGATTGTGATCGTGCTGGCAGGGACAACTCTGGGGATCTGTTCCGCAACGGAGGCAGCGGCGGCCGCCGCGATCTATGCGCTGGCAGTTACGGTGTTTGTCTATCGTAATATGAATCTGAAGCTGTACATTGAGGGCTTAAAGAAATGTCTTCCGACTATGACGATGGCCATGGCGATTATCTCCGCTTCCGGAGCTTTCGGTTATGTCATGTCCTATCTGAAGGTGCCGCAGAATCTGGCAACATGGCTGCTTTCACTGACATCGAACCGTGTGGCGCTGATCCTGCTGCTCCTGCTCATGATGCTGACGCTGGGCTGCTTTATGGACATGGGAATCCTGATCCTGCTGACAACCCCGATCCTCTATCCGATTGCTACGGGGGTGCTGGGCTTCAGCCCCTATCATTTCGGAGTCGTGCTGGTGCTGGCATATGGGATCGGATTGTGTACGCCTCCCGTGGGAACATCGCTGTTTATCGGATGCAGTATTGCCGGAGTTCCGGTGGAAAAGGTGGTCAGAGGTTTTATGCCGTTCTATCTGTCAATGATCATCATGTTGTTGTTACTTACTTTTATCCCGTCACTGTCTCTCGGCCTGCCGGGTCTTCTGGGGTTATTATGATGAAACGACATATCTTATGTTACGGTGACAGCAATACGTTCGGTACGGACCCGGTTCATGGCGGGAGACATCCGGATTCGATCCGCTGGACGGGCGTGCTGCAGGAAAGACTGGGGGAGCAGTATCGTATCATCGAGGAGGGCTGCGGGGGCAGGACGACGGTCTTTGATGACGCGCTTTCCCCAGGGAGGAACGGCCTGACAGCCCTGACGACCTGCATTGCCAGCCACAATCCTCTTGATCTGATTATTGTAATGCTGGGAACGAATGATCTGAAAAAACAGTATTCTTTAACGGAGTGGGATCTTGGCAGAGCCATGGAACGGATCATTGATGCGATCCGGAATTTCCCTTATCATCCTTATTATCAACAGCCGGAAATCCTGATTGTATCTCCGATCCGGATCAGGGAAGGAGTTTCTAAAGCTGTATATGGGTGTTTTACCGAAGAAGCACCGGTCATGTCCGGGCATTTTTGTACGCAGTATGAGGCGGTAAGCCGGGAAAAAGGCTGTCATTTTTTTGATGCGGCAAGGGTCGCTGAGGCGAGCGAGGAAGACCGTCTGCATATGACAGCAGAAAACCACAGGAAACTGGCAGAAGCACTGGAAGCAGAAGTGCGGAAAATACTGGAAAAATAATTTCTGGCCCCGGGTTATGCCCGGGGCGTCCTGCGTTGTTGGCCGGCGTTGATGCAAAGAACCTTGATTTTCCAATGTTTTTCAACAAAATCTTGCAAAACTCTATACCATGTATTATAATTTCTACGGTGATTTGGTGACTTTATGCCGCCTTTACGATACCCGGCTGACCGCACGACAGGAGGATCTGCTTCGATGATGGATAATAAGATGGGATGGGATACGGACAAGCTGCATGAGGAGTGCGGGGTCTTTGGTATGTATGATTTTGACGGAGGCGAGGTAGCATCCACAATCTATTATGGTTTGTTTGCACTTCAGCATCGGGGACAGGAAAGCTGCGGGATCGCCGTAAGCGATACTTCCGGCCCCAAAGGTAAGGTAGATACTCATAAGGGAATGGGTCTGTGCAATGAGGTATTTACACCGGAGGAGCTGGAGCGGCTGCACGGCAATATCGGCGTCGGCCATGTCCGGTATTCGACGGCGGGGAGCAGTACCCGTGAGAATGCCCAGCCGCTGGTACTCAATTATATCAAGGGCACGCTTGCCCTTGCGCACAACGGCAATCTGGTCAATGCTCCGGAGCTGCGTCAGGAACTGGCAAATACGGGTGCAATTTTTCAGACGACCATTGATTCTGAGGTGATTGCGTATCACATCGCACGTGAGAGGGTTCACACTCCGAATGTTGAGACGGCGGTGGCAAACGCGATGAAAAAGATCGTAGGGGCCTATGCGCTGGTGATCATGAGTCCGCGCAAGCTGATCGGCGCGAGAGATCCGTTTGGCTTTAAACCGCTGTGTATTGGCAAAAAGGACAACGCCTATATCATCACCTCTGAGACCTGTGCGCTGGATACTATTGGGGCGGAATTTATCCGCGATGTGGAACCCGGCGAGATTGTGACGATTACCAAAAATGGGATCACTTCCGATACCAGTATGGTACTGCCGGATCCGTCTAAGACGGCGAGATGTATTTTTGAATATATTTATTTTGCGAGACCGGACAGTGTCTTTGACGGCATGGGAGTTTATCATTCCCGGCTCTATGCGGGCAGATGTCTGGCGATCGATTCTCCGGTGGACGCGGATCTTGTGGTTGGCGTTCCGGAGTCCGGCAACACTGCGGCTATGGGATACGCGATGGAGTCCGGGATTCCCTATGGGACAGCCTTTGTGAAGAATTCTTACGTTGGCCGAACCTTTATTAAGCCGAAGCAGAGCAACCGTGTATCCGCGGTGAGAGTGAAGCTGAATGTTTTAAAAGAGGCTGTGGCAGGCAAGCGGATCATTATGATCGACGATTCGATCGTGCGCGGTACAACCAGCAACCAGATCGTGGGTATGCTGAGAGAGGCGGGAGCGAAGGAAGTTCATGTGAAGGTCAGCGCGCCGCCGTTCCTCCATCCCTGCTATTTTGGCACGGATATTCCATCGGAGGATCAGCTGATCGCTCATAACCGGACGATCGAGGAGATCCGTGAGATCATCGGAGCAGACAGCCTTTCTTATCTGCAGATTGAGAGACTCCCGGGCATGGCCGGAGGCCGGCCGATCTGCACGGCGTGCTTCAGCGGCGATTATCCGATCGCGCCGCCGACCGAGGATATCCGCGGCGAATACCAGAAGTAAAAGCCAGAGAAATGCAGGATGTGCAGTCAGATGCAGCCTGTAAAAATAAACAGGAAATGTGATGAATAAAAGAAGAATTCTTTTATTCTGATGATCAAATATAAACAGGAGATATGCCGATGAACGACAGATATCAGAGCCCATTGTCCGAGCGTTATGCGAGCAGGGAGATGCAGTACATTTTCTCACCGGACATGAAATTTAAGACCTGGCGCAAACTGTGGATTGCGCTGGCAGAGACGGAAAAAGAACTCGGGCTGCCGATTACCCAGGAGCAGATCGATGAGTTAAAGGCACACGCGGACGACATCAATTATGACGTGGCGAAGGAGCGGGAAAAGCAGGTTCGCCACGACGTCATGTCTCATGTATACGCATATGGACAGCAGTGTCCGACTGCAAAGGGAATCATCCATCTGGGTGCCACATCCTGTTATGTCGGCGACAATACCGACATTATCATTATGAACGAGGGCCTGAAGCTGGTGCGCAGCAAGCTGCTCAATGTTATGGCAGAACTGGCGGATTTTGCGATGAAGTATAGGGATCAGCCGACACTGGCATTTACTCATTTCCAGCCGGCACAGCCGACAACGGTAGGAAAGAGGGCGACTCTCTGGCTGCATGATCTGTATCTGGATCTGCAGGATCTGGATTATGTGAGAGGTTCTCTGAAAATGCTGGGTTCCAAGGGTACGACGGGAACGCAGGCCAGCTTTCTGGAACTGTTTGAGGGAGATCATGAGAAATGCCGCAGGGCGGATCAGATCATTGCCGCAAAAATGGGCTTTGACAGCTGTTATCCGGTATCCGGGCAGACCTATTCCCGTAAAGTGGATACCCGTGTGCTGAACGTGCTGGCCGGGATTGCGCAGAGCGCGCATAAATTTACCAATGATATCCGGCTGCTCCAGCATCTGAAGGAGGTAGAGGAACCCTTTGAGAAAAATCAGATCGGTTCTTCCGCGATGGCTTATAAGAGAAATCCAATGCGCAGTGAGCGGATCGCTTCTCTGTCAGATTATGTGATGAGCAATGTGATGAACCCGATGCTGGTTGCGTCGACTCAGTGGTTTGAACGTACGCTGGATGATTCGGCAAATAAGAGACTGAGCATACCGGAGGGTTTCCTGGCGGTTGACGGCATTCTGGATCTGTACATGAATGTGGTAGATGGCCTGATGGTATATCCCAAGGTGATTGAAAAGCATTTTATGGCGGAGATCCCTTTCATGGCGACAGAAAATATCATGATGGACGCGGTGAAAGCAGGGGGAGACCGTCAGGAGCTGCACGAGAAGATCCGCCAGCTTTCGATGGAGGCCGGCCGCAATGTCAAGGAAAGGGGATTGGACAACAATCTGCTGGAGCTGATTGCGGCAGATCCTTCCTTCGGACTGTCGCTGGAGGAACTGCAGGCAAGTATGGATCCAAAGAAATATGTCGGCCGTGCGCCGCAGCAGACGGAGGAATTTATCTGCGAAGTCATTGCTCCGCTTCTGGAAGAAAATAAAGAAGTGCTGGGCATGAAAGCGGAGATTTCTGTGTAGACGGATAACAGATGATATATTTTGGGTAACGGATACTGACACCATTTCTGGTCAGTTCCGTGAAGGATTGCGATCTAAGCCGGAATTATAAGTCCGGGCTAGTATAAACAAAGGAGTCTGACGATGTCAAAGGTAGATGTGGTAATCGGTTGTTTCTATGGGGATGAGGGGAAAGGAAAGGTGATCGACTATCTTTCCGCTGACGCGGATATCGCGGTTCGCGCGACGGGAGGAGATAATGCGGGACACACCATTAAAGTGGACGGTGTGAAATACGCGATGCATCTGATTCCTTCCGGGCTTCTTTCGGGACATACGGTCGGTGTGATCGGTAACGGTGTGGTGTTAAATCCGGCTGTTTTGCTGGAGGAAATCGCAAACCTGAAGTCTCATGGCTATGATGTGGAGACTTATCTGAAGATCAGTGAGAAAGCACAGGTGATCCTGCCGTACCACAGACTGCTGGACGCGGCTCTGGAAAAGGCAAGGACGTATAAGATCGGCACGACCGGACGGGGGATCGGGCCGGCATATTGTGATAAATATGAGCGCTGCGGCCTGCGTGTGGAGGATCTGTATGACCCGGATTTCAGGGAGAAGCTGCATGCGCTGGTGGAGTCGAGAAAAGCGCTGATCGCTTTTTATGATCCGGAAAACACTTCTGTGGAGACAGAACTGGACTTTGATACGATTTATCAGAATTACAGCAGCTATGCGGAGCAGTTAAAACCCTATGTGTGTGATACGGTTACGCTGATTCACAGGGCGCTGGAGCAGGATCAGAAGGTTGTGGTAGAGGGAGCACAGGCGACTCTGCTGGATATTGATTTTGGCTCTTATCCGTATGTCACTTCCTCGAATCCGACGATCGGGGGGATCTTAAGCGGTTCCGGCATCAGCGCCGGCGATATTGGTGATGTATATGGTGTGATCAAGGCGTACTCCAGCCGGGTTGGCAAGGGTCCGTATGTGACGGAACTGATGGATGAGACCGGTGACCGCATCCGTGAGCTGGGGCATGAGTACGGCACGACGACCGGACGGCCGCGGAGATGTGGCTGGCTGGATCTGGTTACCTTAAAATACGCGAAGCGTGTCAATGGACTGACTGCTTTGTCGGTCAATCATCTGGATACAGTAGGAAAGCTGGATACGATCCGTGTCTGTGTAGCTTATGAGGTAAACGGCGAGAGAACTGAGGATTTTACTACTAATTTGCGGTTTTTAAACAGCGCAAAGCCGGTTTATCAGGACTTTGAAGGAAATTTCGGTGACATTTCCGGATGCAGGACATATGAAGAACTGCCGGAAAAGGCACAGAAGTATATCAGTTTTATTGAGAAATATATCGGGATCCCGGTGAAATTTATCGGAACCGGCGCGGAGCGCGAGGCGATGATTATCCGGTAATTATTGTGAACGACATAAAGTCATTTACTATAATAAAGGGCAGATCAGGTGTCCGGCGGGTCAGCACAAAGGAGTGTGATGATCTGCCGGACTTTTGTATGCACAAGAGCGCGAAGGAAATCAGCAGCTTACGCCGCACCCGGCCAGTGCAGGCAAGAAAGAAGCCTGAAGGCCGTTTCTTATTTGTTAATGCACAGAAAAACAACGGTAATTGAGTTGTATAAAGAGAAATCAAAATAAAAAAGCTGTGGTAATTACAATATTTAGACTGGACAAAGAGAAAAATTTCATATATACTTAAATACATGTGGTGCAATGGGGCAGGTTCCAGGAGATAGACCTGTCTTTTTTTATAGGAGGATGAGTAGATGGTATCATTATATGACGGTGGGATTTATCTGGTAAACGGAGAGACCATAGTAGAGGAAAAGGAAGCAGGAAAGCTGAAATCACTGACCGGTAAGGAGGCGAACCGGGCGGAGGCCAGAAAGGGAACGATTGCATATTCAATTCTGGAAAATCATAATACATCCGGTGATATGGAGCATCTGAAGATTCGCTTTGACGCGATGGCTTCTCACGATATTACATTTGTCGGTATCGTGCAGACGGCGAAAGCGTCCGGCATGGAAGAATTTCCGCTCCCCTATGTACTGACGAACTGTCACAATTCCCTGTGCGCGGTCGGCGGCACGATTAATGAAGATGACCATATGTTTGGTCTGTCGGCAGCCAAAAAGTATGGCGGCATCTATGTACCTCCGCATATTGCAGTGATTCATCAGTATATGAGAGAGATGATGGCGGGCTGCGGACGCATGATCCTGGGTTCGGACAGCCACACTCGTTACGGCGCGCTGGGTACGATGGCCGTGGGCGAGGGCGGCGGCGAGCTGGTGAAACAGCTGTTAAAAGATACTTACGATGTGGCATATCCGGGTGTGATCGCGATCTATCTCGACGGCAGCCCGCAGCCAGGTATCGGTCCGCAGGATATTGCGCTGGCGATCATCGGTGCGGTATTTAAAAATGGATATGTTAAGAATAAGGTGATGGAATTTGTCGGTCCGGGCATCACGTCGATGACGACAGATTACCGCAATGGCGTTGACGTCATGACGACGGAGACGACCTGTTTAAGCTCCGTATGGCAGACCGATGAGGATACGAGGAGCTACCTTGCGGCGCATCACCGTGAGAGTGATTACCGGGAACTGAAACCGGCGGATGTGGCTTATTATGACGGCTGTGTCTATGTTGATCTTTCAACGGTGAAGCCGATGATCGCGGTGCCGTTCCATCCCAGCAATACCTTCGAGATCGACGCGTTCCGGGAAAATGCCGGAGATATCCTGCGCGAAGTGGAGAAAGAAGCGGCCAGAATCTCCGGAGAAAAAGCTCATCTTACTCTGACGGATAAGCTGATTGATGGTGAGCTTTATGTACAGCAGGCAGTGATCGGCGGCTGTGCGGGCGGCACCTATACCAATATCATGGAGGCAGCTCATATTCTGAACGGCAGAAACTGTGGCTGCGGAGAATTCTCGCTGTCGGTTTATCCGGCGTCACAGCCGGTGTTTGCCGATATCACAAAGAAAGGGGCAGTAACGGCTCTTCTCAATGCCGGAGCGATCGTCCGTACGGCGTTTTGCGGACCGTGCTTTGGCGCGGGAGATACTCCGTGCAATAATGGCCTGAGCATCCGTCACGCGACCCGCAATTTTCCGAACCGCGAGGGTTCCAAGCCGGGCAATGGCCAGATGGCTGCGGTGGCGCTCATGGACTCTCGTTCGATTGCGGCGACAGCGGCGAACGGAGGCCGGCTGACTTCAGCCTGGGAATTTGACGGCTGGGATGCGGTTCCGGCTTATGAATTTGACGATACCTCCTACCGCAATCGTGTTTATATGGGTTATGGAAAGGGAGATAAAGACAGAGAGCTTGTTTACGGGCCGAATATCAAGGATTGGCCGCAGATGAGCCCGCTGTCGGATAATATTTTACTGAAAGTATGTTCGCGGATCATGGACGCGGTGACGACGACGGATGAGCTGATTCCATCGGGAGAAACTTCGTCCTACCGGTCCAATCCGCTGGGGCTTGCAGAATTTACGCTTTCCCGCCGCGATCCGGATTATGTGGGACGCGCCAAGGTGGTGGATCGTCTGGAAAAAGCAAGAGTTGGGGAGGGCGAGGGTGCCGAGCTTGCGCTTGCGCCGGAACTGGCCGGGATCTTTGACGCGATCCGCGGGATACCGGGGAATGAGACCGTGACGCCGGGCGATACGGAGATCGGAAGCGTGGTCTATGCGGTAAAACCGGGCGATGGTTCGGCGCGCGAGCAGGCGGCGAGCTGTCAGCGGGTACTTGGCGGCCTGGCAAATATCTGTAGGGAGTACGCGACCAAACGCTATCGCTCCAATGTGATGAACTGGGGTATGGTGCCGTTCCAGATGGAAGGCGATCCGGAGTTTGAAGTCGGAGATTATATCTATGTGCCGGGAGTACGTCAGGCACTGGAAGGTGATATGAAGAATATCACAGCTTATCTGCTGGGTAACGGCGGCAGGACACAGCCAAAGGAGATCAGGCTGTACATAACCGATATGACGGCGGAGGAGAGAGAGATTGTCAAGGCAGGCTGCCTGATCAACTATAATCGAAACCGTAGTCATTAAAGAATCCGTAGATTTGTTGAGAGGAGGAGCAAAGAGATTGGTAAAAGAAAGTTATCTTGCGCAGTTTTATGGAAAATCTCAGAACTATACCGATATTCCGAATAAATGGTTTACTGAATATAATGTGAAAAAAGGACTTCGAAATGAAGACGGCACAGGCGTGCGTGTCGGTCTGACCCGGGTGTCCGATGTTGTCGGCTATAATAAGACGGAGTCAGGCGTAGAACCGGTTCCCGGCAAGCTGCTGTATCGGGGAATCAGCGTTGAGGATCTGATACGCGGCAAGCACAAAAGTCACTTTGGTTTTGAGGAAACCTGTTTTTTGCTTCTTTTCGGATATCTGCCCAAGAAGATGGAGTTTGATCGTTTCTGTGATATTCTGCGGGATTATTATGAGATCCCGGATGAGTTTGTCGAGATGAACCTGCTGCGGATGCCGGGAAGCAACCTGATGAATAAACTCCAGGAAGCGGTGCTCACACTCTATAACTATGATGATGATCCGGATAATATCGAGGTCTATGATACTCTGGTAAAGGGGATGAGTCTTCTGGCAAAGCTGCCGTCGATCGCCTGCTACGCGTATCAGAGCAAGATGCATTATTATAACCGCGAGAGTCTTTTCATCCACTATGCGAACCCGAATTATTCGATTGCGGAAAACTTCCTGAGTGTGCTGCGCAGAGACCAGAAGTTTTCTCTGAAGGAAGCCAACCTGCTGGATACGCTGATGATCCTGCATGCGGACCACGGCGGCGGCAATAACTCGACGTTTACCAATGTCGTGATTTCCTCAACCGGGACGGATATTTATTCGACGATCTCGGGGAGCATCGGTTCCCTGAAGGGGCCGCGTCACGGCGGCGCGAATTTGAAGGTTGCGGAGATGATGGATACGGTGCTTGAATATACGGGCGGCTACACGGCCAGCGACAGTAAGATCCGTGAGAGCATCGAGATGCTGTTAAAAGGGAAGCTTTATGATGGTTCCGGACTTGTCTATGGATTTGGCCATGCGGTTTATACGATCTCCGATCCCAGGGCAGAACTTCTGCGGGAGTGCTGCACAGCGGTGGCGAATGAGAAGCATAAGGAAACGGAGTTTGATTTTTATACCCGGTTCGAGAATATTTTCCGGGAAATCATGACAGAGCGCAAGGGATGTCCGCTGCCGACGAACGTTGACTTTTACAGCGGATTCGCTTATGATATGATGCAGATACCAAGAGACCTTTTTACACCGCTCTTTGTCTGCAGCCGTCTGGTCGGATGGATTGCGCATAATATCGAGAATAAGCTCTATGATGGGCGGATCATGCGTCCGGCAACCAAATATGTAGGTGAGATCATTGATTATGTACCGATGGAGGAGAGATGAAAATGAGCGATGTGATTACAGTTTTTAAGGGTGATGGGATCGGACCGGAGATCACGGATTCGGTGCTGGCGATTCTGGACGCGGCGGGAGCCAGTCTGACTTATGAGATTTATTCTGTGGGCGCGGCAGAGTATGAGGCGCATGGGGCGCTGATCCCGGATGAGGCGTTTGCTTCCTTCGAGAAGAACAAAGTGCTGCTGAAGTCTCCGATTACGACTCCGCTGGGAACAGGGTTCCGTTCGCTGAATGTGATGATGCGTAAAAAATATGACCTTTACGCGAATATCCGTCCGGCAAAATCGAATGCGGCTGTGAAGACGCCGTTTGAAGATGTGGATATCGTGATGTTCCGCGAGAATACGGAAGATCTTTATGCGGGCGTTGAGGAAATGATCGATGAGAATACGGCCCATTCGATTAAAATCATCACAAGAAAGTGCAGTGAGAGAATTATCCGGGACGCGTTCGCGTATGCGGTGGCGCAGGGGAGAAAGAAGGTAACCTGCGTCCATAAGGCGAATATCATGAAGCTGTCTGACGGTCTGTTCCGCAATGTTTTTTATGAGATCGCAAAAGAGTATCCTCAGATTACGGCGGAGGATAAGATCGTGGATAATGTGGCGATGCAGATGGTGATGCGTCCGCAGCAGTTCGATGTGATCGTGACAGAAAATTTATATGGAGATATTCTTTCTGACCTGACAAGCGGACTGATTGGAGGACTGGGACTCCTGCCGTCCAGCAATCTGGGAAGCGGTTACGCGATGTTTGAGGCCGTTCACGGCAGCGCACCGGATATCGCTGGCAAGGGAATCGCAAATCCGACCGCGTTTCTCTGGTCGGCGTGTATGATGCTGGAACATCTCGGTAAAAATGAGACTGCAGCGAAGATTCGCCGGGAGGTCGATGAAGTGCTGGCTGACGGAAGCGTGATGACGCCCGATCTGGGCGGAAGTGCAACGACGAAGGAGTATGAAGCCGCGATTATTGCGAGACTGTAGAAACGAGGGCGGCAAAATATTTTTTGCCGCCTGTCATTTGGCATAGTGAAAGGAGTGATTGCAATGCCAAGAGGCGGAGGCATGGGAGGCGGTCCCGGTGGCCGCGGAGGTATGGGAGGACCCGGAGGTATGGGGAGACCAGGCGGTATGGGAGGACCTATGGGAGGTCCTCGTGGTATGGGCGGTTATCCGCCGCCACCGCCGCGCAGAAGATTTTACGGCCGTCCGGGAGGCTGTCTCGGATGTCTGTTTTATGTGCTGGGGGCGATCGGTCTGGCGGCCATGGCCGTTGTCGGTATTTTCTTCCTGATTTAAGCGGTGAAAGGCATATCCGCATGATTATAGTCTGCGGAAGTAAAAGGAAAATAAGACATGAAGAATCAAAAAGAAAGCGGTCTGGTATTGGAAGGCGGAGGAATGCGGGGAATCTACACGGCAGGTGTGCTGGATGTATTTATGGAACACGGCATTACCTTTGACGGTGTGCTCGGCGTCTCCGCCGGCGCCATTCATGGCTGTTCTTATGTATCCGGGCAGCACGGCAGAAATATCCGGTATTACAAAAAATACTGTCAGGACTGGCGGTTTGTGAGCCTGCGCAATTTCCTGCTGACTGGAGATGTGGTAGGTGTAAAATTCTGCTATCATGACCTGCCGGAGGTACTGGAACCTTATGACCATGAGGCATTTCTGGCGTCAGATACGGATTTTTATGTCGGGTGCAGCAATGTGGAAACGGGGAAAGCAGAGGTTTTTCATCTGACTGACATGAAAAAGCAGATTATGCTTTTAAAAGCCTCTGCATCGCTGCCGTTTGTTTCCGGCATCACCGACTGGAAAGGGAAGAAACTGCTGGACGGAGGATGTACGGACAGTATTCCGGTTGCCAGAATGCGGAAACTGGGTTATCGGAAACTGGTCGTTGTCCAGACCCGCTACCGCGGTTACTATAAGACATCCGAGTTTAACCCGCTTGCGAAGATCCTGTATCACAGATATCCGGAATTTATCCGCGCGCTGAAGCGCAGGCATCTTGCTTATAACCGGGAACTTGAATGGATCGAGAAGCTGGAGCGGGAAGGAAAAATCTTTGTGATCCGGCCGGAACACGACCTGAAGATTGGCAGGATGCGTGCGACGGCAGAAGAACTGCAGACGGTGTATGAGATCGGACGCAGGGATGCGGAGGAGAAACTGGGCGAGATGTTAAAGTGGCTGGGGCGATGAGATCTTATTGTGGGCAAAACATCCGTCCCTCTCAGGGACTATTGAACTGGCAGGCCCGGGTAAAATAACTTTATAAAAGTTTCTGTTAATACTTTTGATAAAAGGTATGAGCAAAGGATATGAAAGAGAAAATTATACAGGAATGCTATCCTGAAATTTATGAATATACGCTGCACAATCCGACCTCTACCGGTATCGCAGAGATTCATATCTATCTCATCCCCGGAGGATCGGATGGGCGCAGCCTGATGATTGACGCCGGATTTGCGGGGAAGCAGTGTCTGAATGATACTCTGGCAGTGCTGGATGAATGTAAGATTGCAATCTCTGATCTGGATGTTTTCTTAACTCATGAACATCATGATCACAGCGGGCTGGCCAGTGCGCTGTATCAGAGAGGCGCACGGATCTTTATGAATCCGGAGGAAGAAAGCCATCATTATACCTGCCTGTATCACCATCAGAGTGAGGCGGCCAGAGAGGAGCAGATTTCTGTTTTATGTACGGTCGGCGTTACACCGGAGCTGACGCCGGAGCTTTGGCGGTGGTATTTGGATGAGATGGATGCGGAGCCGGATGAGAAACGGAGGTCGGTTTTTGCGATTGGTGATTTTCGTTTTGAGCCGATATACGCAGGGCAGATTTTCCGTTATGGGAATTTTGTGTTTCACGCCTTTGGGCTGCGCGGACATACCGCAGGGCAGATGGGACTGTATGATGAAGGGCATAAGGTTGTATTTACGGCAGATCAGGTGATTAACCATATCGCGCCGATTGTCTCTACCAGTTATGAGGGAGAAAATTCACTCAGCAGTTATTTTGATTCGCTGCAGATGATCAAGAGAAGATTCCGCGGGTGGACAATCTTGCCTGCCCATGCCGGACCGATCACGGATCTTTCCGGGCAGATTGAGTATATTGCAGAGTCTTATCTGGACAAGCTGGATATTATTTCGCACATTGTGAATGAGTCGGAGAGGCCGCTGACTGTCTGTGAGACAGCCTTTCAGGCCTATGGGATCCACGGGGTTGGTGACAGCCGCCGTTTTCTCCTGGCAAAGACCGTTATTACCAAGACATTTTCCTGTCTGGAATACCTGTATCAGAAGGGCTTTGTCAGAAAAGAACGCCGGGAGGGCGTCCTTTTGTGGATGATGCACACGGGCGCGAAAGGAAATTAGCAGCTTACGCTGCTTGCGCCCGGCGCGGCGAGTATGAGGCAAAAAGCCGCCTCCTACTCGATTAATATTAATGTCGCTGATCAAAATTATGATAGCATTCGCAGAACCGTCCGGCAAAGGATGGTTCTTCTTTTTTGACATAGAGATGAGAGATGTCCCCCATGCGCTGGGCGCGGAAATGAGCATAGCCGGGGGTGCGTTCCTGAGTGATCAGTTCGCTGACGGAGGTCGGCGCCATCTGCGTCTGGAACCACAGAATAAAGGGCGAGACATTCCAGAGATGAGAAATCAGCGCACTGGTGATCCCGAAATGACAGAAGAAAGTGAGTGTTTTGTCACTTCCTTTTTCAACGTGATAATGAGCCCCCTCCCGCACATAGCCGTGGGCGGCGAGGAGTCGGTCAAATTCCGCACATACATGATCATAGTTTGCCGTCAGGTTACATTCTCTGGCGACCGGGCTTTCCCGCCAGCGGAGCGGATCCATATAGATGGGGTCCTCTGTCCAGAAATCTGCAAGCATGTCCCAGAAACAGCAGCGCTGATAGACGCCGTCGATCACCTGTACTCCGGTAAAAGCTTTACTCATATGGGGTGAGCGGTTTAAATTAAAATCGGTTTGGAATTCGCGCAGCCAGTCCATCGTCTGTGCGGTCAGTCCGGTTGTCTTAAGGCAATAATCAGCGGTTGCCTGTGCGCGTCCGAGCGGTGACACATAGCAGGTGCCGAGATGCAGATCCGCCGCGGCAGCAGCAAGCAGCCGGGCTTCACGGTGTCCTTTTTCTGTGAGCGTGTCATGCGCATAATCCGGGTCGCCATGGCGGATAAATAAGAGTCGCATGGGAAAGTCCTCCTGGGTGTATTTGTGAAATCCGGATACAAAGAATATTTTCATTTGTTCCGGACGGTATATTTTGTCAAAAACAGTATTAGTATAAGCAGAGTTCTTCCAAAAATCAAGATTGCAGCCGGTAAAAATGGGATCAATTTGATTCTGGTGCTGATTTTGTACGATATGATCATGGGGGAAAAAGGAAATCCAAAGAACAATAAATCCAGATTGAATGGAAGTTGACAGGGTATCTGCGGCGGTATATATTGGATTATGTAGAAATAAAGAACAGGCAGGAAAAGAGATGGGAATCGCGGCAGAACTTCCGGAAGCATTTTCGGAGCGAATGAAGAGACTTCTGGGCGAAGAGTATGAAGCTTTTGTGCAAAGCTATGAAAAAGAGCGTACGCAGGGGCTTCGTTTTAATACATTAAAATCAGACCTGGAAAATGAGAGGGCAGACTGTGAGAGACTTTTTGGACTCAGGCAGATCCCCTGGTGCAGGGAAGGCTTTTATTATGATGAGTTCACGCGGCCGGGAAAACATCCTTACCATGAGGCAGGAGTATATTATATCCAGGAACCAAGCGCAATGGCCGTGGTATCGCTTCTCGACCCGCAGCCGGGTGAGCGGGTGCTGGATCTGTGCGCGGCGCCCGGAGGCAAGACAACCCACGCGGCAGAGCGCATGAAGGGAGAAGGACTGCTGATCAGTAATGAGATTCATCCGGCCAGAGTAAAGATATTGTCTCAGAATGTCGAACGGATGGGGATCATGAATGCCGTTGTGACGAACGAGGATTCTGCGTCGCTGAGGAGATTTTTCCCGGATTATTTTGACAGGATCATTGTGGACGCTCCCTGTTCGGGAGAGGGGATGTTCCGCAAGGATGAACAGGCCCGCACAGAATGGAGCGAGGAAAATATCCGGGTCTGCGCTGCCAGACAGCAGGAGATTCTGGACAATGCCGCCGTCATGCTGCGTCCGGGCGGCCGGCTGGTGTATTCGACCTGTACCTTCGCACCGGAAGAGGATGAAGAGAGCGTAACTGCGTTTCTGAATCGTCATGAAGATTACAGGCTCGTTGAGCTGGCAGAAGATGAACTGCCGGAGGGATTTGCAGGAAATATCAGCAGGGGAATTCTGAAAAACGAAGACAATAGTATGCGAAAAGCGATATTCCGGATCTGGCCGCATCAAACAGAAGGAGAAGGTCATTTTCTGGCATTGCTGGAAAGAAAGTCAGACTGCCGGAGCAGTGAGGCAAAAGTCCGCGAGAAAAAAACGGCAAAACCGTCTGTCTGGCGAGACCGCGCGGGATTGCAGACAGTAAAAAAGGCGTTGAAAGAAATCCTCAGCGGATCAGAGATGTTTCTTGAAGACATATACGACCGTCTGGTCTTGTTCGGAGATCAGGTCTATGCAGTTCCGGAAGGTTGTCCGGCGCTTGACGGCCTGCGGGTCTTAAGGCCGGGAATCCATCTAGGTACCTTAAAGAAAAACCGGCTGGAACCGTCGCACGCGCTGGCGCTGGCGATTCGGCCTGAGATGGCCAGACATTCCCTTTGTCTGCCATCGGACAGTCAGGAAATCATGTCTTATCTGAAAGGACAAACATTGCCGGTTGATTCAGAGTATCAGGGTTGGATACTGGTCTGTGCGGACCGATATTCGGTGGGCTGGGGCAAGGCGTCAGCGGGGATATTAAAAAACCATTATCCGAAAGGGCTGCGGCTCGTGTGATGTCGGATTGGATGATCCTTTATGAAAGAAAAATTCGCAAACAGCCAGTAATCATTCCAGATTATCTCTATCCCAGGATGACATGCCTTCTTCAATGGTTTCATTGATTGCGATCATGTCATTAAAATTAAAATACTGGTTTGCCTCAATAGTGTCCCTTGTATCCGGAATGTAATGTTCGAGGATCGGCAGCAGGATCAGTACAGTGAGTCCGGCTGTGAAACCACCGTTATAGAGCACCAGTCCGCCGTGGATGGCGCTGGTTGCCGTACACATGAATCCGCAGAGCAGGCCGGCGACGACGCCGGCGCGCCGTCCATAGCGTCCGACGATCGGACTCATGCCGGTTGCGAAGGCGATGCCGTTCATATATCCCTGGGTGGATACCGACCAGGCAACTTCGCGTCCGTTAAACGAGCAGTAAATAAGCGTGATCAGATAAAGAAGCTGGTAGCCTAAAAGGATCGGCCAGATATTGCGGGGGTGCTGTCCCATCGAAGTGAAAGTGAGGGCAGCAAGGATGATGCCAAAGGTCGGACCGGTAAAACCGGCGCCGTTGGTATACAGAATGACAATATTCAGGTACAGGAGAAAGAAAAATCCATAAATGCCGATGTTCATCAGACAGATCGGCATTCCGTATTTTTCAGCGAAATCGCTGCGGAATCCGGTGTCCCGGAAAAGATGGGAGACGCCTTTTGCGCTTTTCCCGTTTAAATGATAACCGACTGCAATGCAGATAATAAAAAGAAGACTGTAAAAACAGTTGGCAAACAGGCGGTAATTATGCCGCACATTGGTGTAGTTGATATTATCGAGCGGGATGAGAGTCGGTGCAGGGACTCCCATGGTTTTATAGAGAAAATTATAGACAAAGAAACCGAAGATGCCAAACGCCAGACCGCCGTTATACAGGTTGTAGCCCTTGTGCCAGGCATTGGCGCCGGGCAGGATCGCGGGTACGATAAAACCGAGCATCAGACTGAAAAGGATGGTAAGCAGGATCCCCTGCAGAGTCAGGTGAGAAAAGCCGAAGCGAAAATCATCGCCCTGTGTATAGCGGAATAAAAGCTCACTGATAAAGGGCGCAAAAGAAGTTGTAAACATACATACCTGGAGATTACTCTTGAAATTCAGTTTTTTGACGCGCAGATAAAGAAACGGAGCGAGAAAACACGGCCACATATTGAGAAAATTCAGCCCATAGAAACAGTGCGCCACCACCAGAAAATAACCGGCCAGAGTGTTCGCCCGGGAATCACCCTTCAGCAGAATCATAGCCAGAAAACACGCCATTCCGCAGGCACCCGCGTTTAAGAAAGTAGCAGCCAGTCCGCCGATAGCAAAATAATCCGTAACCAACGGGCCGGGCGTCACCATGATGCGGTACCAGTTGTAAAATAAATAGCGCCATTCATCCTTATAAAAGGCCGCTGCCGCGGCGGCAAGCAGCAGAGCGGCGGAAAAGCCAAACGCGATTCCGTTGATGATCTGGCTGTTGGTATACCGGCAGGTTCTGTGTTCCGTGTCCATAATCCGCAATCCCCCATTTTCAGGCAGGTCGTATTAAACAACCTTAAATTTTTTCTCTGTTTCTGACAATTATACCCCCGCAGAGTTGGAATTTCAATCATTCTGAGAGGAAATATTCACAAATTGAGTTGGAGAAGGATTGACATTTTTATACAATTACTTTAGGGTCCGTAACAAAAATCCGCATGTCAGGCGGAACAGGTGCTGTAAAAGACAGAGGAATGCCGATGATGGGATGGCAAAACTCTAACTTCCAGGAATGCAGGCTTTGCCGGCCGATATAGCGGTAATCCGGATAATACAGAAAATCCCCATAAAGCGGATGTCCGATATAATTCATGTGTACGCGGATCTGATGCGTGCGCCCGGTGTCAAGGTTCAGCCTGACAAGCGAGGTATCAATAAGCGGATCGTAAGAGAGAAGCCTGACGTGAGTAATGGCAGTTTCTCCCTGGTCCGGATTCACGACGCGTTCGATGACAGAGGCGTCCAGACGGGCGATCGGCGCGTCTATGATCCCGCAGCCATCCGGAAACGTGTCGAGGAGGTTTCCCCTGACAGCTGCAAGGTAGGTGCGGTGGATCTCGCGGCGGATGAGCTGTCCGGCAAGTACACAGGCGCTCAGAGCATGCTTCGCTACGATCAGAAGTCCGGTTGTATCCCGATCCAGACGGTTGATGACACGGAAGGTAAACGGCTCGTTTTTCTGACTGAAATACCACATCAGGCCGTTGGCAAGCGTGTCGTCCTGATGCCCGTGCGAAGGATGCACCGGCACACCGGAATCCTTGTTCATTACCAGAATATCATCGTCTTCATAGAGGATAGCCAGCGGCATTTCACACGGCAGAATCTGTTCATTAAAAGACTCCGGAGGGAGTTTGACATGCAGAATTTCTCCCGCCTGGAGCGGATGGTTGACATAGGCCATTTTGCCGCCAATCGTGAGGTAATCCGGCTGCTGCTTTAAAGAGATTATCAGGTGTTTGGAGTAACCGCGGGTCTTGAGAAAAGATTTGACAGTAACTCCTTCCTCTGCTTTGGTAATTGTGTAGAAAAAATCACGTCTCATAACGATTCGGTAAAATACCTTTCATTTTAAAATTCCATGATTCAGGTTATCATAATTTCCCGGAATTGAAAAGAATGGAGATAACAATTTTATCCTGTTTTAGAAGAGAATGTCCGGTATATTGACTATCAGGAAAGAATAGATTATAACAATTCGGGTGTGAAACGGAACGTGGGCATGGTTCGTCAAAATGGCATTTACGGCCTGATGGCCGGGATAACGATCGGGTTCGCGGTATGGGGTGCTTTTGCAAGCGTTGATTATTCGGCGACATCGGCAGCAGAGGCACAGGCGAAGGCCGGTGATGCCGCGACAGTGATGGAAGCTGAGGCTGCAAAGGCTGCGATGCCCATAGCTCCCGTGGATTTTGCAAAATCCGTGGAGGCTGTCGCGGCAAAAGCTCCGGCTGCAGAGATTCCGGAATCCTTAAACAATCTCCGTGCGCAGTCCGCAGTCCTGATCGACGGCGACTCCGGCCGGATCCTGTTCGGAAAAAATGACGATGAGTTTCGCCCGATGGCAAGCACGACCAAGATCATGACATGCATCCTCGCCCTTGAGAAGGGAGAACCAGATCAGATCTGTACCGTATCCGGAGAAGCGTCATCACAGCCACAGGTCCATCTGGGAGCCGCAAAAGGAACCGAATTTCGTCTGGAAGATCTGTTGTATTCCCTGATGCTCGAATCACACAACGACACAGCAGTGATGATCGCCGAGGCAATCTCCGGAAGCGTCGAAAAGTTTGCGGAAGAGATGAATCACAAGGCCAGACAGATCGGCTGTGTGAACACCTGCTTCCTCACGCCAAACGGCCTGGATTCCCAAGAAACGATGCCCGACGGCAGCGTCCTGACCCACGGCACCACGGCATATGAGCTTGCCCTCATCATGCGCTACTGCGTGACACAGTCGCCTAAAAAAGAAAAATTTATAAAGATCACGCAGACACAGAATCATATGTTTACAGATCTGTCCGGCAAGAACACCTATTCATGTTCGAATCACAATGCTCTTCTTACCATGATGAGCGGAGTCTTAAGCGGTAAGACCGGCTTTACCGGCAAGGCAGGATATACCTATGTTGCAGCCATTGAGAGCGAGGGGCGCACATTCATCATAGCACTGCTGGGAGCCGGATGGCCGCCGCACAAGACCTACAAATGGTCTGATGTAAGAGCATTAGCCGCATATGGAGAGAACAACTACCATTACCGGGACGTCTGGCAAACGATAATCCCTTCCCCGATAAGAGTTGAAGAAGGAGTAGAGTCACAGACCCCGGTTGCCCTGCAGACAGATAAAGCAGGAGAACAGCTAAAACTTCTGCTGTCCGATCAGGACAAAGTAGAAGTGCAGACAGAATTGCCTGACAGCATAGAAGCCCCGGTAAAATCCGGCGACATCATCGGTCATGTAGATTATCTCTTAAACGGAGATGTCATCCGGAGCTATCCGGTCTGTGCGAAACAGACAGTAGCGAGACGAGATTACAGGTGGTACCTGAAACAGACACTGGAAAGGTTCATGGGAAATTAAATTATATCGGATTTTTCTTAACAGTTTGTAAGATGAAAAGTATATTTATGTAAGACAGATCCTTTATATTTTATTAATATCGAAAGCCTGCCATCAAAATAGTCCCTGAGAGAGAAGAATATCCGCAGAGGACATTTTTCACGTCGGCACTTAACGAACCGGATGCTTTTCCGGTGAGTTTATGCCTTAGTATCCATATAACGTGCCAGTGACACGTTATATGGAGTACCGCTACGTGAAAACTTAAGCGCAAGCGGTCCTCGGAGGATATTCTTCTCTCTCAGGGACGGACGGTACATCAAAACCCAATACAGCACACTTAAAAAACCAGGAAAATGAAAAAAATTCAGAATTCACTTGAATTTTCCAGACAGTCATTATATTATTATACTCGGCGGAAATTGGAGTTTACCGGACACATTTCCCGTAAATGTGTACAAATATTTACAATATGGAGGAGTGCAATATGAGCAATTCAACACAGACATCAGCAATCGACAGAATCACAGCATTGCTTGATGACGGCAGTTTCGTTGAAGTTGGTTCTTACGTTACGGCGCGAAGCACAGATTTCAACCTGACTGACAAGGAGACTCCGGCAGATGGTGTGATCACCGGTTATGGTACCATCAACGGTTGTCTTGTGTATGTGTACAGCCAGGACGCTGCCGTACTCGGCGGTTCTCTCGGCGAGATGCATGCAAAAAAGATTTCCAACATTTATTCCATGGCGATTAAGATGGGAGCGCCGGTAGTCGGTCTGATCGACTGCGCGGGCTTACGTCTGCAGGAAGCTACGGATGCCCTGAACGGATTCGGACAGGTTTATTTCAGCCAGGCGATGGCAAGCGGCGTTGTTCCGCAGATCGCAGCGATATTTGGTACCTGCGGCGGCGGTATGGCAGTGTCGGCGGCTATGGCTGATTTTATTTTCATGGAAAGCAAAAAGGCAAAATTATTTGTCAACTCGCCGAATGCGATCGCGGGAAACCGCGCGGAAGTCTGCGACACTTCAAAAGCTGATTTTCAGAGCAAAGAGGCCGGACTGGTTGATTTTACCGGTACCGAGGATGAGGTCCTTACGGGCATCCGTGAGCTGATTTCTGTTCTCCCGGCCAATAATGAGGATGATCTGTCTTATGAGGAGTGCACGGATGACCTGAACCGCACGATTGATGATATGGCAAATTATGTGGGAGCATCCGACCTTGGTCTGGCTCAGATTTCCGATAACAATTTCTTTGTAGAAGTTAAGAAAGCCTATGCGCCGGAGATGGTAACCGGGTTTATCCGCCTGAACGGCTGCACCGTTGGCTGTGTGGCGAACCGCACCGAAGAGTATGATGAAAACGGAGAGAAGAGCGCGGAGTATGAAGCGGTTCTTTCTGCAAATGGCTGCGAGAAAGCCGCGAAATTCCTTTCCTTCTGCGACGCATTTAATATCCCGGTTCTGACACTTGTAAATGTAAAGGGGTATAAAGCAAGCAAATGCACGGAGCGCAGAATCGCCAAGAGTGCAGGTCGCCTGACTTATGCGTATGCCAACGCAAGCGTTCCGAAGATTACAGTGGTTACGGGAATCGCTTATGGCACCGCTTATCTGGTTATGGGAAGCAAGGCACTGGGAGCTGACATCGTTTACGCCTGGCCGGATGCGCAGATCGGCATGATGGATGCGCAGGCTGCCGCGAAGATTATGTATGCAGACGAGATTGACAAGGCTGACGACAGTGTTGCTCTGATTAATGAAAAAGCTGCCGCTTATCGTGAACTTCAGTCCAGCGCGGTTTCCGCCGCAAAGAGAGGATATGTGGATGATATTATCGAAGCAGGCGACACCCGTAAGAGAGTGATTGCTGCTTTTGAAATGCTTTATACAAAAAGAGAGGATCGTCCGGACAGAAAACATGGCACGGTTTAGAACGAGGTGACAGGGAATGAAACAGAATATCAAACGATTTGTCGTATTATTAATGCTGACAGTCTGCGTCTTTTCCATGACAGCCTGCGGTTCTAAGAACAATGCTTCTGAGGCAGATACACTGGATCCGCAGACGGCCGGTTATATCTGCCAGGTATCGGAAGACCTCCTGAGACAGATCTGTTCTTTCACAGAGGAGCAGGCAATTCAGGTTGAGGCAGATCTGAGAAAAGAGAAGCAGACGGCTCTGGCGGACGGCGTCGCGGCCTGGGCAAACGTTATGGGCGATACCGGAGCTTATATCGGTACGATTTCCTCCGAGGCTACGCTGAATGAGGATGAGGAATATGTCTGCGAGATTTATGCCCAGTATGCAAATCGCAACGTCGCATATAAGATCTTTTACACGTTGGATGACCAGGGACTTGCCCCGGCAGGCATGTCATTTGCTCCGGAGTATACGGTCGCTGAGAATATGACGAAAGCGGCGTTAAATACGCTGATGGGTATGGGCATTGTATTTGTAGTGCTTATTTTCTTAAGCCTGTTAATCAGCTGCTTCAAGTACATTCATATCGCAGAAGAAAAGATGCGTCAGAAAAATGCGCCGGCACCTGCAGCAGCTCCTGCTCCGGCAGCACCGGTGGCAGTGGAAGAACCCGCAGCAGAAGAAGAGGAACTTGTGGATGATCTGGAACTGGTAGCGGTTATTACCGCAGCAATTGCTGCCGCTGCCGACACTCCGGCAGACGGACTGGTGGTTCGTTCCATCAGAAGAGCGTCAGCCGCAAAATGGAAAAGAGCCTAAAGAAATCAGGAGGATGAAATCATGAAAAATTATACAATTACTGTCAATGGTAATGTTTATGAAGTAACGGTAGAAGAGGGTATCACAGGCGCTGCAGCGGCAGCACCGAAAGCAGCTCCCAAGGCAGCACCAAAAGCGGCTCCGGCAGCAGCGCCAAAGGCAGCAGCTCCGGCAGGAGCAGCAGGTGCAGTCAGCATCGTTTCCCCGATGCCGGGCAAGATCCTGTCTGTTAAGGTAAAGGCCGGCGAGGCAGTCAAGAAGGGTGATGTCCTGATGATTCTGGAAGCAATGAAGATGGAAAACGATATCGTTGCTCCTCAGGACGGAACGATTGCAACAGTCAATGTTGCAGTGGGTGATTCCGTGGAGTCCGGTGCGGCTCTTGCAACCATGAACTAAGATCGATCTGCTGAAATCATTTACAATATCCATATGGAGGGATAAAAATGGATTATATTGCTACAACACTGGCGAATCTTGTTCAGCAGACAGCCTTTTGTAACCTGACGGTTGGCAACTTTATCATGATTATGGTAGCGTTTGTCTTTCTGTATCTGGCGATTGCGAAGGGCTTTGAACCGCTCCTTCTGGTTCCGATTGCGTTTGGTATGCTTCTGGTAAATATTTACCCGGATATCATGGCCTCTCCGGAAGAGACGTCGAACGGTACTGGCGGATTGCTGTATTATTTCTTTATGCTGGATGAATGGAGTATTCTTCCATCACTGATTTTCATGGGCGTCGGGGCGATGACGGACTTTGGCCCGTTGATTGCCAATCCGATGAGTTTCCTGCTCGGAGCGGCGGCTCAGTTTGGTATCTATATGGCTTACTTTATGGCGATATTCATGGGCTTTAATGATAAGGCGGCTGCGGCGATTTCGATCATCGGCGGTGCGGATGGCCCGACATCGATCTTCCTGGCCGGTAAGCTGGGGCAGACCGAGTTCATGGGACCGATCGCAGTGGCAGCGTATTCGTATATGGCGCTGGTTCCGATTATCCAGCCTCCGATCATGAAGCTGCTGATTTCCGAGGACGAGCGCAAGATCAAAATGGAGCAGCTCCGCCCGGTATCCAAACTGGAAAAGATTCTGTTCCCAATCATCGTTACGGTAGTTGTCTGCCTGATTCTTCCAACGACGGCGCCGTTAGTCGGTATGCTGATGCTCGGAAACCTCTTCCGTGAGTCCGGTGTGGTGAAACAGCTTCAGGAGACGGCAAGCAACGCAATGATGTATATTGTTGTTATCCTGCTGGGCACTTCTGTCGGTGCGAATACCAGTGCGGAAGCTTTCTTAAAGGCAACGACTTTGAAAATCGTTGCTCTTGGTCTGATTGCGTTCGCGTTTGGTACGGCGGCCGGCTGTATCTTTGGCAAGATCATGTGCAAGGCGACCGGCGGTAAGGTCAATCCGCTGATCGGTTCAGCCGGTGTATCGGCGGTGCCGATGGCAGCCCGTGTATCCCAGAAGGTGGGAGCTGAGGCAGATCCGACCAACTTCCTGCTGATGCATGCAATGGGGCCGAATGTTGCCGGCGTAATCGGTACTGCGGTTGCCGCAGGTACGTTTATGGCGATCTTTGGCGTATAGGAAATGCGTATTATTTGTTGATATAATTTAGGAGGAAAATAAAATGGCAATAGAGAAAAAGCCGGTGAAAATCGTGGAAACCGTCCTTCGTGACGCCCATCAGTCTCTGATTGCGACCAGGATGACCACGGAACAGATGCTTCCGATTATCGATAAGATGGATAAGGTCGGTTATCACGCGGTGGAGTGCTGGGGCGGCGCAACATTTGACGCCAGCCTTCGTTTCCTGAAAGAGGATCCGTGGGACAGACTGAGAAAGCTGAGAGCCGGATTTAAGAATACAAAACTGCAGATGCTTTTCCGCGGACAGAATATTCTGGGTTACAATCATTACGCGGATGATGTGGTGGAGTATTTTGTTCAGAAATCCGTGGCAAACGGTATTGATATTATCCGTATTTTTGACTGCCTGAATGATCTGCGCAATCTTCAGACGGCTGTAACCGCGGCAAACAAAGAAGGCGCTCATGCGCAGATCGCGCTGAGCTACACGCTGGGCGAGGCTTATACACTGGATTACTGGAAGGATATTGCAAAGAGAATCGAGGATATGGGAGCGAACTCCATCTGTATCAAGGATATGGCTGGTCTGCTGACTCCGTATGCGGCAGAGGAACTGGTGAGTGCGCTGAAAGAATCCACGCATCTGCCGATTGACCTGCATACTCACTATACCTCCGGTGTCGCTTCGATGACCTACTTAAAGGCTGTAGAAAGCGGCTGTGATATTATCGATACCGCGATGTCTCCGTTCGCGCTGGGAACCAGCCAGCCGGCGACAGAGGTTATGGTTGAGACCTTCCGCGGCACTCCGTATGATACCGGACTGGATCAGACGCTTCTCGCTGAGATCGCGGATTATTTTGCTCCGCTGCGCGAGGAGGCATTAAAGAGCGGCCTTCTGAATCCGAAGGTTCTTGGCGTTAATATTAAGACCCTGCAGTATCAGGTGCCGGGCGGCATGCTGTCCAACCTGGTCAGCCAGCTGAAAGAAGCCGGCAAGGAGGATAAGTATCGTGAGGTACTTGAGGAGATCCCGAGAGTGCGTAAGGACTTCGGCGAACCGCCGTTAGTAACACCGTCTTCTCAGATTGTAGGCACGCAGGCTGTGATGAACGTGATCTCCGGCGAGCGTTATAAGCTGGTTCCGAAGGAATCCAAGAAGATCATGCTTGGCGAGTTCGGACAGACGGTGAAACCGTTTAATCTGGAAGTCCAGAAAAAGATCATCGGCGATGAGACTCCGATCACCTGCCGTCCGGCAGACCTGATTGAGCCGCAGCTTCCTAAATTCGAGAAAGAGTGCGCACGCTGGAAACAGCAGGATGAGGATGTGCTGTCTTACGCATTGTTCCCGAAGGTCGCGGAAGAGTATTTCAAATACAGAGAAGCACAGCAGACGAAGGTTGACCCGACCGAGGCAGATACTAAGGACAAGGCCTATCCTGTCTGATTTATGCTCAGGAAGCTTAAAGAAAAATAATATATAACCGAAAGGGAACCATGGGAGGCACCACGGTTCCCCTTTCATTTCTATGAAGATTTTTTGAATTGGTTGACTCTGTCGGGTTTTGTCATTATAATGATATCTGTATGATTTCGCAGAGATTCCGATGATAATGGAGAAAACAATGAAAAGACGAAATTGGAAAAAAAGGCTTGCCGTCCTGCTTGGTGTGATTCTGGGAGTTCAGCTGTCGGTAGCACCGTGCAGTCCGGCTGTGTCTTTTGCCTATACGCAGCAGTCGGCTACGATTAACGCAACAACGCTAAATGTCCGCAGTGGGGCCGGAACCAGTTATTCCTCGATTGCGAAGCTTGCGCGGGGGACATCCGTTACGGTAATAGATGAAACGACAGGTTCCGATGGAAAGACCTGGTATCAGATCCGGTTTACCAGTGAGGGGACGACTCAGACCGGATATGTACTCGGTACATATGTACATTTTGCCGTTACCTATCAATATGATTCGAGCTTTGAGGCGCAGCTTACTGCGCAGGGATTTCCGGAAAGCTATAAAGATGGTCTGAGGCAGCTCCATGCGCAGTTTCCCAACTGGGTGTTTGAAGCGAAGCAAACCGGTCTTGACTGGTCTGAGGTAATCAGTAATGAGATGGTTTTGCCCAGGAGTCTGATAGGTACAGAAAGCATCTCTTCTTACAAATCCCTGGCGGATGGGGCTTATGACTGGGACAGCAGTACGTGGACTGGATTTGACGGAAGTGACTGGGTGGCAGCATCCGAGGAGCTGCTCTGCTATTTTATGGATCCACGCAATTTTCTGGACGAGGTTTTTATTTTTCAGTTTCTGAGCCATCAGTATGATTCGTCTTTACAGACAAAAGAGGGTCTGCAGGAGATGGTGAAGGATACTTTTTTAGAGGGAAGTGTGATCACAGCGGGGTCTTCTTCATCGACGACCTCCTCATCGAGTTCCTCTTCCTCTTCTTCATCGAGTTCCTCATCCTCATCCGGCGTGATTATTCAGGGAGGCACCCAGTCGGACAGTTCGACCTCATCGGGAGGTCCGGGAGTGACCCAGGCAAATCCGGGTACGACAAACAGCAGTTCTTCCTCTTCGGGAGTTGTTGTGGCATCACCGGTAGCCTCGATCAGCAGGAAGGATACGGCTCGGCTGATGTCATCGGTGACCGTAGGGGCGATGCCGGGAAGCGGGAGTTCCGGTACGGTGTCGGATAGTCCTTCATCGGGAAGTTCGGTTATTGTGCAGGGCTCCGGAAGCACGGTTGCAAGCTCGGATCCCGGCAGTACGGACAGCGGTTCCTCAGATAGTGGTTCTTCGGACAGCGGAACCGTGACGGTCTCGTACGTGGATATGATTATGCAGGCGGCCCAGAAGTCGGGAGTCAACCCTTATGTGCTGGCTGCCATGATTCTTCAGGAACAGGGGTACGATGGCCGTGGCAGTTCCATTTCCGGAACTGTATCCGGATATTATGGCTATTATAATTACTTTAATGTGGGTGCATATGCATCGGACGGCATGACCGCAATCCAGAGAGGAATGTGGTATGCTTCCCAGAATGATTCCTATGGCAGGCCGTGGGATACGCCTCAGAAATCCATCTCCGGCGGTGCGGCTTTCTATGGAGAAAATTATGTTTCAGCGGGACAGGATACGTTCTACCTGAAGAAATACAATGTTCAGGGCAGCAATATGTATAAGCATCAGTATATGACAAATGTAGACGGAGCCGCGTCGGAAGCTGCCCTTTTTGCTGAGGCATATTCCGACAATATGCGAAATTCCGCGCTTCGTTTTCAGATCCCGGTTTACAGCAATATGCCGGAGACCGCATGCGCGATTCCGACCGGAGACGGCTGCCCGAATAACAAGCTGAAGAGCCTTACGGTAGATGGATTTACTCTGACGCCTACCTTTGGCCGCGATACGACATCCTATAATCTGATTGTGGATCAGTCTGTGAACCAGATTACGGTGTCTGCGTCCGTGATCAATTCAACGGCTTCTGTACAGGGAACCGGTACGGTTTCACTTGCCGGGAGCGAGACAGACGTAACGGTTGCAGTGACTGCTCAGAATGGAAGTGTACGCAATTATACGATTCATGTGGTAAAGCAGGCTGGCGGTCCGACTTATGCGGGTTCCGCGGATACAACTGCGACCAGCGATACGGGAACATCATCCACGGGACAGACAACAGAGACCTCGTCTGGCCCTGGCGTATCATTGGGGCCGGGAGTGGCAGGCAGTACAACGTCAGGAAGTGGTACTTCCGGCGTTGTGTCGTCCGATCCGGTAGTGGGAAGTAATGTTACAATAATAAATTAATGGTGGTAAAAGAAAATGAAAAGTATGATGAAACGATTCGGAATTCGATTTTTCATGACGGCGGCATTTTTATTTGTGTTGTCTTTCCAGAGCTTTGCGGCTTCCGGAAGAATCGCTTTTTCGGATCCGTCCGCACAGGTGGGAGAGGAAGTCAGCGTTACCGTAAAGTTCAGTACGACCGGAGGAGAAGCCCTTGGCAATACAGACATTATGCTGTCTTATGATCCGGAGATTCTGGAGTATATCAACGAAACGGAAAACGCGAGCGGTGGAGCCGGCGCGATCCGTGTGTGGAGTGCTCCGACGGGTGCTTCCGAGGCAACAACAATTCTGCGTTTTCAGGCGTTAAAAGCCGGGACGGCGACGATCTCAGTGACTTCGTGGGAGGCTTATGACAACAATGGCCAGTCTTTGGAAACTGTGAAAGAGGGATCTTCAGCGGTGACAGTCAGTGCACTGGCGACATCCTCCACGGATGCGACGCTTGCATCCATGACGATCTCACCGGGCAGCCTGACTCCGTCCTTTACACCGTTAACGGAATCCTATGCTGTGACAGTCGGTCTGGATACGACCCAGCTTACTGTAAGCGCCGTTGCAAATAATGACAAGGCGACGGTTGCTCTGGAAGGCGGAGATGATCTGCAGGAAGGGGAAAATACGGTAATCTGCCGCGTTACCGCGGAAGACGGTACAACCGTAAAAGAATATACGATTACAGTTACGCGGGTGGAAGGCGGAGAGACGGCCGCATCTGAGGAGGGAGAGACCGGTTCTGAGACACCGGAGGTACTGGCTGAGCTTACCGTAACCGCGAGAAAGATTCAGATTATTGATTTACCGGAAGGCGTAGAAGTGCCGGCTGGGTTCCGGGAAAGTTCTATTGCAATCGGCGATACCAAGGTTCCTGGATGGACTTGGGCGGCAGATGAATCTCCGAGATACTGTGTATTTTATGGCATGAATGATAATGGCGAGCAGAATTTCTACCGGTATGATCTGACAGAAAAGACCATTCAGCGTTACTTTGAGGAAGATAATGCGGGTGTTACCTCAGAAGAATATGAAACTCTGGCGGATAATTATAACAGTCTTGTCGGTGATTATCAGAAAGTGAAGATTCTGATGTTTGTATTTATCGGTATTGCTGTCATTCTGCTGGTGGTGCTTCTGATCAGCAGAAGAGGGGCCGGACGCGGGGAAAACGACCGCTATCAGAAATATGACCGTGAACCGGCAAAAAGCCCGGAGCGCACCTCAGTGTCACGCAGCGCGGGAGGCAGAAAACTCTCCAAGGAAGAGCGATACATGAGAGGAGAGGAAGAAGAATACGAGGAAGAAGACGCAGATGTGGACCGGGAGACGCTGGAAGCCTCCCCGGCCGCGACGTCTGCCCAGACAGCTGCCGCTGCGGAAGACGAGGAAGGCGGGGACGATGATTTTGAGTTCTTCGACCTGTAACCGATGGGCATTATTCTGAAAGGAAAAAGCGGCGTATTGACAACGCCGCTTTTTTTGATATAATGAAACGGGTGTTATAGGCTTTGTAGAACAAAAAGAGAAAATGGTGAGATCATGACTTGGAGAATTGACTTTGAAAGCGACGAGGCGATTTACCTCCAGCTGCGTAACCAGATTATTATCGGGATTGCTTCGGATCGCATCCATGAAGGAGATTCCCTTCCTTCGGTACGCCAGCTGGCTGACAATATCGGCATTAACATGCATACGGTAAATAAGGCATATTCCGTATTGAGACAGGAAGGCTTTATCAAACTGGACCGGCGCAGGGGCGCTGTGATTTCTCTGGATATTGAGAAAATATGCGCCATTCAGGAGATGCGCAAAGAGATGTATGTGATGCTGGCCCGCTGTATCTGCAAGCAGGTGAGCCGCGAGGAAGTACACGATCTGGTCGATGAGGTTTATGATTATTATATGACGATACAAGGGACAAAAGGTCATGAATCAGATGCTGGCATCTGAATTCATGACTTTGGGTCCCGGAAAACATGAGTAAGTAGCCCGATTAGGGCGGATTACGAATGTTTTCCGGATTTCGGGGCGCTGAGCGCCTGTGGCGCTCGTTCAGCGCCGACCGGAGCAGAGCGGAGACACGAAGTGCGCAGAAATCCGTTGTATCGTGGCGACAAAAGACTTTTTGTCGCCTACATTATTCAACGGAAAATGCACAGAATAAAGGACAGTAAGATTTTGGAGGACAGGTATGCTTTGTGAGCGATGCAAAATCAGAGAAGCAAATATTCAGTATACTGAGGTGGTCGGCGGAGTAAAGACGGAACATCACTTCTGCGCCCAGTGCGCGAAAGAACTGGATTTTGGTCCGTATTCCGCGATCTTTGACACGGATTTCCCTCTTGGTAAGCTCTTATCAGGGCTTCTGGGAGTGATGGGTTCCGATGAGCAGGAGGAGCAGGAAACGCCTCAGATCATCTGCCCGACCTGTAAGACGAGTTATGAGGAATTTATCAAAGACAGCCGTTTCGGATGTCCGGACTGCTATGGAGTCTTTGACCTGTTAATTACGGAAAATATCAAACAGCTTCAGGGCAGTGATACTCATAAGGGAAAGCGTCCGCATGGATTGCAGAAGATCAAACCGGTACCGGTCGTTGTTTCCGCGCAGGGTGGGGAGAATCCGTCCGGCACGGATGCGGATCAGATCCAGAGCTTTGAGCGGAGATTAAAGGAAGCGTTGAGGCTTGAGGATTATGAGACGGCCGCCCACTGCCGGGATGAAATCCGAAGACTGAGAGAAGGAAGTGCGTCAGAATGAAATGGTACGAATATGCAGACTCAGATCGTCCCGGAGTGATTTCCAGCAGAGTGCGTCTGGTGCGAAATCTGGATCACTGTGTTTTCCCGGCGAAGCTTTCTGCGAAGGAAAATGAAGAGATGATACGCCGTCTGGAGTATGGACTGCAGGACATCGGTTCTGTAGACGGCAGAAATTATCAGTTTTCGATGCTTCAGGATATGAGTGACCTGGAACGGAAGTCTCTGAGAGAACGTCATGTATTTAATTCAACCATTGCATCACGCAAGACGCCGGTAGGTTTGATCCTGAGCGATACAGAGGACTGCGGCATCATATTGGGCGGAACGGATCATATCCGGATCCAGCTTCTCTCGTCGGGACTTTGCCTGGAGAAGCTATGGGCAGACTGCGATAAAATGGATGATTATATCGGAGAACGGTTTCCCTATGCGTTTGATGAAAAATACGGATATCTGACGTCTTTCCCGACCAATGTAGGAACAGGCCTGCGTGCGTCAGTGACGATTCATCTGCCGAATCTGTCCAAGGGGAAGAAATTCAGCGGCCTGACTGCGGAGATGGGACGTTTTGGAGCAAAGGTCCGGGGCATTTACGGAGAGGGAAATGAAAATTATGGCTCTCTTTATGAAGTGTCGAATCAGAAGACACTCGGGCTGACGGAAAAGGAAATTCTGGATCTGGTCAATCGTCTGGCCCTGCAGCTGTTGTCACAGGAAAATCAGGTGCGGAAGCTGGCACTGGAAAAGCATCGGTTAGAATGTGAGGATGAGGCGTACAAATCTTACGGCGTGCTGAAATACGCGCGCAGACTTTCTTCCAGGGATGCGATGGTCTTCTTGTCACAGCTGATGCAGGGAATCCATGATAATATTCTTGTGATGGAGGAGCCCTGTCCGGTGTACCGCCTGATGCTGGGGATCCAGCCGGCAAACCTTCAGAAGGATTCCAGTCGTCCGCTCAGCAAGGAAGAACTGGATGTCGAACGTGCGGCTTATATCCGCGCGGCGCTTCCGGATCTGAAACAATAAAAGGAGGATATCAGACCGATGGTCGATCGATTTACCGAACAGGCCCGTGAGGCAATCCAGCTGGCAGTAGAGGCCGCCGGAGAACTCGGGCATAATTATGTAGGGACAGAACATCTTCTATTGGGATTACTGCGGCAGGAGAGCGGCGTGGCCGCGCGAGTGCTGGATAATAATGGCGTTACCGCAGACCGGGTTCAGGATCTGGTCAGTCAGCTGATTTCGCCCAATCAGACAGTTCGGACAGACGGTCCGACTACTTATACGCCGAGCGCAGCCCGTGTGCTGGATAACAGCTACCGCGAGGCAGTGCGTTTTAAGGCGCCATTGATTGGCACGGAGCATCTGCTGATTTCGATGATCCGGGATAATGACTGTGTGGCGTCACGATTGTTAAATACCCTGGGAATCAGTATTCAGAAGCTGTATGTAGAGCTTCTGGCTGCCATGGGTGAGGATGCGCCGAAAAACAGAGAGGATTTTCAGCCGTCCCGCGGAGCTAAGAAAACATCGACGCCGACACTTGACAATTACAGCCGTGATCTGACAGCGATGGCGCGGGAAGACCGACTGGATCCGGTGATCGGGAGAGAGTCTGAGATCCAGCGTGTGATCCAGATTTTAAGCCGTCGAACCAAAAATAATCCCTGCCTGATCGGGGAGACGGGAGTCGGTAAAACAGCAGTTGTCGAGGGGCTCGCCCAGCTGATTGCATCGGGCGAGGTGCCTGAGATCATTGCAGGCAAGCGGGTGATGACGCTGGATTTATCTGCGATGGTTGCCGGTTCCAAGTATCGTGGTGAATTTGAGGAGAGGATCAAACGGGTTCTTGCAGAAGTAAAAGAAGATGGTGAAGTCCTGCTTTTTATCGACGAGATCCATACAATTATCGGCGCCGGCGGAGCAGAGGGTGCGCTGGACGCGTCCAATATCCTGAAACCGTCGCTGGCGCGCGGTGAGATTCAGCTGATCGGCGCTACGACCATTGACGAATACCGCAAATATATTGAAAAGGACGCGGCGCTGGAACGCCGGTTCCAGTCCGTAATGGTGGAGGAACCGAACGAGGAACATTCCATCAGTATTTTAAAGGGCCTTCGCCCCAAATATGAGTCTCACCATAAAGTGACAATTACCGATGAAGCGCTGGAGGCGGCAGTCCATCTGTCTGCCCGTTATATCAACGACCGTTTTTTACCGGATAAGGCGATTGATCTGGTTGATGAGGCCGCTTCCAAGGTTCGTCTGACGACTTATGTAGAGCCGACGGAGATCCGGGATCTGGAAGAGGAGATTGCTGATCTGGAAAAGAGCAAGGAGAACGCAATCCGGGAAGAGGAATACGAAAAAGCCGGCGAGATCAAGAAAGAACAGCAGGAACGGCGCGGGAGGATTACTCAGATCCGTGAAAACTGGCAGAAGGAGAAAAATTCCCGCAGGCTGGTTGTCGGTGAGAGTGAGATTGCAGACGTGGTGTCCGCGTGGACGCGGATCCCGGTGCGCAAGCTGGAGGAAGAGGAGTCGGAACGCCTGAAACGGCTGGAGCAGATTCTGCATGAGCGTGTGGTAGGGCAGGATGAGGCAGTTACAGCAGTCTCCCGCGCCATCCGCCGTGGACGGGTTGGCCTCAAGGATCCGAAACGTCCGGTAGGCTCGTTTTTATTTCTGGGACCTACCGGTGTTGGCAAAACAGAGCTCTGCAAAGCGCTTGCGGAGGCGATGTTCGGGACGGAGAGCGCCCTGATCCGTGTCGACATGTCAGAATACATGGAAAAGCACAGCGTATCGAAAATGATCGGCTCACCGCCCGGTTATGTTGGTTATGAGGAGGGCGGACAGCTGAGTGAAAAGGTGCGCCGCAATCCTTACTCTGTGATCCTGTTTGATGAAATCGAGAAGGCGCATCCGGATGTTTTCAATATCCTGCTGCAGGTTCTCGACGACGGTCATATCACGGATGCACAGGGACGAAAGATCGATTTTAAGAATACGATTCTCATCATGACCTCCAATGCCGGAGCGGAAAATATCATTTCGCCGAAGCGTCTTGGATTTGCGTCTCAGGATGATGAAAAAGAGCGTTACCGCTTTATGAAGGATCGTGTGATGGAGGAAACCAGACGAATCTTTAAACCGGAATTTCTGAACCGGATCGATGAAATCATGGTTTTCCATCCGCTGAATCAGGATCACATGAAGCAGATCGTTGAGATTATGCTGAACAGTATCATCAAGCGTACAATGCGCCAGATGGATATGAAGCTGGACGTAGAAGACGCGGCGAAGGAATTCCTTGTGACGAAGGGATATGATGAGAAATATGGGGCCAGACCGCTCAGACGGGCAATCCAGAATTATCTGGAAGACGGTTTGGCGGAGGCACTGCTGGATGGAAAAGTGAAGGCGGGAGATGAGGTTTGTGTGACACGGGCAGAAGATGGGCTGGCGTTCTCCAGACCGGAGAACGTGCCTGTCATGGCAGAAACAAAATAAGCCGGATAAAATGTCTGGTCATTTGAGTCAGAATCGTGTATAATCAGACTGCGCAGCAAATGAAAATGCAGACGGTCCGTCCCTGAGGGGGAAGATATATGCCTTCTCAGGGATACGGGAAAGGTTTGCATTTGCAGACATGAATCCGATTACAGGAGGTTAATAAAAATGGCAGTAGTAGAGAGTTTGATCCGGACTGAGACAGACGGGAGTCTGAGCTTCGGCAATTATAAGCTGGCTCAAAAATCCAAGATTCAGGATTTTGAACACCGGGGCGATTATTATAAGATTAAAACCTATGACGAGATTACGAAACTGGAGCGCAACGGAGCCTTTGTCTATGAGTCGGTGCCAGGAACTGCGGTTTCGGAGTTTACGGTGACCAATAATGGAGTCGATTTCGGTGTAGAGGGTGCGAAAGACGCCCAGATCACGCTGCAGCTGGAAGATGATACGGAATATGAAGTCTATGTGGACGGGATCGGAATCGGTTCTATGAGAACGAACCGCAGCGGTAAGCTGATCATCAGCGTAGAACTGTCTGAGGGTCATGAATCTATGGTGAAGATTGTCAGACGTTAAAAAGGACAGTACATAAATGGCAAAGGGTAAAATCACCGCTTTTTTCTGTAAGGAATGTGGATATGAATCTGCCAAATGGATGGGACAGTGTCCGGCGTGCAGACAATGGAATACGATGGTGGAGAAACCGGTTGCCGGAAAGGAGCCGTCGGGAAGAAAAACCGGCGGCTTTGGACTTTCTGCAGCGCCCAGACCCATGAAACTGTCAGAAGTGTCTCTTGATGATGAGAAACGTGCGGGAACCGGTTTTACGGAGCTGGACCGGGTGCTTGGAGGCGGCCTGGTAGCGGGTTCTCTGATCCTTGTGGGAGGCGATCCCGGTATCGGCAAATCGACACTTCTGCTGCAGGTGTGCCGGAATCTGGCAGAAGAGAATCATAAAGTTCTCTATATTTCAGGAGAGGAATCCCTAAAGCAGATCAAGATCCGGGCAAACCGGATCGGTATGGCAGGAGGAGATCTGTCATTCTTGTGCGAAACCAGCCTTGACCGGATCGAAGAGGTGATCCGTCAGGAAAAGCCGGAGATCGCGATCATAGATTCCATTCAGACCATGTACCGTGAAGATGTAGCCTCGGCACCGGGAAGCGTCGGACAGGTGCGGGAATCCACCAATGTCCTGCTGCAGATTGCGAAGGGATGCGGTATTACCGTTTTTATAGTGGGACATGTGACAAAAGAAGGGGTTGTGGCCGGCCCGAGAGTTCTGGAACACATGGTAGATACGGTCCTTTATTTTGAAGGAGACCGCAATGACAACTACCGGATTCTGAGAAGTGTAAAAAACCGTTTTGGTTCCACCAATGAGATCGGTGTTTTTGAGATGAGAGAACAGGGACTGGTACAGGTAGAAAATCCATCGGAATACCTGCTCAGCGGGCGCCCTGAGGAAGCATCCGGAGCAGTGGTAGCCTGTTCCCTGGAGGGCACACGGCCGATTTTGCTGGAGGTACAGGCGCTGGTGACCCAGTCAAATTTCGGTATGCCGAGACGGACAGCAGCCGGTACCGATTATAACCGTGTCAATCTGCTGATGGCAGTGATGGAAAAACGCTGTCGCCTGGAAATGTCCCGCTATGACGCATACGTGAATATCACAGGCGGAATCAAGATGAACGAACCGGCACTGGATCTGGCAATTATCATGGCGCTGGTTTCAAGCCTGAAAGACAGGCCCGTGAATCCCAAATGCATGATCTTCGGCGAAGTCGGATTATCCGGAGAAGTGCGCGCAGTTTCCATGGCAGAGCAGAGAGTAAACGAGGCAGTTAAAATGGGCTTTGAATACTGCATTCTGCCCAAAGTCTGCCTGAGTAAGTGTAAAAATGTGAATGGGATTGTCTTGTATGGAGTGAGTAACGTAAAAGAAGCGATTGGTTTGTTATGAGAACGATGAATTTAGATATGTGATAAGTGTCAGTATAGTAGTCCCTGAAAGGGAAACATATCCGCAGAGGACCGTTTGCACTTTCAGGGACGGACAAATGACAATTACCAACAACTATTTCAAACTCACAGGATCGACGCAATCACATCTTTCACCGTCGTGATCCGCGTCAGATACTGCGCATTGTCGCCGCAGAAGACGAGCCCGTTATCAACATCTCCCTGTACCGCGCGGATCAGAGCCTGCGTGATACAGTAGGGAGCCGTAGACGGATTACACTGCTCCAGACAGCGGAAGCAGCGGGAGATCGAATCCTTCCCCTGGCTGATCCGTTCGAGAAAACGATTGTGGATGGCACGTCCCGGCATACCCACCGGACTTTTGATGATCTCGATATCATCCTTAGAGGCATGGATATAAGCTTCCTTGAATTCCTGGCTGGCATCACATTCCTCAGTCGTAACAAAAGGAGTCGCGACCTGTACGCCGTCCGCGCCAAGAGAAAAGGCATGGTCAGCCTGCGTGCGGTTCATAATACCGCCGGCGACAATGACCGGGATTTTGGTCAGGTACTTATTAGCATACCGGCGGACACAGTCAATGATCTTTTTGATTTCAAGATCATAATTTTTTTCATAATCGTCGTCATTCAGATGCGAGAGTTGTTCCGGAGAAAAGCCGAGATGCCCGCCTGCGTGGGCTCCTTCGATGACGACAAAGTCAGCGGTACGCTTATAATTGCGGTCCCAGCGCTTGAGGATGATATTGGCAGCCTTTTCGGAAGAAACGATCGGTGCGATCTTGGTGTCATATCCCTCCACATAGGCGGGCATATCGACAGGAAGACCGGCGCCGGAGATAATCACATCCGCTCCGGCTTCTGCGGCAGTACGGATATATTCGGGATAATCCTTTGTGGCAACCATGATATTATAACCGATCAGACCCTGGGAATCAGGTCCTGCGATTTCACGGGCTTTTTTCAGTTCATCTGTCATGGCGCGGAGATTGGCGGCCTTCGAATCCGTCATAAAATCCGGTTCACGAAAGCCGATCTGAGCGGTAGAGATAATTCCGATTCCGCCTTCCTTTGCGACTGCGCCCGCGAGCTTTGACAGGCTGACGCCGACTCCCATGCCGCCCTGAATGAGCGGCAGTTTTGCGCATTTATTTCCAATTTGAAGTACGCGTTCAATCATTACGAAGCCTCCATTAATAACCATATCAGTTAAATGTTTTGAATTTCAAACTATTTATATCACAGATAGAGTGCAGTGTCAATACAAATAGTTTTAAAAACCAGATAAAACGGAAATAAATACAAGATCAGAAGCAGGAAAATTACAACAGGAAAAGAGGAAGCGATTACGATGAAGGATGACAACAAGATCCTGTTATTTGAACAGATGCCAATCCCGAGAGCAGTGGCGAAGCTGGCAATTCCGACGATCTTAAGTTCGCTGGTGATGGTGCTTTACAATCTGGCGGATACTTATTTTGTGGGGATGCTGAACGATCCGGTGCAGAATGCGGCAGTAACGCTGGCGGCTCCGGTTTTGCTTGCGTTTAACGCAGTGAATAATCTCTTTGGCGTGGGCTCATCCAGTATGATGAGTCGTGCGCTGGGAAGAAAAGATTATGAGGCGGTAAAACGCAGCTCTGCATTTGGGTTCTACTGCGCTGTGTTCAGCGGCCTTTTTTTTGCGTTTGTCTGTACGGTGGGAAAAGGGACACTCCTTGGCCTGTTGGGAGCGAGCGAGACGACGAGGGAAGCGACAGACAGCTATCTGTTCTGGACGGTGACCTGCGGCGCGACGCCGGCAATCCTGAATGTCGTTATGGCTTATATGGTCCGTGCGGAGGGCGCTTCGCTGCATGCCAGTATCGGGACGATGAGCGGCTGTCTTTTAAACATTCTTCTGGATCCGTTTTTTATTCTGCCGTTCGGTCTTCATATGGGAGCGGCGGGAGCCGGTCTGGCAACCTTTATCTCAAATTGTATCGCCTGCCTGTATTTCTTTGTCCTGCTTTATAAAAAGCGGAAATATACCTGTGTGTGTGTCAATCCGAAGAAATTTGGATTTCAAAGAGCGATTGTACTGGGAGTATGTGGCGTCGGAGTACCGGCTTCCATCCAGAACCTTCTGAATGTCACCGGTATGACGCTGCTGAATAATTTTGCGGCGGCGTTTGGTGCGGATGCGGTGGCTTCCATCGGAATTTCTCATAAGATCTATACAGTCGCGTTTCAGATCGCACTGGGATTTTCTCAGGGGATCATGCCGCTTGTCAGCTATAATTATGCGAGCGGAAACCGCAGGAGAATGAAAGATGTCATACTTTTCGCGATTCGGCTGATGATGCCGATTATGGTTGGCGTAAGCGTACTGTATTATGTGTTTGCAGGAACGCTGATCCGTCTCTTTATGGATAATGACGTGATTGTTGCTTACGGGACACGTTTCCTGAGAGGAGAAAGCCTGGGCATTCCGCTGATCGTCATGGATTTTCTGGCTGTCGGTGTTTTTCAGGCGCTTGGCATGGGCCGGAGGGCACTGATGTTTGCAGTCATGAGAAAAATCGTGCTGGAGATTCCTGCGTTGATTATTTTAAACCATTTGTTCCCTTTGTATGGTCTTGTCTATGCACAACCCTGTGCGGAGCTGGTTCTTGCGACAGCGGCGGTCATCATGCTGATCCGGATCTTTCAGGAAGAGCCGGAAAAAGGGAACAGGCAGACCAATCATCCTGCGTAAATGGTGGTCAGATAACATAGTGATCACCGGATACGGATGTGATCATCAGATCTGCGATTGTGATATGCTCAAAATAATCACGGATCATATCGTCAAGCTTTTGCCACATGGGCAGCGTACGGCATTCTGCGGCTCGTACACAGGATGGAGCATCGACTGTGAGACAGGAAACCGGAGCAAGGGAATCTTCGGTCAGGGTCAGGACATTCCAGACGGTATAATGCTCCGGCGCCTGATTCAGCCGGTAGCCGCCGCCCTTGCCGCGCAGACCGGTGAGAAGTTTTCCTTTTACCAGCAGTTTCAGAATGCTTTCGAGATATTTTTCGGATATTTCCTGACGCTCAGCGATTTCTTTTAACGGGATATAGCCGGTAGTCTGGTGCTCGGCCAGATCGATCATCACACGCAGCGCGTATCGTCCTCTTGTGGATACGATCATAGTGCTTCCTCCTTTATAACCTATTAACCTATTATATAACGAGGAATAAGGAATTACAAGAAATATTTCCGGAAATCGAACGGTTGAAATCTCTTGCACAGAAACCGGCTTTGCGTTACTATGAGAGTGTTGTCCATTTACGGGCGGATACAGGAGAAAATGGAATGAGTAAGATCGATTTTGCGGGTTCATTTGCCAGAGTGAAAGAAAAAGAGCCTCTGGTACAATGCATTACAAATTTTGTAACGGTGAATGATTGTGCAAATATCATACTGGCGGCGGGCGGTTCTCCGTCGATGGCCAGAGATATCCGCGAAGCGGCGGAGGCAGTCGGCGACGCGGATGCCCTGGTCTGCAATCTGGGAGCCATTGATCTGGTTGATTCGATGGTGTCGGCGGGAAAAAGGGCTAATGAACTTGGACTGCCGGTGATCCTGGATCCGGTTGGTGTGGGAGGTACCGAACTGCGGCGCGAAGCAGGCAGACGTCTGCTTGATGAGGTAACCTTTTGCGTGATCCGGGGCAATGCGTCCGAGATCCGTTATCTGGCGGAACATAAAGAGCCATCGAGAAGCGGTGTGGACGTCAATATTCTTGACATGGTATCAAGACAGAACCTGCCGGAAGCCGCCGGAATGGTAAAAAGACTGGCTGCGCATACCGGCAGTGTGATTGCGCTTTCCGGGGAACTGGATGTGATTTCGGATGGAAATACTACAGTCGTGCTGGAGAATGGCTGCCCGATGATGTCCCGGATTACCGGGAGCGGCTGTATGCTGACTTCCCTGATTGGGGCCTTCTGCGGCGCCTGCCCGGATGATATCTTATCTGCCGCCTGTACGGCAGCGGCTGTCATGGGCATCAGCGGAGAACTGGCGGAGAAGCAGCGCCTGCGAAAGGGGAGCGGCAATGCGACTTTCCGTACGGACCTGATTGATGCCGTGTTTTGTATGACGCCGGAAAAATTACTGGAGGAAATTCATTATGAGATATTCGAAAGAAGAGATTCGTGACGCGATGCTTCTGTACGCCGTCACGGATCGGATGTGGCTGGGGGAAAGCGATAGTCTGACAGATGTGTGCAGACAGGTGCTTCAAAATGGAGCAACCTTTTTACAGGTACGGGAAAAGGATCTGGGCAAAGAGGAGTTTAAGACAGAATCCGCAGGATTAAAATGTCTGTGCGCGGAGTATCATGTGCCGTTTGTGGTTAATGACAGTGTGGAGATCGCGATGGAAATTGACGCAGATGGCGTCCATGTCGGGCAATCTGACATTCAGGGAAGAGATATCCGGGCCATCATCGGGCCGGATAAAATCCTGGGAATGACTGCCAGAACCGTGGAGGAGGCAGTAGCTGCTGAGCAGGCCGGAGCGGATTACCTCGGTGTCGGGGCGGTATTTGCCACCAGCACGAAAAAGGATACCAGACATCTGACGATGGAGGAGCTTCGCAGAATCTGTGCGTCGGTCAGTATCCCGGTGGTGGCGATCGGCGGCATCAATGAGAAAAATCTGCTTGAACTGAAGGGAAGCGGGGTGGCGGGAGCAGCTGTGGTATCAGCAATCTTTGCCGCCGGCGATCCGGGAGCAGCAACGTCACATCTGCTTGAACTCGCAAAGGAGGCTGTAGAACATGAATAAAAAATATGCAATCTTTGATATGGACGGGACATTGATTGACTCGATGCCATACTGGAAAAGACTGTCTTCTGATTATCTGGAAAGCAAAGGTTATGGAGCAATCACACCGGAATTATTTAAACGAATTATTCCGATGACGATGAGGGAGTCCGCTTCCCTCTTCATTCAAGAGCTTGGCCTGCCGGGGACGCCGGAGAGCGTAGCTCAGGAGATGTATGAGATGATTGAGGTCCGCTATAAAAATGATATTCTGTTAAAACCAGGCGTGGAAGAATATCTGACGAAATTACGCAAGGATGGGGTACGTATGTGTGTCGCGTCCGCAACGCCGGAGCCGCTGGTAAGACTTTGTCTGGAACGTCTGGGCGTACTGGACTGTTTTGAATTTTTGCTGTCCTGTGTAATGGTGGGGGCAGGAAAGAAACAGCCGGATATCTATCTGGAAGCAGCGCGCCGGTTTGGTTCGGTTCCCGAAGAAACGGCAGTATTTGAGGATGCATTTTTTGCAGCGCAGACAGCGGTGAACGCCGGATTTTATGTAGTCGGGATTTATGATGAGAGTTCGAATGAGAGCTGGGAAGCGCTGAGGGAAATTGCAGATGAGACCATACGGGACTTCCGTATGCTTCATTGATTGAATCCATCTGTTTGATCTATATCTGTAAAAACCCAATAAACCTATTGACAAAGTAGGAATATAATGTTATACTCCGGTCAGATCAAAAAATTTTAATGGGAGGAGTTATTATGGGAAAAATTTTTACATCGGCAGATCAGTTAATCGGACACACTCCGCTGCTGGAACTGACAAACCTTGAGAAAACATATGCCCTTGAGGCAAAGATTCTGGGAAAGCTGGAATATTTGAATCCGGCCGGCTCGATTAAAGACCGTATTGCAAAAGCGATGATCGACGATGCGGAACAGAGAGGAGTGCTCAAATCGAGTTCCGTGATCATAGAGCCGACTTCAGGCAACACAGGGATCGGGCTGGCGTCTGTGGCTGCGGCCAGAGGCTACCGTATTATCATCGTGATGCCGGAGACGATGAGTGTGGAGCGCAGACAGCTGATGAAAGCTTACGGCGCAGAGCTGGTGCTGACAGACGGCGCGAAGGGCATGACGGGGGCAATTGCAAAGGCAGAAGAACTGGCGAAGGAGATCCCTGACAGCTTTATTCCGGGGCAGTTTGTGAATCCGGCTAATCCGGCGGTCCACAGAGCAACAACCGGTCCGGAGATCTGGGAGGATACCGATGGTAAAGTGGATATTTTTGTCGCCGGTGTGGGTACGGGAGGTACGTTGACCGGAGTGGGAGAATATCTGAAATCTCAGAATCCGCAGGTGAAGGTGGTAGCCGTAGAGCCGGCTTCTTCGCCGGTGCTGAGCCAGGGTAAATCCGGTGCACATAAGATCCAGGGGATCGGAGCCGGTTTTGTGCCGGATGTACTGAATACTCATATCTATGACGAGATCATTGCGGTGGAAAATGACGATGCGTTTCGCCTCGGACGTGAGGTTGGACGCGCAGAGGGCGTTCTTGTCGGTATTTCTGCCGGAGCTGCCGTATATGCGGCAGTAGAACTTGCCAGACGGCCGGAAAATAAAGGCAAAACAATCGTCGTTATTTTGCCGGATACGGGAGACCGCTATCTGTCAACGGCGCTGTTTTCAGAGTAA
Organism: Clostridiales bacterium; assembly: GCA_020860565.1. Taxonomy (GTDB): domain Bacteria; phylum Bacillota; class Clostridia; order Lachnospirales; family Lachnospiraceae; genus Brotaphodocola. The sequence goes on from JAJBUA010000066.1 coordinate 46,695, forward strand.
GTTAAAAAAGTGTAAATGAATGAGAACCGGGATGTGCAGCAAGAGCATGTCCCGTTTTTCTATTTTATAGGAAAGTTCGTCCTATAAGATAAAAAGCCTTCCGGGCAGGATGCGCTAAGGCGCATTCTTTGTTGTGTGCATGGGCGGATTTGGAAATTTATATAATTATAATTTTTTATGAAAGAGACTGTAAAAATATTTGATATGGTGATACAATACGGGCTTAGAGGAATTGATAATCAGAATGACGGATCAATGGGAGGGAACCGTCCTGACCTGTGAACAGGTGAATATTGCCGATTATGAGGGAATGCGAGGGCTGGCGGAAGCATATGTGGGTAAATTGTCGGATATCACATCATTTCATAAGAGGTGCGTCTTATAAAACGACAAGCCCTGCGGGCGAGGCATATATTTTTCTATTGAGGAGTAATCAAAGGAAACTTTGAGAACCATATAATGTACAGAATGTACAAGGAGGAAATTGACACCATGAAGCAGAGAAAGACAGGAGCAAGACTGATGGCAGTGTCTGTGACGGCTGCAATGATTCTGGCCGGATGTTCCGGCGGCAGTAAGACGGCAGAGACCGAAGCGCCGCAGACCGAATCGGCGGCCGGGGAGGAGACCACACAGGAGGCAGAGACGGAAACAGCAGAGAGCACGGAACGTGCCGGAAATGCATTTGGCCAGATTGATAACGCCGGGTGGCAGTATCAGGAGGACGATGATGTGTACTGGCAGATTGGCATTTCCTATTGTGAGACGCCGGCGGATGAGACTTATGAGACTCTGGGAATCTTTGTACCGGGGGCTTATATGGACGCGGTTGATAATGGAGACGGCACCTATACCTGTACGTTAAATGAGACGGCACAGGTGGAAGGTTTTACGGCGTTGACCGCACCGATCGTTATCCCGGTGAATACGCCGGGATATTCGGCGATGTCAGCTCCGACAGACTACGTCAGCGGTGCGGCGGATTATACCGATGCCGGTTTTATCTATGTCAATGCAGGCTGCAGGGGCCGCGATCACGGCGCTCCTTCCGGTGTGACGGATCTGAAGGCTGCGGTGCGCTATATCCGCTCCAATGAGAGCAGGATTCCCGGAAGTATGGATCGGATTTTTACGTTCGGAATGAGCGGAGGCGGAGCACAGAGTGCGCTGATGGGCGCAACGGGAGACAGCGACCTCTATACTCCGTATCTGGAGGCGATTGGTGCTGTAGAAGGCGTCAGCGATGCGGTGGCAGGATCCATGTGCTGGTGTCCGATTACCAATCTGGATTATGCCAACGAGGCATATGAGTGGAATCTGGGCATCAGCCGGACGGATCTGGATGAAGAGATGCAGGCGCTTTCTGACGGTATGGCAGAGGCTTTTGTAACCTATATCAATGAACTGGGGCTGACAGATGAGGAAGGCAATATTCTCACATTGACAGAATCAGAGAATGGCATCTGCCAGGCGGGAAGTTATTATGATTATATCAAGTCTCAGATTGAACGTTCGCTGAACCATTTCCTGGAGGATACGGAATTCCCGTACACATCGGGCGGAAGCCAGATGGGCGGTATGGGCGGTCAGATGGGCGGTATGCGGGGAGAAGGTGGCCATGACGGCGGAAACCGGCCGGAAGGCGATATGCCTGATCGTGGAGACGCGCAGAATATGCCGGAAAGAGGTGAGAGGCCGGAGGGAGATATGCCGCAGGCAGGTGGTCCGGAGGGAAATCTGCCGGGTGACGGCAATGGCCCGGAGGCAGCAGGTGAAGCGGCCGGCGGCAATGGCCCTGACAATCTGCAGGGTGGTTTTGTCGATGAAAACGGTCAGATGCAGAATGACGGCATTATGAGAAATGATGCCGGAAGCGGATCACAGGAGGCAGTTACGTATGAGACCGTTCAGGATTATATTGACAGTCTGAATGCGGACGGGGAGTGGATCCGCTATGACAGTGCTTCCAACACGGCCACGATAACCAGCGTTGAGGACTTTGTGAAAAACTGCAAGAATGCTTCTAAAAATGTAGGAGCATTCGATGACCTGGATAAAGCGCAGGGCGAAAATACACTTTTTGGCTACGCAGATGGAGAGGGTGCGCATTTTGACGCGATTATGGCGGAGCTGCTTGCGGATAACGAGACGTATGGCGCGGCTTATGCAGAGGATCTTACCAGGACAGACGCTCTCGGCAATACGGTGGATTACCGGATCAACATGTATAATCCAATGTATTATCTGTGTGATTACTATGATGGATTTGGTACCGCACAGCCGGCAAAATACTGGCGGATCCGTACCGGCATCAATCAGGGAGACACCGCACTCTGTACAGAAATGAATCTGGCGCTCGCGCTGCAGAGCTATGAAGGCTGTGAAGTTGATTTTGAAACGATCTGGGGAGAGGGTCATACGATGGCAGAACGAACCGGCAGCTCGACAGATAATTTTATTGAATGGGTAAAGGACTGTCTGAGTGAAGAATAAAATTCTGACACAAACAGAACAGGAAATGAAGGAAAATGACGGAGAGCAGTTGTTTGACTGCTCTCTGTTTTTTACGCAATGCGCTATTATGAAAACTCTTACATTTTTTGCACCTTTTTATTGAAACATTTGTCCAAATAAGGTAAAATAAATGCAACTATTACAGGCAGATTGTCTTATCTGATCAGGAGGTATTTCTTATGGAACATCATAATCCGATTTTAACCGGCAATGTGAGCCCGCAGAAGTTCATCACGATAGGGGAAGTGATGCTTCGTCTTACCCCGCCAAACTATGAGAAGATCCGTATGACGTCCAGCTTTGAGGCGAGCTACGGCGGCAGTGAGGCTAATATCGCATTGGCTCTCGCTAATCTTGGCGTGGATTCCACCTTTTTCAGTGTCGTACCAAATAACTCGCTTGGCAAAAGTGCGATCCGGTGGCTTCGCTCCAACGATGTCCACTGCACGCCGATGATCCTTGCGACACCGGAAGAGGTTCCGACACATCGTCTCGGCACCTATTATCTGGAGACCGGCTACGGTATTCGTGCCAGTAAAGTGACTTATGACCGCAAGCACAGTGCGATCACAGAGTATGATCTTTCAAAGGTTGATCTGGATGCACTGCTGGACGGCTTTGACTGGCTGCATCTTTCCGGCATCACGCCGGCGCTTTGCCCGAGCTGTGCTGATATTATCTTTGAATGTATTAAGAAGGCAAAGGAGAAAGGGCTTACGGTCAGCTTTGACGGCAACTTCCGCAGTCTGCTCTGGAGCTGGGAGGAGGCCCGGGATTACTGTACTAAATGTCTTCCGTATATTGACGTTCTCTTTGGTATCGAACCTTATCATCTGTGGAGAAATGAGGAGGATCACAGCAGGGGAGACTATAAGGATGGAGTTCCGCTGCAGCCGAGCTATGAGCAGCAGGATGAGATCTTCCAGGCGTTTATCAGCAAATATCCCAATCTTCGTTGTATTGCCCGCCATGTCCGCTATGCTCACTCCGGCAGTGAGAACAGCCTGAAGGCATTTATGTGGTACGATGGACATACCTTCGAGAGCAAGCTTTTCACCTTCAATATTCTTGACCGTGTGGGCGGCGGCGACGCTTTTGCGAGCGGACTGATTTACGCGATGATGCACAATTACCGCGCAATGGATATGATAAACTTTGCGGTGGCAAGCAGCGTGATCAAGCACACGATCCACGGCGACGCCAATATCACCGACGATGTGGAGACGATCCGCAATCTGATGAATATGAATTATGACATCAAGCGCTGAGACTGTAAGATCGATGAATTGCTGAGTAGTTATATGTTAAATAAGTAGCTCCTGAGAGGGAAGTCCATCCGGAAAGAACATTTTTTACGTCGGTCCTCGGAGGATAGACTTCCCTCTCAGGGGCGTAAATCTGCCAATACTATGAACAAAAAGGAGACCCCGAATGAAATTCAGTGTCGACAAAAATCTAAGCTTTCCGGACGCAGTAGCTCTCATGTTTGACAAGCTTGGCACGGACAAAATCATGGCTCTGGCTTCAAGCCTTAATGATTATGTGATGGTCCGCAACGTCAGCTGTCTTTTCTATGATGGAAAGATCTGGTTTAAAACCGATAAAAATTTCCGCAAGACCAGACAGCTTTTACAGAATCCCAATGTTGCGCTCTGCTGGAGCGGCGTTCAGGTCGAGGGTACCGCGCGAAACTGCGGTCTTGTCGTCGACGAGCCGGAGCGGAGATTTGAAAAGGCATATCGGCAGTATTTATGGGGGAGCTATAACAAATACAGCCACGAAGATACCGAGATCATCATCGAGGTGACTCCCCGTTATGTTGAGATCTGGGATACCAGTGATGATCAGTATGCCTATCAGATCTTTCTGGACTTTGAGCATGAGTCCGTCGAAGTAAAGCCTTATGACAGGAAAGATGCTTAAGGTGAGTTCAGTAATCATTTCTTCCTTGACACAGGCTCTGTAGATCGATTAAAATTGTTCTAACAATATTCATTCAGGAGGATTAATTGTATGAGTTTTCCAAAAGGTTTTTTGTGGGGCGGGGCGGTAGCCGCGAACCAGTGTGAGGGTGCCTGGCTGGAAGACGGCAAACAGCCGAACGTAACTGACGTGCTGGTCGGTATTTCTTCCCGGGATCCTGGGATCAAGTGGAATCCGGAGACGGAAAAGTATGAGATGTGTCTGGATCCGAATAAGAAATACCTGAGCCATGAGGGGATCGATGCTTATCATCGTTATAAGGAAGATCTGAAGCTGATGGCAGGTATGGGATTTAACTGCTTCCGAACCTCTTTTGCCTGGGGCCGTATCTTTCCAAACGGCGATGAAGATACGCCGAACGAGGCCGGACTTGCTTTTTATGACGATGTGATTGACACGATGCTGGAACTGGGCATGGAGCCGGTGATCACACTCAGTCATTATGAGACACCTCTTCATCTGGTGACAGAGTATGGCGGGTGGAGCAATCCGAAGATGATTCAGTTCTGGAACAATTATTGCCGCACTGTATTTACCCGTTATAAAGGCAAGGTCAAATACTGGCTGACCTTCAATGAAGTAAATAACCTCTTAAAGAATCCTCTGGTTGCCGGCGGCGTATTGACGATCGATCATCCGGCAGATCCGTCAGACCCGATCGGCTCTACGACGGAGAAGGATAAATGGCAGGCTTATTATAACCTGCTGGTTGCGAACGCGGAGACCGTTAAGACCGCCAGAGAACTGGATCCCGATGCAAAGGTCGGCATTATGATGACAGCTTCCAGTGTCGCAACGTATCCATACAACTGTGATCCGGATAATGTGATGGGAGCTTTGGATGCACAGCGTATGTCCAATTTCTATTTTGCGGACCCGAACTGTCTGGGCATTATCCCCGGATATGTCAAGAGAGTCTGGCGTGAGCATGATTGCGAGCCGGTGATGACAGAAGAAGGGCTGCAGCTGATTAAGGATTATCCGGTGGAGTTCATTTCCTTCAGCTATTATCGTTCTGCTACTTATGACAAGGAAGTTGCCAATGGCAGCGATACGGGCGGACTGACCGGTAAGAGCAATCCTTATCTGACCGGCTGTTCTCCGGAACCGTGGTGCTGGCCGATTGACCCGAAGGGCATCCGCTATGTCCTGAATACCTATTATGATCGTTATCATCTGCCGATGTTCATCGTGGAGAACGGAATCGGACTGGATGAGAATCTGGATGAAAATGGAAAGATCGACGATCCGTTCCGCATGGAATATGTAGAGGATCATCTGAAATATGTCCATGAGGCGATTCTGGATGGCTGCGATGTGATGGGCTATCTGTACTGGGGTCCGATCGACGTGGTTTCCGCGGGTACCGGTGAAATGAGAAAACGCTATGGTTTCGTGTATGTGGATCGTTTCAATGACGGACATGGCACGTTGGAGAGAAAGATCAAGAACTCTTATTATCGGTATAAAGAGATTATTGAGAGCAACGGAGAGATTCTCCTGTAAAAACATAAAACGTTATTCCATTAATGTCAATATCCTGACTTAATTTATACAGGAAAGAGCGGATTCTTTTAAAATCTGGTTTACTTTTAAACTTTAAAGTGATACGATGTTCTGTGGATTCACTGGATTTTATTGGATGCAGATGTGAACGTCATGGAACGGAGGGTATGAGATTGGCTAGAAGAGTCCGGAAAGAACATGTAATGGAGATGTATGAAGCAATCCTGAAACTTGAATCCGTGGAGGAATGCGTGAGTTTTTTTGAGGATCTGTGTTCGCCGACGGAGATATCCGCGATGGAACAGCGGTACGCAGTGGCGGATCTGTTATTAAAGAATACGGTGTATCTGGATATCCTTGAGAAGACGAAGGCAAGCACGGCAACAATTAGCCGGGTGAACCGGATGGTAAACAGCGGAACAGGTTGTCTGCCGCAGGTAATCGAGCGTGTAAACCGGGAAAATCAGGCAGAATTGTTATAAATTGAACAAAATTATCATGAAAACTTAACTGTTTCTTGTCTTGAACACGCCTTGAATCAAGGCGTGTTCTATGTTATAATGCCGGATTGAACAGATTGCTGACAAGTGTTGAAAAACACGTTTTTGAAAGAGGAGAGGAAAAATGATATTGTACGAGAACACGAAGACAGTTTATGATCTGATCTCGCGTGCGGAAGCGGAATACCGGGAGAAAGTCTATCTGCGGTATGAAGCAAATGGGGTTGTATTTGATGTAACCTATCAGCAGTTTGCCCTTGAATGTAAGGCGATGATGGCATGGTATACAGACTGCTGTAAAAAGGCAGGTCGTAAGATCAAGATCGGACTTATGGGAAGCGCCAGCCACCAGTATCTGGTGATGCTGCTTGGCGTGATGGCCGCGGGAGGTGTTGTGGTTCCTCTGGATATCCAGATGAATGTAGAGACATTTGCCGACTGTGTGAACCGCTCCGATATTGATCTTTTATTTTATGACTGGAAGCATCTTGCTCTGGTCCGGGGGATGCGTGAGCAGTGCCCGAACTGCAGGGGTGTCTTTTCCATGCAGCATGGTTTTCATGTGCCATGCTTTGACAACATCATGTCCGGTTATATCGGACGCAGTGTCGAGCCGGAGATCTGCGAGGATGATCTGGCGATGATTCTCTTTACGTCCGGGACGACCGGCAGAGGAAAGGGCGTTATGCTTTCCCAGAGAAACCTGATTGACAATACATTTTCCAATACGGATGAATACGCGAAGAATGAGGTATATCTGAACATTCTGCCGATTCATCATGTATTCTGTATTAATGGGGATGTTCTTCCGGTTATGCGGTACGGCGCGACGGTTTGTTTAAACGGAGAGATGTCGCAGCTGGCGGCGCATATTCAGGTATTCCAGCCGTCTGCGATCCGTATGGTTCCGATGGTGGCGAAATCTCTTTATAACCGGATTGCGCTTTTGAGCAGGCAGGATCCGAAACGCTCGATCAATGAGATTCGATCGGAGGTGCTGGGAGGTCATTTACACCGGATTATCTGCGGAGGCGGATATCTGACACCGGAGCTGGCAGCCAATTATCAGCGCCTGGGTATTTCCATCGCGCAGGGCTATGGGATGTCAGAGTGCTCTCCGGTTATCTCTGCAGTCGACTGGAAGCGTCCGGATAAGGTGGCTTCGGTCGGTAAGATTGTTGATCGCTGTGAGGTACGGATTGTTGACGGAGAGATTCAGGTGAAAAGTCCGTCGGTCATGATGGGATATTACAAGGAACCGGATAAGACCGCTGAGGCGATCACAGAGGACGGATGGCTCTGCACCGGAGATCTGGGGTATGTGGACGACGAGAATTTCCTGTATCTGACCGGACGGAAAAAGAATCTGATCATTATGAGCAATGGAGAGAATGTCGCCCCGGAGGAGATTGAGAATCTCTTTACCGATGATCAGCTTGTGGAGGAAATTCTGGTGTTCGGCGAGGATGACCAGATTACAGCAGAAATCTATCCGAACAACAAATATGCGCAGGCAGCCGGCATTCAGGACATTCCGGGAGTGATCAATGAGATTGTCGGCAGACATAATGAAGGTCTTCCAACCTATAAGCGTATTATGAAAGTGCGTCTGCGTGATGTCCCGTTTGAAAAGACTTCTTCAAAAAAGATTATCCGCAGCCAGTATTTCACGCAGAAGAAGAAGGAAGAGGAAGAACTCGCGAAGGTGAAAAAGCCGGAGACGGAGCTTCAGACCAGGATCTATCAGTGTGTGGAGGGTGTGCTTGGGCATGCACGCTTTGGCATCGATACCGATCTCTATGCGGCAGGACTGGACTCGATGGGCAGCGTACTTCTGATCGGCGATCTGCATGACCAGCTGAACGCGACGATCACTCTGGCAGAGCTGATGGACAATGCAAGCGTGGAAAAGCTGGAAGTCTTTATCCAGAGCAGCCAGGATAAACCGGAGGTTGACTATACGAAACAGGACGTCTATCCGCTGACCGGACTACAGACCTATTTTGCCTATGTGATGTATGGCAATACGACTGCAAACCTGCCGTTTTTCTTTAAACTGGATCCGTCGGTAGATCTGGAGCATCTGAGTGTGTCGATCAGCGACCTCTTTGACGTGCATCCGGAATTAAAGGATATCATTCAGAAGGAAGACGGAGTTTATAAGAACTTCCGTCATGATGAAGTCCGCGTGGAGATCCCGATTACGCGGATGAGCGATGCCGACTGGGCAAAAGAGAGAAAGACGCTCTTAAAACCTTTCTTATATAAGGACAATGAGCCGCTGTACCATATCGGGATCTATCAGACTGATTCGGCGAATTATCTGTATTTTGATGTTGCGCACATTATCGGCGACGGGATGACGATGAATGTACTCTTTGAGGATCTGAATGCGCTTTATATGGGCAAAGAGGTCAAAAAGCAGGATTATACGTATTATGAGTATATCCTGGATGAGAAAGCCAGAGAGTCGACCGGTGAGCGACAGAGGAATATTGAATATTTTGCGAATCTGATGAAGGATTTCCGCATTAAGAAATCGATCCTGACGCTGAAAAACAGTTATGATCTCAAGAATGGGCGTAACGCGGCGGTACATAAGAGATTTTCCGGTCTGAATAAGCGGGATGTGCTTGCATTCTGTAAAAAGTATGGTGTATCGGAAAATGTCATGTTCCTGACGGCATTTAACTATTGTATCGGCATTTTCAGTAATGAGGACGATACGATCAGCACCAGCATCCACAGCGGACGTACAGACAGCCGCTGGAACCGCCTGGCGGGACCGCTTTTCCTGACGTATTTTTATCGATATACCAGGATCCATCATGAGACGGTGCCGCAGCTTCTGAAGCGGAGCGGCAGACAGATTATGGAGACCATGCAGTGCCATATCTCTACCCTGCATGCAGATGAGATGTTCTTCCAGTATCAGGGTGACATTCTGAATATTGATGAGATCGGCGGAGCGCCGGCAGAGCGTCAGAAGATTCAGCTGGATTCGCTGCCGTTCCATCTGATGGTAATGTCAGATAAGCAGGGGTACTATTATGAACTCCGTTATTGGGAGAATCGCTTTGACGCGGAGCAGCTCAAGATCTTTATGATCTGCTATGAGACGATTGTGGAGGCGATGCTGGAGGAAAGTTCGGTACGCCGGCTGAAGGAGCATCTGCCGATTACGGTATATCCGCTTCATTATGTGACCACAGCGGGTCGTCTGAATGCGGAGGCTAATCATGATCTGATCGCCGATGCCGGAGCGGACGAACCGATCAAGGTGTATGTCTTTAATAAGGACTATCGCAAACAGCCGTTTGGTGCCTGGGGAGAACTCTTTATCCTGGATCATCCGGCTACCGGCTGGGTGGATAAGATTACGAATCCTTATGGCGAGGGTATTCTTTACCAGACCGGCCGTACGGCGCGCATTCTGCCGAACGGAAATATCGAGATCCTTGAGAATGCCGGCCGCACGGTGATACGCGAGAGCGTGCGTGGCCGTGATTTCCTGGATCTGAACAAGCTGGAGTGTGCTTTGCTCGAGTATGGCGGCATTAAGCGCGCGGAGGCGTATGTCAGTTACTCAGATGCAAACCAGCTGATCCTGTGTGCGGATATCTATGGAGACGGTACGATCAGGGAAGAACCGTTACAGGAATATATCAAAGAAGTGCTTGGTGAGGCGCTTGTGCCGGCAAAGTGTAATATTTATAAAGAATAAAAGTACATATATCAAAAGACGAAGAGGTTCTGTTGGCTGTATGACAGGACCTCTTTCTTTTCGTGATTCGTATCCCGTGTAAACGTTTGCAGCCTTTAATACTTTAAATTATTATAAATTGAAGTATTAAAATTGACTTGAATAAGAAAAAGTTGTATAGTTAATGCAACTTTTGAAAAAACCCGCTTGCGGGGATATAAGGAGGACATTCGTTTATGAAAAAACAATTTGTATGTGCGGCGCTTGCCGTTTCTATGGTGATGATGACAGCCTGCGGAAGTTCATCGGGCTCAACTGAGACGACCGCGGCCGCAACGGAGGCAGCAACAGAGGTTGAGACTGCCGCGGAATCCGAAGCAGAAGCAGAGACCGAAGCAGAAGCAGAGGCAGCTTCTGATGTGACTTACAAGGTTGGTATCTGTCAGCTGGTGCAGCATGACGCACTGGATGCGGCGACGCAGGGATTTCGTGATGCGCTGACGGAGGAACTGGGCGATGCGGTGGAGTTTGATGAGCAGAACGCACAGGGCGATTCCAATACCTGTTCGACGATCATCAACAGCTTTGTATCCGCAGATGTGGATCTGATCATGGCGAATGCGACTCCGGCGCTGCAGGCGGCCCAGGCCGGTACCAATGAGATCCCGGTTCTGGGAACTTCGGTTACCGAATATGGCGTGGCGCTGGGAATTGATGATTTTGACGGTCTGGTAGGAACCAATATTTCCGGTACTTCTGATCTGGCACCGCTTACCGAGCAGGCGGCTATGCTGCATGAACTGTTCCCGGATGCCGAGAAGGTGGGGTTGCTGTATTGTTCTGCGGAAGCAAATTCCCAGTATCAGGTGGATACGGTGAAGGTTGCTCTGGAGGAGTTGGGCTATACCTGTGAGTATTACGCTTTTTCGGATTCGAATGATCTGTCCACGATCTGTACGAAGGCTGCTTCGGAGTCAGATGTTATCTATGTTCCGACCGACAATACAGTTGCGGCCAACACGGAGATTGTGAATAATATCTGTCAGCCGGCGGGTGTTCCGGTGATTGCGGGTGAGGAAGGTATCTGCTCAGGCTGCGGCGTGGCGACTCTTTCTATCAGCTATTATGATCTTGGCGTAGCAACCGGTAAGATGGCGGCGAAGATTCTGACCGGTGAGTCCAAAGTTGAAGAGATGCCGATCGAGTATGCGCCTCAGTTTACCAAGAAGTATAACGCTGCGATCTGCGAAGCTCTCGGTGTTGAGATTCCGGATGATTATGTTGTGATTGAGGAGTAAGAATGACAAGTTTGCTGAATGCTCTGCCCGGTGCGGTAGCACAGGGTTTGATTTGGGGGATCATGGCGATCGGAGTTTATATCACGTATCGCATTCTGGATATCGCGGATCTGTCCGTGGATGGGACTCTCGGCACAGGAGGCGCGGTATGCATCATGCTGATGCTGTCCGGGCAGAATGTGTGGGTGGCGATGCTGGGTGCGCTGATTGCCGGCATGATCGCCGGTTTTGTAACCGGCTTTTTACAGACTTTTATGGGGATACCGGCGATTCTTGCCGGTATCCTGACACAGCTTGGCCTGTATTCGATTAATTTAAAGACGATGGGAAAAGCCAATCAGGCGATCAATGTGGATAAATATGATCTGCTGATTTCTCTGCGTTTTATTAAGGGAGTATCCCTCTTTAAAAATACGATTTTTCTTGTCGCGGTGATTATTCTCTGTCTGATTGTTGTGCTGTACTGGTTTTTCGGCACGGAGCTCGGGTGCTCACTGCGGGCGACCGGATGCAACGACCGCATGGCCAGGGCTCAGGGAATCAATACGGATTTTAACCGGGTACTGGGGCTGATGCTGTCCAACGGCCTGGTAGCATTTTCCGGTGCGCTGCTTGCTCAGTATCAGGGATTTGCAGACGTCAATATGGGCCGCGGTGCGATCGTCATCGGACTGGCAGCCGTGATTATCGGTGAGGCAGTTTTTGGCCGGATTTTCCATAATTTTGGGTTAACGCTGCTGGCAGTGGCGCTTGGTTCGATTATTTATTATCTGGTGCTGCAGGTAGTAATCTGGATGGGTATTGATACTGATCTGTTAAAGCTTTTATCGGCAGTCGTTGTGGCGATCTTCCTGGCGATTCCGACCTGGAAATCCCGATATCTCGATGGGTTAGGAGGGAAGCGCTGATGCTGGAAGCAAAGAATATCAAAAAGACTTTCAATAAGGGGACAGTAAATGAGAAGCAGGCTCTTCGCGGTGTCAATATCGTGCTGAATGATGGAGATTTCTGTACAATTATCGGCGGCAATGGCGCCGGTAAGTCTACGTTTCTGAATGCAATTTCCGGTGTGTGGCCGGTTGATGAGGGGCAGATCCTGATCGATGGTAAGGATATTACGCGGCTTCCGGAATATAAGCGGGCGGCTTTTCTGGGCAGGGTTTTTCAGGATCCGATGACGGGCACGGCAGCCACAATGGGGATCGAAGAAAATCTCGCGCTTGCTTTTCGGCGCGGAGGCAGGAGAACACTCCGGGCCGGTATTACGGCGAAGGAACGGAAGTTTTATGAAGAACAGCTTTCGAGGCTGGGATTAGGACTTCAGACACGGATGACAAGTAAGGTGGGTCTTTTGTCCGGCGGGCAGAGGCAGGCGCTGACATTGCTGATGTCAACATTGAAGAAGCCGAAGCTGCTGCTGCTGGATGAGCATACGGCGGCGCTGGATCCCAAGACGGCGAGGAAGGTGCTGGATCTGACGAATGAGATTGTTCAGGAGCAGAATCTGACTGCGCTGATGGTCACTCATAACATGAAGGACGCGATTCAGATGGGAAATCGGCTGATTATGATGCATGAGGGTGTGATCATTTATGATGTGGCGGGGGAAGAAAAGAAGAATCTGACGGTGGACGACCTTCTGCGTAAGTTTGAGGAGGTCAGCGGCGAGGAGTTCGCGAATGACCGGATGATGCTGGCGAGATAAGGCTGGCGAGATAAGGCTGCCGGGGGTGTGATGGCGGTCCGTTCCTCTCAGAGACTGGTTAATTGGCGGAGCTTTATTATAGGTATTCTAAATTATATTTTAGAGAAAAGCAGATGAAAGACAGACCAAAATGAATTTTAGTCTGCCTTTTTCTTTCTGTCTGTGGTATACTAAAGTTTGTTTTGTTGCCTGAATGTAATTTAAGATGAAAGGAATCCATACTATATGGGGAAGCCTTTATATATTGCGGAGAAACCCAGTGTGGCGCAGCAGTTTGCGGCGGCGCTTGGGATCTCGGGGCGCCGTGGGGATGGGTATGTGGAATCGGATACTGCTGTGGTGACCTGGTGTGTGGGACATCTGGTTACGATGAGTTATCCGGAGGTCTATGATCCGCGGCTTAAGAGGTGGAGCCTTCAGACTTTGCCATTTCTGCCAAAGGAGTTTCGCTATGAGGTAATCGGTTCGGTTTCGAAGCAGTTTGGGATCGTGAAGAAGCTGCTGACCCGTTCGGATATTGATACGATCTATATCTGCACGGACTCCGGACGTGAGGGGGAGTATATTTATCGTCTGGTAGATCAGATGGCTGGTGTGGATCCGCAAAAGGTACGTCGGCGGGTCTGGATTGATTCGCAGACGGAGGAGGAGATCCTGCGAGGGATCCGTGAGGCAAAGGACTGGCGGGAATATGACAATCTGGCGGCCTCGGCCTATCTTCGTGCGAAGGAAGATTATCTGATGGGGATTAATTTTTCCCGTCTGATGACGTTGAAATACGGGCCGACGATTTCCCGTTATCTGGCCAAGGACCGCACGGTGATTTCGATCGGCAGAGTTATGACCTGTGTGCTGGGAATGACGGTGCGGAGAGAGCGGGAGATCCGGGATTTTGTAAAAACACCATTTTACCGGGTGATCGGCAATTTTGAGAGGGAGGGTTCCGGACTGGATGGCGAGTGGAAGAGCGTCGAGGGATCGGAATATTACCAGTCGCCTTATCTTTATAAAGAAAATGGGTTTCGGGAACGCAGACATGCGGAGGAACTGATTGCAAAGCTGCAGAAGACGGAACCATTTCATGCTGTCCTGAACCGGATTGAGAAAAAGAAGGAGACAAAGGCGCCGCCTTTATTATATAATCTGGCAGAGCTTCAGAATGACTGTTCCCGGATGTTTAAGATCAGTCCGGATGAGACGTTAAAGGTAGTGCAGGAGCTCTATGAAAAGAAGCTGGTTACTTATCCCCGTACAGACGCCAGGGTACTGTCTTCGGCGGTTGCAAAGGAGATCGGGAAAAATATCGGCGGGCTGAAGGGGTTTGAACCGCTTGCCGGATTTGCGGCGGAGGTGCTGGGACAGGATGCGTGGAAAAAGGTCGCAAAGAGCCGATATGTCAATGATAAGCAGATTACGGATCACTATGCGATTATTCCTACCGGCCAGGGACTTGGGACCCTGCGTTCGCTCTCGCCATTGTCGTTCAAGGTTTATGAGCTGATCGGAAGGCGGTTTTTAAGTGTTTTTTATCCGGCGGCCGTTTATCAGAAATTTGCGCTGGAGCTGGTTTGTGGGAAGGAGCATTTCTTCGCGAATTTTAAGATTCTGAAGGAACCGGGTTATCTGAAGGTTGCGGCTGTTGGCGGGAAAAAGGATGCGGATGTTGCGGAGGACCCGGCGCTGCCTGCGCTGTTGGACGGATTAAAGAAGGGTATGGAGTTTGGAATCCGTTCTTTCACTGTGAAAGAAGGGGAAACGACGCCTCCCAAACGTTATACTTCCGGTTCCATGATCCTTGCGACGGAGAATGCCGGTCAGCTGATTGAGGATGAGGAACTGCGCGCGCAGATCAGAGGCAGCGGGATCGGAACCTCCGCCACGAGAGCGGAGATTCTGAAAAAACTGGTCAATATCAAGTATCTGGCTCTGAATAAGAAGACGCAGGTCATCACGCCGACGCTTCTGGGAGAGCTGATTTACGAGACGGTTTTCTCTTCGATGAAGCAGATGCTCAATCCGGATCTTACCGCGAGCTGGGAGAAGGGGCTGACCTATGTGGCAGAGGGGAGCATTACCCCGGAAGAATATATGGAAAAACTGGAGCGTTTTGTCCGGCAGAGGACGGCTCAGGTGATGCAGCTGCATAATGAGCCGGGACTTCAGGAGTCCTTTAACCAGGTCAGGAAGTATTATATAAAATCGAAAAAAGGAGAATAACGATTATGAAACAGTCACAGATGAAGGTCAGCGATTTATTCAGCCTGGAGCATACGATGGCCAGGCCGCTCCTGGAGCAGTATGTGTATCCGTGGGAGGTACTCCCGCATATCAGTGAATTTATTTATGAGCTGGGTGCAAAGCTGCCTAAGGGGGAGTATGTCAATCCGCATGAGGGTATCTGGATTCATAAGACAGCCAAGATTGCGCCGACCGCGGGCATCATTGCACCGGTGATTATCGGTCCCTGCGCGGAGATTCGGCACTGTGCCTATATCCGCGGAAAGGTGATTGTCGGAGCGAACGCAGTGGTCGGCAATTCGACCGAGCTTAAAAATGTAATCCTGTTTGATTATGTGCAGGTACCGCATTATAACTATGTCGGCGATTCGATTCTTGGCTATCGCGCGCATATGGGTGCCGGTTCCATCACATCCAATGTGAAATCCGATAAAAAACTGGTGCTTATCCATGCAGAGGATGGCGATATTGAGACTGGTTTAAAGAAGATCGGCGCGATGCTCGGCGATGGTGTGGAGATCGGCTGCGGGTCAGTGTTAAATCCGGGAACGATGATCGGCAAAGAGAGTATCGTGTATCCGCTTTCCAGCGTGAGAGGATGTGTGGACGCAAAGTCGATCTATAAGAAGCAGGGAGAGGTTGCCGGGAGAGAGTAGATGATGTTTATTTTCTGAAAAAAATTCACTGACGATATGGAAATCTGTCAGTGAATTTTTTTAATCATTTTAATTATTTCGTCTCCGGAGCGTAGGTAACCATCGCGTAGTCTCCGAGCTCATGCGAAACCGGAATTGTAAAATAGATCACCCCGTCTTTCTCAAAGCTGAAGCTGCCGGGATAGAGTGTGTTGGGATCGATACTGACCGGAAAATCCGCTTCCTCGAAAAGGCTGGTATACTGCGAGATCGACAGACTGTTCTTTTCCTTCATCAGTTCCGATTTGGTGGAAGATGACAGAGATTCATCGAGGTTGGTAAAGTAGCAGTCATCGGAAAGCACATAACCGGCCAGGGTATAGGCGTCTGCGAAGTCATTCAGAGTAATATTTGTCGCTTTATTGAGGTCGACAGTATTGCTGCAGAAGATATTGACGGTTTCGGCACCTTTTTTGGTTACAGTTCCCTGATAGATGACAGTGACACGGCTCTTATCCTGTGCAAGGACCTCGGAAGTCATCGTCAGTGTGTCATCATCGGCCAGTTCGTAGGCGTCCAGTATTGACTGGGCATTTTTCTGAATCAGTTCGTTGACCGCATCGCTGGCGTCGTCGAGAACGGGATACTGTACAGAGCTTTTTCCGGAAGTGCTGCTCTGGAAGCTGTAGCCGGCGTCGATGACGATTGAGGGCGCGGCCGTATCTGCGGCAGCTGTGGTTTCGGAAGCGGCTGCCGCCGTCTCTGTTGCCGCCTGCGTAGTGGGCGATGAGACACTCGTCTCCGAAGAATCGGAATTTTTTTTCTTACAGCCATTTAACAGACATACCGCTGAAAGTGTTAAGACAAGAATGACTGACCATTTTCTGAATTTTTTCATAACAATCTCCTTCTTCCGTTTCCATTTCGTATAACATAATTTCCCTGTTGATACCGCGAAACAGCTCCGCAGCCTTTTTTATTATACTTGATAAGCGGCGAAAAGTGGTGAAAAATGTCTGAATTTTTGGAAGAAAATATCTTACAAGATTTAACCTTTGTTTTTCATAAATGTGGTTTCAGATTTTACAAGGCTTTTTTATAATGGGGCAGGTTGGGAGGAAGAAATGGACAGATTTTATTTTTCATCGACATTGATGTGGGATGCAGATGTGCGGACGATAACAGATATGGCATATCGCAATGGTTTTGCCGGCATCGAGCTCTGGGCGCAGCAGGCAGAATCAAAAAACTGGGATCTTGGACTTCTGAAACGGCTGAAAGAGGAGACCGGGCTGGATTTCCTGATTCATGCCAAAAGCTGGGATCTGAACTATGCGTCCCTGAATAAAAGGATCCGGGATGCTTCGCTGGAAGAGATCCGGGCTTCGATTGATCTGGCTGCTGATCTGGGAGCGCGGGAAGTAACGGTTCATCCTCCGAGATACACACTGAATGAGTGTGCGGCACAGAGAGAGCTGGCCTATGAAAGTATCCATGATTTTACAGATTATGCCTGCAGTCGGGGAATTGAAGTATCGATGGAGCTCATGGAGCATATTCCAAAGGAGATGGCGACGTCTCCCGGAGAAATGTTATCCATGGTAAGAGATCTGGATGACCGGCTCAGCTATACGGTGGATCTGGCACATTGTCTGAGTGAAAGAGAGTTTTTTCGCAATATCGCCGCGATGAAGCGGGTTTCCAAGGTTCATCTGACGAATAAGCAGGGAAAGAAGCTGCATACTCCGCTGGCAGACGGAGATTTTTGCTTTGAGGAAATTTATCCGGAGCTTTTGAAATGGAATCTTCCCATGGTAATTGAAGGATATGAAGAGGGAAATCTTTTTCATGCTCTGGTTAAAAATAAAAAGACCATACAATCTTTACAAAATCTGAAGGAGAAAAGTGATGAAAAATAAAATGGTAATTGCGGCAGAGGCAGCTATGCTGGCGCTTATGGGATGCAGCTCAGCTGATACGACAGCAACGACGGCAGCGCAGACGGAGGCGGCGACTACGGCAGCAGCTGTGGAAACCAGTCAGGAAGCAGCGACAGAAGCAGAGTCGGCGGCAGAAACAGAAGCCCCTAAGCCGGTCAGTGGCTCGCTGCGGATCTAGACTTCTCAGCCGGAGGCAGCCCTTCAGGCACTGGTAGAAACCTATAATAAAAGCTTTCCGGATGTCAAGGTGGAGATCTTCCGGAGCGGAACTGAAGAGGTAGTCAGCAAGGTTCTGGCGGAAAAGCAGACCGGGAGCGTTCTGGCGGATGTTCTGCTGGTGTCGGACGCAGGAACCTTTGAGGAACTGAAAAATCAGGATTTACTGATGAGCTATGAATCTCCGGAGCTTGAGGGGATTGACAGTTCTTATTATGACAGCGAGCATACTTATACCGGAACCAAGCTGATCACCACGGGCATCGTTGTCAATACGGAACTGATTGACGAGATCCCGGCAGCACTGGCAGATCTGACAAAGGATATTTATAAGGATGAACTGATTATGCCAAGTCCTCTGTATTCCGGAGCAGCCTCCTATAATCTGAGCGTGATTACCAGAACCGACGGTCTGGGGTGGGATTTTTATCAGGGACTGAAGGATAACGGAGTGAAGGTAGATAAAGGAAACGGAACTGTGCAGACAGCGGTCGTAGCAGGCGAGAAGGGGCTGGGTATCCTTGTCGATTATATGGCAGTCCGTTCGAAAGCTGACGGCGCTCCGGTAGAATTTGTCTATCCGGAGGAGGGATCTCTGTGTGTAACAGAACCGATCGGCATCATCAAGGGAACCGCTCATGAGGAAGAAGCCAGGTCCTTTGTTGATTTTATCCTTTCCGAAGAAGGCCAGATCGCTACAGCGGAAATCGGTTATACACCGGTCAGAACCGGTATCGATGCGCCGGAGGGCTTACGCGCGGCGGATGAGATCACAAATTTAAGCTGTGATATGGAAGAACTGGTTGCAGGAAGAGAAGCGGATAAAGAAGAATTCTCTAAGATGTTTGAATAACACGGAGTATTTTATGGCGGAGAAAGTAAAAGTAAATTTTGGCCGTGCCATCTTTTTCCTTGCTGTGTTCTTTGTCTTTCTTATGCCGGTAGTGAGCCTCCTGAAGATGAGTGTTACTTCTGACGGAGGCTTTAGCCTGCAAAATTATCAGGAGATATTGCAGGAGACAAGGACAGAAAAGGCAATTAAAAATACACTGCTCATTTCGATTGGTTCCACAGGAATTGCGGTGGCGGCAGGCAGCTTTTTTGCGTTTCTGGTAGCATATACCAATATAAAGAGAAAACAGCTCCTCGAGCTGCTTGTGCTGGCTCCCTATATCATTCCGTCCTATATCATTACCCTGTCGTGGAGCAGTCTGCTGATGAAGAGAGGGACGGTGAATACCGTATTAAGCAGCCTGGGGCTGCCTGTCATCGATATCTATACATTGCCGGGAATCATTCTCGTTATGGGGATTTGCAATATTCCTGTGGTTTACCTGCTGGTTGTCAATATGCTTCGCAAAATTCCGAGGGATATGGAATGGGCGGCGCGGACCTGTGGCTATACGCCGTGGCAGTCACTGCGAAAAATCACGCTGGTGCAGGTGATGCCGGCAATTGCGAGCGGCAGTATGCTGGCGTTTCTGGCATCAATTGATAATTTCAGCATTCCGGCATTTCTCGGTATCTCCTCAGGGATCCCGGTGCTGAGTACTTATATTTATGAAAAAGCGATCGGTTTTGGCCCGAATGCGTTTACAGTAGCGGCGGCACTGTCGGTCATCCTCTCTTTGATTGCGATCACGGGAACCATGCTGCAGGGAAAGCTGATTCACAAAAATTCCGGACTGGAGAGTGTGAAAGAGGATGATTCGGTCCGCTACGAGCTTCCGCTGACTGCGCGTCGTCTGACGGAGTGGGGAAGTCTCGCGGTTCTTGCCGGTTTCACTGTGGTTCCTGTCATTTCGATGATCCTGTCAGCATTCTGCAAAAATTATGGAATGAAGCTGCGTCAGGAAAACTTTACATGGAAGAACTTTGAATTTGTATTTACCAATGACGGAGTAAAAAAAGCACTCTTAAACAGCCTGTCATTGGCTGCAGTCACATGTGTGATCTGTATCGTGATCGGAACGGCGGCTGCTTACTGGAAGGTTCGGCGCAATTCGAAAGCGGCGCGAATGTTTGAATCCGTTGCGTCTTTGACTTATGCGCTGCCTGGCATCGTTCTTGCGCTGGCGATGATTTTTCACTGGACAATTGTTCCGGGCGTCTATGGAACGATCAAAATCCTGATCATTGCTTATGCGACAAGATATCTGGTTCTTCAGATTAAGGGGAGTACGACCGCGATGCTGTCGGTAGAACCGGCACTGGAAGAGGCAGGACGGATCTTTGGAGCCGGGAAAGCAACGATCTGGGGAAGAATTCTGATTCCGATGATGATGAAGCAGATTCTTTCGAGTGCCTTTCTGATCTTTGTGTCTTCCATGACGGAACTGACTCTCTCTTCGATGCTGGCCTCTGCGGGGACAAAAACGATCGGGCTGACGATCTTCAATCTGCAGCAGGGAGGGGATTACAGCCGCGCGGCGGCATTGTCAGCGGTTATCGTATGTCTGGTGGTACTGGGATATTCCTCCATCTCTCTGATCCGGAGGGCGGAGGATACCGGAAAGCCGCAAAATCGCCCACAGAAGGCAGCAGGAACCGGATTCTCTGTGAAGAATACCGGAGAGGCAGCGATATAGGAGGGGAAAATGAGTCTTAGCATAGAACATGTGACAAAAAAATTTGGTGATTTTACTGCTTTAAACAATGTGTCACTGGAGATTCAGGACGGAGAATTTCTCGCGATTCTGGGACCGTCCGGATGTGGGAAAACAACGCTTCTGCGGATCGTCGGCGGCTTTGAAACTCCCACAGAGGGAAGTGTAAAAAGAGGCGGAGGGATTCTCTCGTCGCCGAAGGAGAATGTCCCGGTGGAAAAAAGAAATATCGGCATGGTATTCCAGTCCTTTGCGCTCTGGCCGCATATGACAGTGCGGGAGCATGTGCAGTTCCCCTTAAACAGCCGCAGATGCACAATGAGTAAAAAAGAGAAGCAGGAAGCCGCCGATCAGGCGATCACAACAGTCGGCCTTGCCGGTCTTGAAAAGAGGTATCCGGGAGAACTCTCCGGCGGACAGAAGCAGCGTGTTGCACTGGCGCGGGCGATTGTCGCAAAGCCATCGATTCTTCTGATGGATGAGCCGCTCAGCGCATTGGACGCAGAACTGAAGATCAATATGCGCCAGGAGATTCAGAACATCCATAAACTGACGGGGGCAACGATCATTTATGTTACTCATGACCAGAGCGAGGCTCTGGCAATGGCAGACCGCATTCTGATCATGAAAGAGGGAAAGATCGAGCAGCTTGGTACGCCGAGAGAAGTATATTGCTCACCGCAGACGGAATTTGCGGCAACCTTTGTGAGTAAATGCAATCTGGTCCGGGGAAAATGGAACGGGAATGAGTTCCATGTCAGGGATCAGGATGTGGTTTTTTCTGCAGAACCGGCGGCTGAAGAATTTCTGCTGAAGGGAATCTGTCCGATTCGTCCTGAAGAATTTGAAATTTTCAGGGAAAAAGGAGGAATTTGTGGAAATATTGTAAATCGGCAGTATAATGGAAGAGAAATCCACTATACGGTACAGTCGGGAGATGATTTCTACAAGGTCTATACCGGGCAGGAACGCCTGTACTGTGAAGGGGAAACCATATACCTGAGAAAGAAGGTCAGTTAAAGATGCAAAGAAAACCGTTGATTGATATGCACACGCACACCCTTGCGAGCGGTCATGCTTACAGCACGCTGAAAGAAAATATCGAGGAGGCGAAACGGGCCGGGCTGAAGGTCCTGGGAACCAGTGAACACGCGAGGATGATGCCCGGAACTGCCCCGCTCCTTTATTTTCAGAATTTTAAGGTGATACCGAAAGAAGTAGACGGAGTCCGGCTTTACAATGGGATCGAAGCGAATATCTATGATGAGAAGGGCAGTATTGATGTGGAAGAGCCGATTCTTGGCAAGATGGATTATATCATAGCCAGTTTGCATACGCCCTGTATCAAAGATCTGGGAACAGCCGGAAATACGGCCGCACTGATCGGCGCGATGAAAAATCCCATGGTGACGGTGATCGGACATCCGGATGACAGCCGGTATCCGGTCGATGCGGATGAGCTGGCGGCTGCGGCTGTGGAATATCATACGGCGATTGAGCTGAATAACGGTTCCTTAAATCCGCTTTCGAGCAGGAAAGAAGGACCAAAAAACAGCCGGCGGATCCTGGAAGCCTGCAAAAAATATAAAACAATGATCCTGATGGGAACGGACAGCCACATCTGTTATGAGATCGGACATTTTGACGCAGCGCTTGCACTTCTGGAAGAGATGGATTTCCCGGAAGATCAGTTGATCAAGTATGATCTGCCCCGGCTGCCTTATGTGCTTTTGCAGAAGAATTAGAATTGAGAAGGTGTTTTAAAATACAGGAGAAAAAATTCCGGAAATCTATGCGTAACCGCATAAACTTCCGGAATTTTTACCCCTGCCAAGGAATGCCGGTGGTCGGACTCGAACCGACACGATGTTGCCACCGTCAGATTTTGAGTCTGATGCGTCTGCCATTCCGCCACACCGGCATAACAAAAATATACTAACATAGATTACCGAAATTTTCAAGGAGTTTTAT